>NZ_DCQO01000017.1:0-226789 GCF_002323495.1 Olleya sp. UBA1516
TTTTTAATCGTTTTTTTTTTGCGCCTTATCGAAAGTAGCATATTTTACTCATTTTGTGTTGTGGTTAAAACCACACATAATCAAATATTTAGCAAAATACAGTGCATAAACTATTGTTTAGTAGATACAATTAGTCTTGACTTAACAAAAAAATGTTCGTAAATAAAAATAACCATGCTGTATATGGATTTTATTGTTGAAAATCCTAAGCCTTTTTTATACACCCAATAGTTATGCTTTAATAACTCTAATTTATTAGAAGAGATAGAGTTTGCTCTGACACGATAATATGCTAATGGCTCTTGGATGCCTAGAGCAGGTTTACCGGACTTTTTGATAGCAGACAACCATAATAACCAATCCTGTCTTTTACGCAGGTTAGGCGCTTTTATTTTGCCTAAAGTTTTAGCATTATACATTCCGGTAAGATTACCTATGTAATTGGTTTTTAAATATTTTTTGTAACTGAGTTGTGGTAATGCTTTTACTAACTTGTTTAATGATTGTCCTGCCTCATTAATCTGTTTGTAACTACTAAAACTTACATCACAATTTTGGGTTAGCATAACATTAACTTGAACTTCCAATTTATTAGGCATCCAAAAATCATCTGCATCTAAAAACGCAATAAAATCGCCTTGTGAAGCTTCAATACCTTTATTTCTGGATATTGCAACGCCTGCATTAGTGGCATTTGTTAGTAATTGAATATTGTCATGCATAGCAACATATTTTTTTACTAATGCAATGGTATTATCTGTTGAGCAGTCGTCTATTAGCCATAACTCCCAATTAGTATACGTCTGACACAAAATACTTTTTATAGTCTGATCTATAAAAGCTTCTGAGTTATACATTGGTGTTATTATAGAGACTAATGGTTTCATGTTTAGTAGGCTTCTTTTTGACCTTTAAAAACGTTTATCATGGTTTGAAATATGATTCTAATATCTAAGACTAGTGACCAATTTTCGATATAAAAATTATCATATTTAATACGGTTAATTATATCTTCGTCATTTTTAATTTCACCTCTATAACCTTTAACTTGGGCTAATCCTGTAACGCCAGGCTTAACGTTGTGTCTAAATATAAAATTGTACTTGTCAATTTTTTTTGAATAATCATCTGTATAAGATAGCATGTGTGGTCTGGGTCCAACAACACTCATGTCACCTTTTAAAACATTGTAAAATTGCGGAAACTCGTCCAAACTAGTTTTACGTAAAAACTTACCAATTTTAGTTACTCGTTTATCATTTTGGGTGATATAGGTTCCTGCAATAGTTTTATTGGTTTTTAATGATCTAAACTTATAACAATCAAACTCTTTATAATTAATTCCGTTACGTGTGTGTTTATAAAACAAAGGTCCTTTAGATTCTAATTTTATAACAATAAACAATAATGGGACTAGCCATGATAAAATAAAAATTATAATAAGTGATGAAAAAACAACATCAAAAATGCGTTTAATAAATTTATTAAAATCATTATTTAATGTTACCTCTGGCATTGATAATACAGGTAGGTAATTATAATAATCTGTTTTTAATCTACTAGTAAGTAATTTACTGGATCTTGGAATAAACTTTATATTACAATGATTAATCTCAGCATACTTTACATAATCATTGACTTGCTTCTCAGTTAGTTCATCAATTGCGCAATAAATCTCGTCAATACTTTTATCGTTAGATAAAAATTGAAAACTATCTGAAATATTTCCTGTAAACCCTTTAGCATCTGTATTTGCAAAGATCGCTTTAATGGTATACCCTAATTCTTTACGTTTAGTAAATAATTGTTTTAACTCTTGTGCTCCTTCATCCTTTCCAATAATAACAACACGTCTAACATTACCTTTTAAAAAGGAACGATACGATTTTAAAATATAATAGCTAACTAGTTTTGCAGTACTTATAATTAAAAATGAAAGTAGTAAGTATTTAAGTGTTGTAAATGCAGGTGTATCTATGCTTCTAAAAGCACCTATAAAGGCATATACGATAATACCAAAAGCTAAAAATTGCTTTATAATTAATGATATAATATTGATACTTGAGGTGTAACGATAGACCTCGTAAAACCGCAATAAAGACGTCGATATCATCCAGAAAAATATTGAATACACCACATACAAAAAGTGTTTGTTATTCAATATATCTATATCAAAATAGTAAAGACTTGATTGATTAAAGTTAAAAAAATAAAACGCAAGTACATTGATGACAACTAGGTCAAAAATGATTAATGCAGGTCTAAGTAACCAAGAGTACCTTCCGCGTTTATACTCCATAAAAAATTACTTGTTATAATTTGAAAAGTCTTTGTGTTCGCTTTTATGAAGCTCTGCTTGCGTTAAGTTTTTAAAGTAGTCATAGGTTTTTTTCATTCCTTCAGCACGACCTACTTTAGGCTCCCAACCTAACAACTTTTTAGCCAATGCTATGTCTGGTTGACGTTGCATGGGATCGTCCACAGGTAAATCTTTATAAATTACTTTTTGCGTTGTGCCTGTTAATTTAATAATCTCTTCTGCAAAATCTTTAATGGTAATTTCATGTGGATTACCAATATTAACTGGGTTTGCGTAATCGCTTAAAAGTAGTCTATAAATTCCTTCTACTTGGTCTGTAACATAACAAAATGAGCGCGTTTGCACACCATCACCAAATACGGTCAAGTCTTCACCACGCAGTGCTTGTCCCATAAAAGCAGGAATTACACGTCCATCGTTAAGTCGCATTCTTGGTCCATAAGTGTTAAAAATACGGACAATACGTGTCTCTAATCCATGAAACCTATGATACGCCATAGTTATAGATTCTTGAAAACGTTTAGCCTCGTCATACACGCCTCTTGGTCCAATGGTATTAACATTACCATAGTAATCCTCTGTCTGTGGATGCACTAATGGGTCACCATAAACCTCTGATGTAGAAGCAATAAGCAGCCTTGCCTTTTTAGCTTTAGCTAAACCTAATAAATTATGTGTCCCTAAACTCCCTACTTTTAAAGTCTGAATAGGTATTTTAAGATAATCTATTGGACTTGCAGGAGAAGCAAAATGTAAAATATAATCTAGGTCACCTTCTATATTTATAAAATTGGTAACGTCATGTTGTATAAAAAGAAAATTAGCGTTTGAAGACAGGTGTGCTATATTTTTAGGATCTCCTGTTATAAAGTTATCCATACCAATAACAAAATAACCTTCATTTATAAAACGGTCACATAAGTGTGATCCTAAAAATCCTGCTGCTCCAGTAATTAAAACTCTTTTTTGACTCATTTATCTTCCTATTGACACATATTTAAATCCTTCATTTTCTACATCTTTTACGTCATATAGATTACGACCATCAAAAATTGAAAACGAGGACATTAATTGTTTCATTTTACTAAAATCTGGTGTTCTAAAAATACTCCATTCTGTAGAAATAATTAATGCATCTGCATTGTTTAATGCTTCATACATACTATCTGCAAAGTTAATTTTATCACCTAATTTACGTTTAACATTTGCCATAGCCTCTGGATCAAAAGCTGTAATATTACATCCTGCTTCTAACAATACGTCTATCATATATAATGCTGGAGCTTCTCTAATATCATCCGTTTCTGGTTTAAATGCTAATCCCCAAACAGCTATATTTTTCCCTTTTAAATCATTATTAAAATGAGATTCTACCTTAGGAATTAATACTAGTTTTTGTCTAGCATTAACATTAATAACTGCGTCTAAAATTTTAAAATCGTAATTATTATCTAATCCCGACTTATGTAATGCTTTTACATCTTTAGGAAAGCATGAACCACCATAACCAATCCCTGGAAATAAAAATCGTTTTCCTATACGAGAGTCTGTTCCCATACCAATTCTAACTTTATCTACGTCTGCTCCTACTTTTTCGCAAAAGTTAGCAATCTCATTCATAAAGGTTATTTTGGCAGCTAAAAACGAATTGGAAGCGTATTTTGTAAGTTCGGCAGACTTTTCATCCATTATAATAATTGGATTTCCAGATCTTACATATGGTTTATATAGTTTTTCCATAAGCTTAGTTGCACGATCGCTACTTGAACCAACAACGATACGCTCTGGCTTTAAAAAGTCGTCTACAGCAAATCCTTCGCGTAAAAACTCTGGATTAGAAACAACATCAAAATTTACTTTTGCATTTTTAGATATGGCTGCTTTTACTTTATCAGATGTACCTACTGGTACTGTACTTTTGTCAACGATGACTTTATAGTCCTTTATTAACTTTCCAATATTATCTGCTACACCTAATATATATTTAAGGTCTGCAGATCCATCTTCATCTTCTGGCGTTGGTAATGCAAGAAAAATGATATCTCCATGCTCCAATCCTTCTTCTAAACTAGTAGAAAATTTAAGCCTATTAGCTTTAATGTTTCTTTCAAATAATACATCTAAATGAGGCTCGTAAATAGGCACCTTTCCAGACTGCATTTGTTTTACTTTTTCCTGATCTATATCTATGCAAAGTACTTCGTTTCCTGTTTCGGCTAGACAAGTTCCTGTTACTAAACCAACGTAACCAGTACCAATTACTGCTATTTTCATTTGTTTTTTTTCTTTTAAACTATCTTTTTATCAAAAACCTCATAATCAGAATTCATACTTAAAAATTCAGGTACAATATCCTTCATTTTTTTTACGATTTCATTTTTATTGTCTTCTTTAGCTAAAATAAATAACTCATTTACATCTTTGTTAATTTCTGTATGAGTACAGTTATCTACTTTGGCAATCATGATTTTGCTATTGTAAGTAGGCAATGTTGTAGATTTATCGCTTAGCAGCTCTTCATACAACTTTTCTCCTGGTCGTAATCCAACAACTTTAATATCAATATCTTTATAAGGTACAAAACCTGCTAAACGGATAATTTTTTTAGCCAAGTCAATTATCTTAACAGCTTCTCCCATATCAAAGATAAAAATCTCTCCACCATTACCCATTGCACCTGCTTCCAAAACTAATTGGCAAGCCTCTGGTATGGTCATAAAATATCTAATAATATCTGGATGCGTTATTGTTAAAGGTCCACCTTCTTCAATTTGTCTTTTAAATAATGGTACAACAGAGCCATTACTACCCAAAACATTTCCAAATCTAGTGGTTACAAAGTTAGTTTTGTTTTTAGGGTCTGCCATAGCTTTAACCTGTAAGGCTTGGACATAAATCTCGGCAATACGTTTTGAGGCTCCCATTACGTTACTTGGGTTAACAGCCTTATCTGTAGAGACCATGACAAATTTTTCTGATTTAAATTTATAAGATAAATCCGCTACATTTTTTGATCCCATTATGTTAGCAAAAATAGCTTCCGAAGGGTGTTTTTCCATTAATGGTACATGCTTGTATGCTGCTGCATGATAAACTACTTGTGGGTTATATTTTTTAAAAACATCTTCTAAAACATCTACTTTTCTTACATCTCCTATAATTGCTTCGAAGTTTAGATCTGGAAAATCATGTTTAATTTCTTGCTGAATTTCGTATAAAGGCGATTCTGCTTGATCAAAAATCAATAGTTTACTAGGCTTATAGCTAGCAACTTGTCTAACAATTTCGCTTCCAATAGAACCTGCTCCACCTGTAACTAGAATACATTTATTAAAAATTTCTTTTGCAACTAACTTGTTATCTAACTGTATTGGCTCTCTCTCTAAAATGTCTTCAATTTGTATTTTTTGAATTTGATTAGAAAGTGTAGTGTTTTTTTCTATATCGGAAATTAAAGGCGCTCTAAAAACCTTGTAGTTAAACTCTAAACAGCTATCAACAATTTTAATACTTTCCTCTTTTGTTAAGGAGCTATCTGCTATAATAAGTGCTTGTGCATTATATATCCTAAGTAATACTGCGGTTTTACGTTTTAAATAAATAATTGGTAGACCTAATATTTCTTTACTTTTATTTTTACCATCCTTATCAATAAATCCTAAAACCTTGTATCGCGAAGGTTTTTCCGATTTTAATGCACTCGCTATTGCTATTGCATTTTCACTGGTACCATAAATTAAAACATTTAGTCTTGCTTCTTCATCATTGTAACGTTGGTAAACTTCAAAGACTTGTTTAACCAAAATCCTGAATAAAAATAAACCACAAAAAGATACGATGGAATATATAAACAGTTGAGGAATTGAAAACAACTCGTCACCAACCAAATAAAAATAACCGTAGTATAATGCTAAGGATGAAAGCAATGTAGCTAAAGACGCTAGGAAAAACTTAGCAGCATCAATAAAAGTTGAGTGCCTAATAAGCCCAGCATAAGTCCTAAATAGTATAAAAAATAAGACATTAATTACAACTATTAAAAGCTCCTCTTTTGAAAATCCTAAATTAAAAAAAGCTGCATTTTTAATTTTGCTTACAATAATCTTAGTAAAAAATAAAGAAATTACTAAAATGAAACTATCAAAACAAAGTATTGCCCACCTTGGTAAGTAATTTACATTTTTAAAATCTATCTTTTTCTGACTAGATTCTAAAACTTGAAATAAAGCTTGTTTTAATTGTTTAAACATTATGTGTAGCTATAAAAGAGTGTAAATATCTTAAATTAATCTATAATAGAGAAATATATCAATCTATTACTAGAATCAAAACCGAAAATAACTTTTAAAAATTATTATATTTTTTTTCGCTACTGTTGCTAAGAAGAATAAGTGATATCATTGCATAAGGCATAAACATTACCCTCATTCGACTTGCCAAACCTAGGTTATACATATAAATACTGTAAAAAGCTACAACACTAATTGCATAGATAATTAAGAATTTAAAAATCATACTCTTAAACACGGTAGGTTTGTTTTTTAAAAGTAAAATAAATATAACAAAAAGAATTATCCAAATTGCATTTTCAAATGAAACTAAATACTGTAGTATAGTTTGAGCATCATAAAAAAGAGGTCTAAATAAAACAAGAAACACCCTCTCAAAATAATTATTATCTAATAAATTAATTGAGCTACTTCCGTTTTCTTTAGCAAACAATATGACTTTTAGATAGTTTGACTTTAAGCTTTCAAGACTAGAGATTCTTAGAAAATTTAAAATTACTGGTACTGATACTGCTAAGATACTAGTGATTATTATTTTATATTTAAAAGAGAAATTTTTAAAATTTAAAATAATTAATGGAAACATAAGAATAGCTGCCAAATATGGTCTAATAAATAATATAATTACAATGCTAGCAATTATATTTAAGTTGCTAAACTTAAGATTATTTATTTTTTCAAAAACCAAAGCCATTAATAAAAAAATAATAGCTTCTTTACTTATAGATACTGTCCAAAAATGTAGAGAAGGTATTATAAAAAAAAGGGCAATCAAAGTCTTTTCTAATAGGGTTTTATTAGATATGTTTTTTGTAAGTATCTTAAAATAAATCAAATAACCCATAAAACTTAAAATGCTAAATAACAGAGAGAGACTAAAATAACTTATTCCTGTTTTTACAAATGGGTATAACAAAAATGGCATAGACTTGTTCCCTATTCCAAATAGGCTAAACCAATCAGTAGATTGGCTTGCTACATCATAAAATCTTCTAGAGTCTCCAGCATCTATATTAAGGTAAAAAAAACGATAAACAAATATAAAAAAGTGAACTATACTTACTCCAAATAGCAATATATTGGTATACAAACCATTTGATTTTTTTGCGAAAAATCTAAAAATCGCAACACACAGAACTACTAAAAGCAGTATAAATATTATATTAATTATCACTTTAGTTTGTTTTTGTTATAGTGATTAAAAACAGAGTTGTTAAGCGTTTATTTAATTACAAAAACAATGTAAAACTATTTTAAAGCATTAAAATACCGTTACTTAATAAGAGATGCTATACTATGTTTAATTCTGTTTTTTTCTTCTATTGTAAGATTTGATCCTGAAGGCAAACACAGACCCTTTACAAATAAACTCTCTGAAAACCCATCTCCATAATAAGGATTATCCACACAAACAGGTTGTAAATGCATTGGTTTCCATAAGGGTCTAGTTTCAATATTATCAGCCTCCATAGCTTCCTGAAATTGAGTTTTTGTAAACGCAGCGTTTTCATGTATTAAAATACAACTTAACCAAAAATTTGAATAAAAATCTGAACTAGGTTGTTTTTGTACCTCTACTCCTTTGATATCTTTAAACAAATCAACATAAAAATCATGCATATCTCTTCTTAAAGCAATGTGTTTATCTAAAACTTCCATTTGACCTCTTCCTATTCCTGCACTAATATTACTCATCCTGTAATTGTATCCAATTTTAGAATGCTCGTAATGTGGTGCGTTATCTCTAGCTTGTGTAGCATAAAAAACCGTTTGAATCTTATCCTCATCCGTATTACACACCATTGCTCCACCTCCTGAAGTCGTAATTATTTTGTTACCATTAAAGGATAATATAGAAAAATCTCCAAATGTACCACACTTCCTTCCTTTATAAGTTGACCCCAAAGCTTCTGCAGCATCTTCAATAACTGGGATTTTATACTTTGAAGCTACTTGCAATAATTCGTCAATTTTTGAAGGCATTCCATATAAATGAACTATAATAATTGCTTTTGGTTTTTTACCTTTAGCTATTCTATCTTCTATGGCTATTTCAAGTTGTTTAGGGCACATATTCCAAGTTTCAGACTCACTATCTACAAACACAGGTGTTGCTCCTTGATATGCTATTGGGTTAGATGAACCACAAAAAGTAAAGGTTTGACAAATAACCTCATCATTTATTTGAACTCCCAATTGAACTAACGCTAAGTGTATAGCTGCAGTACCAGATGATAAACATGCTACTTTTTTATCTTCACCTAAATAAGTTTCTAAATCTTTTTCAAAACCATTCACGTTTGGTCCTAGTGGTGCTATCCAGTTAGCCTCAAAAGCTTCTTTTACATAATCTTGTTCAGTTCCTCCCATATGCGGAGAGGATAGCCATATTTTAGTATTCATAGTCTAATGGAATTTTATTGGTTTTGCTGGTATACCAACTGCTGTACAATTGGCTGGTAATGTTTTTGCAACGACTGCTCCCGCGCCAACAATAGTATTTTCTCCAATACTTAATTGATTTATTATTTTTGCACCTGTACCAACATAAACAGACTGATTAATATCTACCTCACCAGAAATATTTACACTAGGCATAAATGAGCTATAATCACCAATTTTAGTATCATGTCCCACTGTACAACATAAATTAAGAGTGATAAAGTTTTTTATTATTATATTACATGTTAAGATGTTTCCTGCACAAATGATATTACCTTTTCCTAATGTTACATCATCACCAGATAGTATAACAGAAGGATGAATTAAATTAGGGAAATTAATGTTTGAATTTGTTATACTGGATATTAATCTTTGTTTAACATCAGGAACACCAATGCCTAAAGCTACATTTAGTTTATAATCAATTTTATTTAAATCAGTTAATCCTCCTAATACCATTAATCCATTAACTATGGTACCACGATCAATATTATCATCAAAGAAACCTATTAAATCATACCTTTTTTCTAATTGATTAATGCTATCTATTAAAGTTTTAACTTCTCGCCCAAAACCTCCAGCTCCAATTATTGCGATTTTTTCCATAATATATTAACTACCTTTAAATTTAGTGGTTGTTGCTTGGTTTTCAGTATTGATATCTTCTGATTTTATTACTTTAAAAATTGTTTTTATGAAGATTTTAATATCCAATTTAAAACTAATGTTTTCAACATACCAAACATCTAATTCAAACTTTTTCTCCCAACTAATAGCATTTCTGCCATTTACTTGTGCCCAACCAGTTATTCCTGGTTTAACTAGATGTCTCTTATTTTGTTCCTTTGAATATAGTGGTAAATACTCTACCAATAAAGGTCTAGGACCAATTAAACTCATATCTCCTTTAATTACGTTAATTAATTGAGGGATTTCGTCTAAGGATAATTTTCTAATAATTTTTCCAGTTTTAGACAACCTTTGTTCATCTGATAATAAATTTCCATGAACATCTTTTTTGTCATTCATGGTTTTAAATTTTATTATTGAAAATATTTTACAGTTTTCACCTGGTCTTTTTTGAAAAAAAAATGGAGAGCCTTGATTATAAAACCACAAATAAATTAATACAATTAAAAATATAGGGCATAAAAAGATCATACCAGTTATTGATATGAGAAGGTCAATTAAGCGTTTAAAAATAGTTTTATACACAAGCAATTAATATAACAATGAGTCTAATGCTTTTTTAGAAAGCGCAATAATAGGAATGTGCCTATCTTTAACCTTAAAAGTTGTTAAAGTATTGTTTTGTTTATTTAACTGTACAAATTCATTTACATTAACAAATTCATCAAAATTATCTGAAGATATATCTATTAAATTACCGTCTCCAGATAGTTGGAATTTTTTTAAGCTAATTTGTTTTGGCTGTTCTCCTCCTAGAATAAGTCTTACTATCTTTGGTGAGCCAAATTTGTTTAAATCAAACTTAGCTTCAATAGTTTGAACTTCTTCTCCTTTATTTATTTTAAAATATCTTTTTTCCCATTGACTTGGGTCCTGCTGTAAGTTATATAGTACTTGAAACAACCCTTCTTCACTTGAGCTAAAATCAATTTTAACAATAAAATTTTCATCATCAATTTTGTTTTTATTCTCAGTTAATTTTTCCGTGTTGGTTTCATCTATTTCTAAATTTTGCTCATCTGTATCCGACTGATCGCTTTTGTCTGATTTACAGGCATTAACTGATATGATTAATAAAAATAGGATAACTAATTTAATGTTGATTTTCATAGTTCAAACTTTACAATTCAAATTTATAATTTTTTATATTCTTGTAGCAATTCTTCCCAAATATATTTTTGGTTATAATTAACGACTATTTTTTGTCTCGAATTTGCACTCATTTTCTTGCATAGATCGGAATTTTTTAAAATTAGTTCCATTTTCTCTTTTAACAAACCACTATCTTTAGTTGGTATAATTAAACCATTAAAGTTGTTTTCAATTATTTCGTTACAACCATTAATGTTGCTAACAATAGCAGGCAATCCCATTGCTCCTGCTTGCATAACTACATTTGGAAACCCTTCTCTGTAACTGGGAAAAACTAAAGCATTTGATATGGCCAAATAAGGTCTTACGTCCTTTTGAAAACCAACAGATATGATTTGATTGTTAGTTTCTATTTGGTTTAAAGTAAAGCTTTGCAAAGGGTCTAAATCACTCTCTAGAGGTCCTACAAGTAATAATTTGACACAACTGTTGTCTTTACTTATAGTTGAAAAAGCCTCTACCATCTCATTAATGCCTTTATCTGTAACCAGTCGACCTACAAAAATATATACAAAATCATTTGAAGTAACTTTTAGAGTTTCTTTGAGGTTTAATAAGTCAGATTCATTAAAATTAGATTTATTAAAATAATTTGTATCAATACCATTAGAACTACCTTTTCCAATAATACGTAACTTAGTCTTTGTGATTAACTTTTGTTCTAAAACAAAATCCTGCAATCCCTTAGAATTTGGATAAACTTTAGTAGCACAAGCGTAGGTTATTTTTTCTACAGCTAATAGAATATGCCTTTTTAGGCCTTTTGCCTCCATAACAGGTAAACCTGCAATTGTATGTAATCTATTAGGAACTTTTGCAAGGTAAGACGCTATCATACCTAATAATCCGGCTTTTGGCGTATGAGTATGAACGATATAAGGTTTTTCGGATTTTAAAATTTTATATAGCTTATATAATGCGACAAAATCCTTAATTGGAGTAATTTGTCTAGTCATATTTACTGATAAAGTTCTTACCCCTTCATTTTTCTCGACTTCTTGTAACAAAGCACTTTTGGAAGAAATGCCTATTACATCAAAATGTTGTTTCATAAACCCTAGTTGCCCTTTTAAAAGTATGGCTAAGGATTGAGGAACTGTTGTTATCCGTATTAATTTGGGTTTTGACATTTGGTTATTGTTCTTCTATTAAATGCTTAATATTATTTTTTACTATTCTAAATTTTCCGCTATTCTCTTTTGGTATATCATTTACCGTATGAATGTTTAGCTTCATTTTTTCTCCTACACGATCAATCCAATTTTGTTTAAAAATTAATCGATTATTTTCATTAAAACTGGGTTTATCTATAACAATATTAATATCTAATTGATCTAAATTATCTTGTATTACTTGAAATTTAATAACGCCTTCTACACCTTTAAGTGTGTTTGATATGTTTCCTAAATTAATTTTTCCAGTTTCAGGAGAATACACAAAATCATTTATTCTACCCAATATCTCCAAAACAAGCGGATTATTATTACCACAATTACAAGTTTTATCTTGTGCTAATTTAAGTCTATCACCAATATCATACCTAATTAATGGCGTTCCATGAGTACTAAAAGACGTTAATATTAGTCTACCTGTATTTGCTGGTTTGTCGTCGTCGTCTAACACCTCAAATATACCACTTGAAAGCTCTAAATGTAGGTTTTTATTTACACATTCAAAAATAAATGGTGCTCCTTCTGAAGAAGCGTATTGATCATATATAGGAGCTTTAAAATAAGACTCAATTACTTCTCTGTCATTATCATTTATACTTTCAGCTGTTGGAAAAATAGCTTTTAAGTTATCACTGCTATATGGTAGGTTGTTTTTTAATCCATATTTTGCTATCTCAAGTAATGTGGAAGGGAATCCAACAAAATATTCTGGTTGATATTGAAGTAAATCTTTAATATAAAATTCTAAATATTTTTGATTAATATGAAATGTTGAATAAAATCTTACTTTATTAATAAAATCGTGCTTCCAAAACCTGTTTTTATTAACATCTCTATCTGAAAGCAATTTTTTACCACTAAACCATGCTGTTTTTTTACCTAATTTGTAACCAAATCGTCCCCTAAAGTTATCTAAATAGGCAAATCTTATTTGTATATCGTCTTTGGTATATATGACCTCTAAAGGTTTTCCTGTTGTACCTCCAGTTTTAGAGATAACTCCCTTATTTTTTGGAATAGTATAAACCAAATCAATATGTTTTCTTAACTCTTCTTTTTTTAAAATAGGAAGTATTTTAAAAGCTGAAATTGTTTCTATTTTATTGACATCAATATGCTTGTATTTTTCTTGATAAAATTTAGAGTTTAAAATAGTATAGTTTAAAAAACTTAAAGCTTTCTCTTCTTGAATTTGATTAATTTTTGATAATTTTAAATCTTCTTTTTTATTTATTTCAGCTCTATATTTTTTATAATTCCCTCCGTATCGCTTTTTATATTGCAAAGAATTAATCACGGATATTACTAAGTTTTGAAATCCGTTTGGTAATAAAAAAAACAGCTTAAGCATAATAAATTCTAAAAATATTGTGACACATTATCGTGTTGTTTTTTAATATTAGATTTTGCGTCGTAAATCCTTACAATCGACTGGTAGCTTAATCTTTTAAGGTACCAATTAAAATCTCGCATTTGTTTTCTGCTATTAACAAACTTACTTATTTGTTTATTTCTAGCTTCTGTGTAATCAGACTCATTAATTTTCAGTTTTTCTGAATACTCCTTTATGTTTTTCTCAATAAGTTTTGATCCAACTACTAATTCTTTCTCATCACAATAAATAGGTATTGATTTATAGTTAACTATTTTATTATCTATAATTTCAACTTCTAATATTATTGATGATTTATTATTTTCATTTTGAACAACTAATGGTTCTTTAGATTTTGTTGTATATATATCATCAAAACAAAAATTACCCAAACTATATGCTATAAGAGCGTTATTAACCGTTTCTATTCCTTGTAATACATGAGGATGATGACCATAGTAAACATAAGGAGCTGTTTCTGATAAACACCTTGCCATTTTTATATCTTCAAAGCTAGGAACGTTTATATGTTCTTGCCCACTATGCATACTTAATATATTAAAATAACCTTGACTATCAAACTTTTTAAAATTTTCTAATACATTTGGAAAATTTAAAACATTAACTCCGTACCCTTTTCTTTTACTATACATTCCTGCAGGACTAGTATTGTAGGCGCAGTAACCATGAAATGCAATTTTATTGTTATTTTTTTCAAAACAATATGCTTTATCTTCTATTCCAAAATAATTAATATTGTTTTCCTTTAATAACTTTAAAGTCAAATTGTAACCATCGATACCATAATCCAATAAATGGTTATTAGCTAGGTTAACACAACTTATGTTTAAGTATTTTAATAGTTGTACATTTTCATTAAGAGAACCTATACAAGCTGATTTTATTAAAGTTGGTTTTAAATCACCTACAAAAGGAGTCTCTAAATTACCAACTACTAAGTCGTACTTACTTAAAACCTCGGAAACAGATTTAAAATATTGCTTAATATCGGTATTGTTTTCTAAGGTATATTTTCCAAAAAAGCCAATATCACCTAACAATGCAATTTTCATAATGTAATATTTATATATATGCTTATAAATCAGACAAGACTAATATCTTTTCTTTTTTTTAAGTGCACAAATATAACCAAATATAGATAAGGGATGTACATATATTTATGTCGTGTTGAAACACCTAAATTGTACAAAGTAAAGCTCATTATAAACCAAGTTATTAAAGTATACACTATCGTAACTTTTATTAATGGAATTGATGTGCTAAACAATTTAAATTTACCACTACTTAATAGAAACTTAAAAAAAATAAAAAGCAGAAAGAAATTTTCAACTGATGTAAGGTGCTTTAAAAGAGAATTAGATTCAAGAATTAATGGTAAATACGAAAAAGCAAACATCCTATATAAAACGGACATATTTGAAGCATCGATTATTCCTCCTCCTAGTCTGTCATTTGTACCATAAGATTGTACCCTTTCTAAAAATTGAGCAACACTATCTAATGAGAAAATCTCGATGTTTAATTTTGAAGATATAATTGGCTCCATTATAAACAATGCTAATAAACCTAAAAGAATAATGGAAACCCTAATTATGACTTTAATTTTACTTAAAAAAAGAATATAAATTAGATACGAAACAAATAAGAAAATTAGTAAATAAGATCTTACAAAAAAGATTAACAATAGGATTACAAAATATTTCCAAATTTTTCGCTCCTTAAAGTAGAGGTAAGTCATTAGTGTTGTTACTAAAAAAAAAAGAAAGTTGTCCTTACTTATACCTGATGTATAAAAATGAAAAGTAGGCAGCAAGAACAATACATTAGCTCCCCAATAAATCTTACTATTATCTTTATGTGCAATTTTAATTAAAAGGTAGTATAAATTATAAAACCCAAAAAGCCCAAAAATTGAAAATAATAAATTAATATTAAAATAGGAAAATTGGAGTTTTACAAATGGGTAAGTTATAAATCTCATAAAATCAGCTCCCATTCCAAATAATGTAAACCAGCTCTTGGACCATGATGCCACTTTATAATATGCGCCTGCGTCCGAAGTTGAGTTTACCGACAATAAATAAAAAGCAAAGGTGAACAATAAGTGAAACAACAGTAAAAGCCAAATGAATTTTTTCTGCCAAACATTTGACATCTTTAATGTGACTTTTTTTGTCCCATAAAGATAAACGGTAATAATTGTAGCGAAAACTAGTACATTAAATATTAAATAAATAAAATATGTCATTTGTAGGATTGCAATTTTATTCTAATTTGTTCTTAAGTATTTTTGTAAAAAAATGCTATTAAAAATGGTGAAATACAATATTCCGTAAATTCTAAATAGAGAGTTTTCAAACAACAAGGTTATAAAAAAGCCTATTAAAAACAACAAATATAACTTATCGTTATTTTGCAACGCTATATTAATATTATAATATGCCATTATTAAAAATAAGATCAGTCCTAATATTCCTCCAGACAAATAAATATAAAAATAATAATTATGAGTGTTTTGATTTAATTGTAATGGAAACTTAAAATTTGGATTTGTTTTTAATTTTTCTGTATAACAATCCTTCATTATTCTTTTAACACTACCAAAGCCATATCCAAGAATAGGACTTTCATTTATTAGTGCCACAGAACACTCATTAATATTATTTCTACTTATAAAACTACTCCCTAGATAGTCTGCATTTTTATTAGCTCCATAATATCCAAAAGCTGCTGTAATCATACTTACTATTATAATTATTTTTTTATGTTTAATTGTTGATAAGTCAATCTTACTAAGATAAAACAAAAGTGAAATTACACAGAAAAAAACAAGTAGTAATACATGAACTTTTGATAAATGAACAAACATCATAAGTACAAAAACTAATAAAAGCGGTATAAAATAAAATTTATACTTAGGCTTTTTAAAAGTGCTATAAACCAAAAAGCATATACAAAACAATAAGCTCAAAGAATAATAGGACTTGTGATAAAATAGCAAAAAACTAGAGTCTGAATCACTACCATAAAGATATAATCTACTAACTTTTAAATGAAATTTAATGTAATGGAATAAATCAAACTCATTTCCTTTTAGGTATAAAGAATAGTAATGAACTTTAAAGTAATTAATGATATAAACATAGCTATAAATAGTAAAACACAGAATAGCTATTGCAAAAGTTAAAAACAATATAAATTTTTTCCGACTAGATATTCTATCGGTAAAAAAAAAGATTATTAGAGGAACTATTATTATAGAAATAATCCGCTCAAATTCTTTTAAGCCAACCAAAACATCACTAGAATAAATTAAGGTAGCAAGAAGCCAAATAACCCAACCAATGTTTATAAAGTATAGGACTAAATTTTCTCTAACAAATTTTTTGCCAGATTTTTTTACCATAAAAATTAGAGACAACAATGCCCAAACAATTATTACTTTGGACTGTATATGAAAAACCATTAATGGAAAAGCACAAAGTAGAATTAACAAATAATATGTTATTTTACTTTTAAATAAATCCCAAAACCTAAACTTGCTAACTTCCATTACTTTCAGAATTTAAATTTGCTTAGTAAATTTAAATTGTAATTTTTCGCTATTATTAGAAATGATATAAAGATTGACATTAAAACAAATAATAAACGATATAAAAAATCAAAATCATAAAGTAAATTTATAAACACAACTATTACTGCGATAAGTAATGTATAACTTAATACAGAAGCTTTAAATGAAAATATCTTGATTTTTTTCATATAAATAAAACTAATAACTAAACTGGTTATTGTAGCTAAAATTAAAGCAATAACGACACCTAGCAATTCAAGTTTGTTTATAAGCACAAATAAAAATAAAATATTAATAAACAATGTAGCCAAATACTGATATGTAATATAGATTGTTTTCTTTTGAATAAGTATACTGCTGTCTAAAATATACTTGATAATTCTGTAAAAAAAGCAAAGTGACATAGCTGCTACTAAATAAAAAGAATCATGATAAGCAGTGTTTTTAATTAAAAAAGGAAGCAAATCCTCAACAAAACATGATATTATTATAATAACAATCATTATTAAAAAGCAAGCTAAATAGTATATATCATAAATAAGTTTTTTCCCTTGCGTATTATCATAATTTTTATACATAAATGGATACCATACCAAAGAGAATGCTCCGACAATAATATTTACACCACTACCTATATTTAATGCGATAGAATAAACACCAATACTGGCGTATGTTAAAAAATAAAGTATTACAAATTTGTTTATATGCATATTAAATACCGCCAAAATTGCTGCTGGAAAGGAGGGAAATGCAAATTTTAAAGATCTATTAAAAATATCTTTATAAAAGGTAAATCGGATGTATTTCCTGCACAGTATCATAAACAAGCAGGCTGTTGTACCAAAACCTAGAATTTGACCATATAAGATACCTATAAGACCTATTTTTAAATAATAAACTAAATATAATGATAGTAATCCATTTAAAAAGACGCCTAAAAAAGTAATTACAGTAAAATATATAGGCATATTTAAATACCGACATACTATTGAAAAATAGGAATTAACATTCATTAAAAAAACTACAATAGCAGCCATTTTAATTAATAAACTATAATCAGGATTCTCAAAAATAAGTATAGATAATTGATATGAAAACAAGAATGCAATCGCACCTAGAACTAACGAAAACAATGTAATTGCCCAAAAGATCGTAGATACTAATTTAGATTGATTGTTTTCTTCGTAAAAAAAACGCTGTAATGAAGTATCCAATTGTACACGACCTAAAACTGCTAGAATTAAAATAATTGTATTTATTATTTCTAAAATCCCATACTCTGACGGAACTAAAACTTCTGTAAAAAAAGGTAATAATAAAAAAGGTACAAGTTTTGAAAACGCATCACCTATACCGTATACTAAAAATGATTTTATTAAATCTTTTTTCACAATTAATTAAATATAAAATCGGCTAGTAATTTTGATTTTGCTTTATAAGCAAACTCATTTATAGCTAATTGTTGACCTGCTCTTGCAACTTGTTTTGCTTTATCGTAATCTTTTAAAATAATTGCAATATTTTTAGCAAACAGCTCAGGGTTACTAGGCTCTGATAAAAAACCATTTATATTGTGTTTTATATATAAAGGGATTTCGCCAACTTTAGTTACTAATGTTGGTGTACCTGTAGATAAATACTCTGCTAATTTAGAAGGAAAACCACCTTCAGCCTGTTTATTATCTGGTCTAGCTAAAGCAACAAGTTTTGCATGAAATAAATATGTAGGCATTTCACTATGCGGTATTCTACCCGTAAAATGAACCCTATCCACTATGTCTAAATCCTTAACAGTTGCCTGAATTTTAGCTAGTTCAGTTTTAGAAGCACTTCCAATTAAACAAAGTGATATTGACGAAAATTGTTTAGAAATTAAAGCAAAAGCCTTTAATAAATCATAAATCCCATCTTTATTGTTATTCATATCGCCACAATAAGCTATATATTCTCTTTCACCTAATGGTGAAGTCATGTCTGTTTTAGAAAATTTGTTATAATCCACAACAGCTGGTACTTTAATAAACTCACAACTATCATGAGTGTAACCTTTATAGTAATTAATCAATGCATCTGAGCATGAAATAAATTTAGATGCATATTTATAGTTATTTAAGTCCTCTTTCTTATTGCTGTCAGATTGTATTAACTGTAAGGGATACTCTGTTCTTTCAAAAATAAGGTTATTGCTTTTAATTAGTTTAAGCACAAAACTTGGTTTGTGCCCATAAACCCATATTTTCCGATTCTTTAAAAAAAGAAGTTTAATACACTGAACAAAAAAATTAGCAAGCTGAAAAACCTTATATTTTAAATTTTTATCCAACAGATAAATCCATTGCACTTCTATACCTAGTTCTTCAAAGCCTTTAGCACATAATCTTATCCTATTTAAACCTGCACCTTCAGTATTAGAGTTTAATAAAATCGTTATTCTTTTGACCATACGACCCTATTTACATAATCAGTATAAGAAAGTATAATTCTTACTATTTTTTCGCTAACATTTGGCATAGAATAATCATATACTTCTCTAAAATTTCTTTTAGGACTTCTTTCTTGAACATTTAACGCTGCTAATCCTTGCATAATACGTTCTGGATTTAGTCCTACCATCATCACAGAAGCCTCTTCCATAGCTTCTGGACGCTCATGTGCATCACGAATATTAAGTGCGTGAAAATTAAGGATAGAAGACTCTTCCGATATTGTACCAGAATCTGATAACACAGCAAAAGAATACATTTGTAATGCGTTATAATCTGAAAATCCTAATGGTTTTAAAAACTGAATGTTTTTATGTGTTTTCATATCTTTACTATCCAACATATTTCGTGTTCTTGGATGGGTAGATACTATTATAGGATAATCGTAAGTTTCTGCTATTAAATTTAAAGAATCTATTAGGCCTTTAAAGTTTTTAGGATTGCTTATGTTTTCTTCTCTATGAGAGGATACTACAAAGAATTTGTTTTTTTCTAAACCTAATTTTTCTAAAACATTAGAATTCTTGATTTTAGTTAAAAACTTGTTTAAAACTTCATACATTGGACTTCCTGTTTTAATAACTCTATCTGGAGAAAGTCCTTCTTTAAGTAAATATTCTCGTGCAATACTACTATAAGTTAGATTAATATCTGATACGTGATCAACTATTTTACGATTAGTTTCTTCTGGGACACGTTGATCAAAACAACGGTTTCCAGCTTCCATATGAAAAATTGGGATTTGACGTTTTTTAGCTGGAATAGCACATAAACAAGAATTAGTATCTCCAAGTACTAAAAAGGCATCTGGATTTTCTTTTTCTAAAATTGGATCTATTTTAATCAAAATATTCCCAACTGTTTCTGTTGCGTTTTTTCCTGCAGCTTCAAGAAAATAATCTGGTTTTCTTAGTCCTAAATCATCAAAGAAAATTTCGTTTAACTCATAATCATAATTCTGTCCTGTGTGAACTAAAATATGCTCAATAGCATCACTTTGGTCTAATGCTATTAATGTGCACGATAGTCTTATTATTTCAGGTCGTGTTCCAACGACCGTTACTACTTTTAGTTTTTTCATTGTAATTTTTATTATACTTCTACAAAATATGTGTCTGCGTCTTCCGGATTGTAAGGTTCATTTATCCAGAATAATGTTATTAATTCTGTTTCACCAATATTTGTAATATTGTGTGTGTACCAAATTGGCATGTCTACATATGCTGGATTGTCTCCATCTAATATGTAATCTATCACTTCTTCTGAGTCAATTTTTCTGAGTTTAATAGAGGCTTTACCGCTTATTACAGCAAAACGTTCTACTTTGCGTGTGTGATAATGGTTACCACGTGTAATTCCAGGAACAGTTGTTGAGTATGATGATTGCCCTGCGCTACCTGCACGCATGATTTCTACAAACGCTCCTCTATTATCGGTATGTTTTATGAATTTTCTTGGAAAATAATCTTTAGGAATAAAACTAGTAAACGTATTAAAAAGATCTAATTCAAAAGAATTTAAATCCACTTTTGGAACTTGCCCATTATCCAAATAATGTTTTTTATAATCATATAACAATTCTAAAATTTCTGATACTTTTTTAGAGGATGTATGTGGTACTACATATGATGTAATATTTTCGCCAGCTTGCTTTATGATTTCAGTATAAAAAGCCTGAGATAATTGGTTTATGTATATTAAATTTACTGTACTATCATTTATTACTGTTGGTTGTTCTCCTTTTATAATTTGATGAGAAAATGTAGCTATAAAAGAGTTGTAAAACGGTTTTCCAAAAGGTCCAAAAACATTAGGAATTATTAATGATGCTACTTTACCATTATTGATTTGTGCCCAGTTTTCTAGAAGTTGTCTTCCATCTCGTTTAGATTTACCGTATAGATTATCTTTTTCTTCTTGGGTTGACGATGAAAAAATAATTTTAGGTGTAGCGTTTGTTACTTCACAAGCAGAAATAATTTTTTTTACTAATTCAACATTAGTATTATAAATTACTTGTTGATCTTCATGTCGGTTCATAGCTGCTATGTGAACGATCACGTCACATGACTTTACAAAATCTTGAAGTAAGTTTTGGTTTTCAAAATAATTTCTTTCAAAATTTATTCGTTCAATTTTTTCTTCCTTGGTACCCAGAAAATTATATAGGTGCTTGCCCATAAAACCTCCTTGCCCTGTAACTCCTACTTTTATTAATTGTCCCATTTAACCCATTTATTTTTATCAAATCTTACTTGATCGTTTTCTATTTCATTAAATCCGTAATTAGACATAACCATTAGTTTAGAGTTTGTTTTTAATGCTTTAAACCCATTTACGTAACCGTTTGGAATATAGAGTACTTCTTGTTTTTCTGAAGATAATTCATATTCATATTCTTTTAAATTATCTGATGGGTTATCCCAATCATCAATCTGAATAAGTTTTATTATAAAACTACCACTTACACAAGTAAACCAACGACTTTCTATAATATGTCCTTGCCAAGCTCTAACAGTTTCAATATCAAAATGCGTAGTAAAATAAACGCGTTTGATAGGACCCATATCAAATTCATTAAAGAATTCTATTTGTCCTCTTTGATCGGTGTGCTGTCCTCCTAAAATTAATTTAGGTTCGTCTGTATTCATTTAGATATTTAGTTAATGTCTTCTTTAATAAAGTCTAACTTTAATAACAATTTTTTCATTCCTTCAACATCCAAACGTTCTGTGTTATGAGAATGATAGTCTTCTATTGTATTCATATCTATTTCACCTTCAGAAAAATAGTTAGCATAGTTTAAGTCTCTATTGTCAGCCGGAATTCTATAATAGTCTCCCATGTCTTCAGCTTTAACTTTTTCTTCTCTTGTTAATAGAGACTCAAAAAGTTTTTCTCCGTGACGTGTACCAATGACTTTAATTTCGCTTTCGCTTTTATACATACTTAATAATGCTTGAGCTAAAGTCTCTACGGTTGCAGCTGGTGCTTTTTGTACAAACATATCTCCTGGGTTTGCATGCTCAAATGCGTATAATACTAAGTCTACAGCATCTTCTAATGTCATCATAAATCGAGTCATACTAGGATCTGTAAGAGTTAAATCTTGATTTGACTTAATTTGATCAACAAACAATGGTATCACAGAACCTCTTGAAGCCATTACGTTTCCATAACGTGTTCCGGAAATAATTGTATTACCTGCATTTCTAGATTTTGCAACTAGTACTTTTTCCATCATTGCTTTTGAAATACCCATTGCATTAATAGGGTAAACAGCTTTATCCGTACTTAATACCACAACATTTTTTACGTTATTTCTAATAGCTGCTTCTAAAACATTTTCTGTCCCTAAAACATTTGTTTTAACTGCTTCTACAGGAAAAAACTCACATGAAGGTACTTGTTTTAATGCAGCAGCGTGAAATATATAATCCACACCTCTTACAGCTGTTTCTACAGATTGTGGATCTCTAACATCACCAATGTAAAACTTTACTTTAGGGTGTGATAATCTTCTTCTTTGATCTTCTTGTTTTTTCTCATCTCTTGAGAATACACGAATTTCACTGAAGTGATCTGTATCCAAAAATCTGTTTAATACAGCGTTTCCAAATGACCCAGTACCACCAGTTATCAATAATATTTTATTCTTAAAAACCATATTATAATTTTTATGTTTTAGAGCTAAAAAATATTAGCTGTTTGTTTCTTGCTAGATACTTTTTTCCTTGTAATACTTTACTGTTAGTTTAATTCCTTCCGAAAAAGAGTATTTAGGATTGTATCCAAAGTTATCTTTTGCTTTGGTTATGTCTGCTAACGAGTGTTTAACATCTCCAGCTCTATCAGAACCGTGAATTACTTTGGAAGATGTAGATTTATCCAAAGCTGTTAATCCATCTTTAATAGCCTCTACAAGCTGTAACAGATTAGTGTTTTCTCCATAGGCCACGTTGTAAACTTGATTTACATTTGGTTTGTTAGGCGTTAAGGCAGACTTTATATTAGCTTGTACTACGTTTTCAATAAAGGTAAAATCTCTTGAGTGTTTTCCATCTCCATTGATTGTTAAATCTTCATTATTAAGAAACTGACCAATAAATTTTGGTATAACAGCTGCATAAGCACCATTTGGATCTTGTCTTTGTCCAAATACGTTAAAATAACGTAAACCAACAGTTTCTAATCCATAGGTCTTATTAAAGACATCAGCGTAAAGCTCATTAACATATTTAGTAACTGCATAAGGTGACAATGGTTTTCCTATTTGGTCTTCAATTTTAGGCAAACCTGGATGATCTCCATAAGTTGAAGAACTTGCAGCGTACACCATTTTCTTAACAGTCTCTGAGTCCTTAGACGCTACTAACATATTTAAAAAACCACCTACATTAACTTCGTTTGATGTAATTGGATTGTTAATTGATCGTGGTACTGATCCTAATGCTGCTTGATGTAAAACATAATCCACACCCAACATTGCTTTTTTACATGTTTCTAAGTCTCTGATATCCCCATTTATAAATTCGCAATTAGGCTGTTCTAAAAACGGTTTAATATTTTCTAGATGACCAGTTGCGAGATTGTCTAAAATAACAACTCTCTTAGCATCATACTTTAAAAGATATTCAACTAAATTAGAACCAATAAAACCTGCTCCTCCTGTTACTAGAAATGTAAATTTTGATAAGTCTTGATTATGATATTTGTTTTGATACAGCATTTTATAATCTTTTATTTATTTTATTTATATCTAAGCTACCTTTAACATCATACACTATTGAGTTACTATGCTTTAAGCTGTCTAAATTAATATCTGAAAACTCTTTATGTGCTACAACATGGACTATAGCATCATATTCTCCTGAAAGTGTTTCTATGGTATTAATTCCGTACTCGCTTTTTACTTCATTTGTATTTGCCCATGGATCATAGACATCAACATTCATATTAAAGTTTGTTAAAGCGTTATAAACATCAATTGCTTTTGTATTTCTAATATCTGGGCAATTCTCCTTAAAGGTTATACCCAACATTAAAACTTTTGCGTTTTTGATAGTAATATCATTAGTTACCATTAGTTTTAAAACTTCAGTAGCCACATATTCTCCCATACTATCGTTTAATCGTCTTCCTGCTAAAATAATCTCAGGATGGTAACCAACTTCTTGTGCTTTTTGAGCTAAATAAAAAGGATCAACACCAATACAATGTCCTCCTACTAAACCTGGTTTAAATGGTAAAAAGTTCCATTTTGTACCTGCTGCTTCTAAAACAGCGTGTGTATCAATATCTAATTTATTAAAAATCTTAGCTAGTTCGTTTACAAATGCAATATTTATATCTCTTTGTGCATTTTCAATTACTTTAGCTGCTTCCGCAACTTTAATTGTTGGTGCTAAATGTGTTCCTGCTGTTATAATTGATGCATATAGGTCATTAACTTTAATACCTATTTCTGGAGTAGACCCAGAGGTAACTTTTAAAATATTTGCTACCGTATGTTGCTTATCTCCTGGATTAATACGCTCTGGCGAGTAACCACAGAAAAAATCTTTATTAAATTTTAATCCACTTTCTTTTTCAAGAATAGGGACACACTCGTCTTCTGTTACTCCTGGATAAACGGTTGACTCATAAATTACGATATCATCCTTTTTTAATAATTTTCCTACAGTTTCTGAAGATTTGATTAATGGTGTTAAAATAGGTCTATTGTTTTTATCAACAGGTGTTGGAACTGTCACTATATAAATATTACAATCGGCTATTGCATTATAGTCAAAACTTAACTCTAAACCCTTATCTGAATCTGATTTAAGAACATGTTTTAGGTTGTCATCACTAACCTCTAAAGTGGAATCATGTCCATTATTTAGACTATTGACTCTGTCTTTATTTATGTCAAATCCTACAACTTTATATTTTTTAGCAAACTCTACTGCTAATGGAAGACCAACGTATCCTAAACCTATAATTGCGATTTTATTATTCATGTTACTTTTTATTAAGGACTCTAAATAGAGTTAATTTATTTATCTATTATTTTCAAATTTAGGACACAAATATAGCTTATTGATATATCTTACGTAATTAAATTCCTATAATTAAAGTTTTTCAAACTTTAAGACCCATGGTTATTTAAATGATTTTTTAAACTTTTTTCCCAATCTAAAACCTGTAAATCAAAGGTGTCTATTATTTTTGTTTTATCCATTACACTGTACTTTGGTCTGAGTGCTTTGGTTACATATTCCGAAGAATTTACTGGTATAAGTTTGATTTTGGTATTAGTTAATTCAAATATCTTATTCGCAAAATTAAACCACGTTGTTTCACCTAAGTTACTAAAATGATATAGCCCAAATGCTTTTTTATTGCTATTAATTACCTTTACAATAGCTTCTGATAAATCGTTTGCATTTGTAGGAGTCCCTTTTTGATCATTAACAATACTTAATTCACTTCTTTTTGATGCTAGATTTAGCATCGTTTTTACAAAATTATTTTTAAATTCAGAATATAACCAAGAAGTTCTAATTATATAATAGTCGCTTAATATAGATTGAATTTCATGTTCTCCTTGCAATTTAGTAGATCCGTAAACACCTAAAGGGTTTGTGGTATCTGTTTCTTTGTATGGCGTTTCCGCTTTACCGTTAAAAACAAAATCTGTTGAAATATGAATTAAAATTACTTTAAATTTTTTAGAGGCTTTAGCTAAATTTTTAGCTCCTAAAGTATTTATATTATAAGCTATATCACTCTCGTCTTCCGCTTGGTCAACTGCTGTATATGCAGCACAATTAATACAGTAATCAAAGTTGTTTTCACTAAAAACTTTATTAATCTGGTTGACATTAGTAACATCTAACCCTTTACTATCTAAAAAAACAAAATCTAAAGTGTCTTGTTCTTTAGATTTTATTTTTAAACATGATCCTAGTTGTCCGTTTGAACCTGTTACAAGGATTTTTTTCATTTGTAAAGTGTTTTTATAGTTGGAAGAATCTTATCTTTTTCTGAAACTATAAATTGATCAGGACTAAGTTTCCAATCTATATTTAAGTCTTTATCATTGTATATTACACCGTTTTCAGAGTCTTTATTATAAACATTATCACATTTATAATTAAATACTGCTGTCTGACTAAGTACTATATAACCATGTGCAAATCCTCTGGGTACAAAAAGTTGTTTTTTATTATCCGAAGATAACTCAACAGCTATATGTTGTAAAAAGGTTTCAGAATCTGGTCGTAAATCTACTGCTACGTCCAATACTAAGCCTTGTGTTACCCTAACTAATTTAGCTTGGGCATATTTACCTTCTTGAAAATGAAGCCCTCTTAACGCTCCTTTATTAGAAAAAGCCTCATTGTCTTGAATAAAATCAATTGCTTTACCAATTAAAGATTCAAATTTACTTTTATTATAGCTTTCAAAAAAATAGCCTCGAGTATCACCAAAAATGGTTGGTTCAAAAATGAAACAATCTTTAAGTTTTGTTTTAACAATATTCATTTATTATTGATTTACTAAACTAATTAAATGCTCACCATAACCACTTTTTAGTAATGGTGTTGCTAAATCTATTAATTGTTGTTTAGAAATAAAACCACTGCTATATGCAGCCTCTTCTATTGCTCCTATTTTTAAACCTTGACGTTCTTCTATCACTTGAACAAACTGCGATGCTTGCATCAACGAGTTAAATGTACCTGTATCCAACCAAGCGGTACCTTTATCCAGAATAGATACTTGTAATTTACCCTGTTCTAGATATGCTTTATTTACATCTGTAATTTCCAATTCACCTCTATGACTTGGTTTAATGTTTTCTGCAATTTGGATTACATTGTTATCGTAAAAATAAATTCCAGGAACTGCGTAATTTGATTTTGGTTTTTCTGGTTTCTCCTCAATGGATAATGCTTTACCTTCTTGATCAAAGTTTACAACTCCGTAACGCTCAGGATCTGTAACATGATAAGCATACACAATACCACCATCTGGATTAATATTTGATTTTAATAAATCCGATAGACCTGTTCCATAAAATATATTATCTCCTAATATTAATGCTACTTTATCTTTTCCGATAAAATTTTTCCCTATAATAAAAGCTTCGGCTAATCCGTTAGGAGCCTTTTGCACTTCATACTCAAAATTACATCCTAATTGGCTACCATCTCCTAACAATTGTTTAAATAAGGGTAAATGATCTGGTGTAGATATAATTAAAATTTCTCTTATACCTGCATGGATTAATGTGGATAAAGGATAATATATCATTGGTTTATCATAAATAGGCATTAATTGCTTACTTAATACTTTGGTTAAAGGATGTAACCTTGTACCTGATCCACCTGCTAATATAATTCCTTTCATTAATGATAATTTATTAACTATTATATTTTTTTAAATACCAGTCAATGGTTTTTCTAATTCCAGACTCAAAATTCTCGTCTGCTTTCCAGCCTAGATCGTTTTCAATTTTTGTAGCATCAATAGCATATCTTAAATCGTGACCTGGTCTATCTTTTACAAAGGTAATTTGCTCTTTATAAGATTTATTTGCTGGCTTAATATTGTCCAAAATTGAACATATAGTATCCACAATAGTTAAATTGTTACGCTCATTTCTACCTCCTATATTGTAAGTCTCACCAGATTTACCTTGTGTAAAAACTAAAGCAATACCTTTGCAGTGGTCTAGAACATACAACCAGTCTCTAATATTTTTACCATCTCCATAGATAGGAATATTTTCTCCTGAAAGCGCTTTTCTAATTATTGTTGGAATTAATTTTTCATTGTGTTGTTTAGGTCCATAATTATTAGAACAATTTGTTGTAACAACATTAAGACCATATGTATGAAAATAGCTTCTAACTATAAAATCTGAGGCTGCTTTTGAAGCACTATATGGACTATTAGGTGCGTATGGTGTATCCTCTTTAAATAAACCTGTATCACCCAAAGAGCCATAAACCTCATCCGTAGATATATGATGAAATCTATTATTTTCTTTTCCTTTTTTAAATTGAAAAGGAGCTGACATCCAATAAGATTTTGCTACATCTATTAAATTAAAAGTTCCTGTAATATTAGTATCTATAAAAGCACCTGGATTAGTAATTGAATTATCCACATGAGATTCTGCTGCAAAATGTATAACACCATCAAATTGATGCTTATTAAACAACTGCTCAATTAAACCTCTATCGCAAATGTCACCTTTTACAAAAGTATAATTGGAATTATTTTCAACTTCATATAAATTAGACAAATCACCAGCATAGGTTAAGTTGTCTAAATTTACCAGATTTACGTTAGGGTTTTCATTTAAATAATACGATATAAAATTAGAACCAATAAAACCTGCTCCTCCAGTAACAAGTATGGTTTTATTCTTCATAATTTAAAGTATATACAATTATTTTTCTAATCATAAAAAATAATATTAGTATTACTAATGACACTATTGGGAAAATAATTGAATATTTTTCTTTCCAATGACTTGATATGTTACCAACTTCCTGAAAGCTGGATATTACCTCAAATACAACATCTTCTTCTATTTTTTGTTCCTCTAACTTTTTTAACTCGTTTCTTATTCTTTGTTCTTCTTGTAATAGCTCGTATTCTCTAGTTTTTTGACCATCACTACCTGATATAGATATGTCGCCAATTTTAAAGCTTTTTTCTTTATTATTAGATTCTCTTTCTATTACATTAATATAAATATTTTGTAAATCTTTTACTTGTTGTAATTGATCTTCAAGATTTTCTTTTTGAATATTAATTAAATCATCACGCCTTTTCATGGCTTTGTTTGAATAATTATTTACAAAAGACGTCAATATTCCATCTTCCAAATCTTTAAATACGTTAGCTCTTGAAGCATATGCCTTAATTAAAAAGAACTTTCCTGCATACTCACTTCTATTACTAATAAAGTCCTCATAAGAATATTCTTGAGCTCTAACACTATCTAACTGCGCAATAAATTTCTCATATTGCAACAATTTGTCATTTTCTGTTTCAGGTCCAGGCTCTATACTAAACCCATTAATAGCACCTACTGTTTCTTTATCAATCTTAAATATTTTTTGTAATGATTGCGTGTCACCACTAGCTATTAATGCGTTGAAATAATCAATATTATTAACCAATTGAAATTTAGAATTAAAATAAGGCTCTACCAACATCTCTGCTTGAAAAGCAGTAGGTTTAGTTTTCTCTAAAGCATATCCAATGACAGCTGCTAATAGCACTATGCCTAAAATAATTTTCCATCTATTAATAAAAAACCTAAGCGTAAAAATTAATACTGAAAATATATATTTAAATATCCTAAATATATTGTTTAGTAATTTATTAAAAGTGTTGCCTATTAGGTTAAAAAAAACAACTAAATCTACTTCTTCGTTGTTTGATTTTATTTCTTTATTATTTTCACTCATTGTAAAATATTGTACTATTTAATACCTATTTATAATTGACTACATGCTTATAAAACTTTATAAAAGAGCCTACCAAAGCTAGTAAAACTAATGCTATAAGCGGGAATATTATTTTATATTTTTTATACCAAATGTTTTCTAAAAGCCCTTTTTCTTTAAATGAAGAAATTTTTTCAAATATTTCGTCATTAACTACCAGCTCTTTTTTAAGTCCATTTAACTGTTTTAAGATGTCCAATTCTTTTGTTAATAATTGGTCCTCTTTTGTTTCTGTTTTCTCTACTTGAAATCCTAAAGAGCTGCCTAGATTAGAAGATACTATATTTTTTTCTGATTCTTTTTGTAATACATCTAAGTAAGCGTCTTTCATCTTTCTAACTTCAACTAAAGATAACTCTAAGTTTTCTTTTTCTAAAATTAAAACAGAGTCTCTTTTTTTCTTTTCTATATCAGAAAACACGTTGTTTATAGATTTAGACAAACCACCTTCCAACTTTTTAAATATCTTATAATTGTGGGAACGCGCTCTTAACAAAAATACATTGGCAGTATAAATATTTCTATTATCTATATAGTCTTCAAAAGTAATTTTAGTCTTTGTTGTACTATCTAAGGTTTTTAAAAACCCATTAAAGCTTTCTAATTGTTCGTTTTTTGACTCTGGACCTATTTCTACTTCAAAACCCATCAGAGATTTTGCTTCTGTTTCATTTATTCCAAACTGAGATGTTAATTCTTCTGTGTCTCCAACTGCAATCAACGAGTTATAATATTTTATACTGTTTATCAATTCATATTTTGATTGAAATTTAGGTACTACAAACATTTCAGAATAATACACCTTTTCTTTTTGTGTATCTAATACATAACCTACAATTATTGCCACAACAGCAACTGCAAGTATAATTTTAATATTAATAAATATAGCTCTAATTAATGCTATAAACAGACCATAAATACCAACAAAAATTGATTTTATAAAAACCAGAAATTTATTAAACGTATTTCCAATTAAATTGAAAAAAACAATTAAATCCACGTCGTCCTTATTGTTTTTTTCAGGTTGTAATTCTGTACTCATACTTTTTATATATTTAATTGAATATTTGTTGTAAAATTTTCCTAGTAATTAAATAGGTTGGTTTTACACCTGAAGTTCCTAGTCCTCCAGAAGCTAATGTTCCACCAGATTCCAATGGATTATCACTAGCATAGTATGCGTATCTTACTTTTACGTTTGGATTTATACTACCTCTAACTTTAGATGCTGCTTGTATTGCTTTTTGATAATGCGCACCTTCCATTTCAAGTCCAATTACATTCCAAGTAGAATTATAAAAAAACTTTAATATATCCTTATTTTGAAGTGATGTTCCTAAAACGGTAATCATACTTCCTTCATATACTGCAACACCTTGATTTTCTAAATCAGACTTGTTTAACTCATTTTCAAAAGGATAATTATCTGCTGTTCCTTCAAAAATATGTGCCGAAGGTATCATTATATCTCCTTTTGCGCCTTCTAATATACCTGCTTTACCCATTATTGATATAGACTCAATATTTAAATGTGTTTTAGTGTCTCCTTCTCTAAACGGTTTTAAAAACTCGTCAATTGTTTCATACGCTTGTTCTCCAAAAGCATAATCCATAACAAAAAGCACAGGTGCTTCAGAATTTTTATCTTGTTTTGATAAGTTTAAGTCTGTCTTTGATAAGTCAAGCTTAGCAGTATCAAAAATCTGAACATCTATATTTGTTCCAGAAGTGTCTGGAATAAAAATCATACCTTGTTGCAACGCCTTTTGGGTGACCTTATTACGCAAAGCTTTATTATCGCTTTGGCTTAAGGCTTCGTACACTTTAAAAATTTCGGCTTTAGAGGTTTCGGCTTTTAATGCAATTGGAGAGTATAGTGTATTCATGACACTATGTAAATTGGCACTAATAATATGGATTGGTCTTTCTAAAAGACCTTCTTTTTTAAGTGTATTTTTTATCGTGTTAGCCCAGATTTCACCATGGATATGGTGACCTAATCGTTCTCTTAACACTGGACTAAAAGTTACAGTACGTTTGTTATTATTAACAACCTCATCAATTGCTAATTTACCTAACCAATATACAATATGTAATAAACGCTCTGGTTTATTTGGCAATGCAAAAACGTTATAAACGGTAGACAGCTCTTTAAACGTGCGTCCTAAAATATTTGCGGTATGCGTGATCGCAATTTCACGTTCTTTTTGCGTTAATTTTTTCTTGTTTAATACTGCTGCTTCTAGCTTTTGCCAATCTCTTGTTGTTGCGCCATTTTCATCAATAATAACTCGCTTACTAATTTTATGAGATTCGACAAATAAAAAGGTTAAATGCGTTAATATATCATAAATCTCAGAGCGACCTCTAGTGATTTCAATATTCATTTGCTCATCATCAATACGATAGCAGTTTCTTCTTCGTTTTGGAGGAATTATAGCTTCAAAATGAGAATCCTTATAGCCTTCATCACTAGTTAGATTAATAAATCGACACTCTTCAATACCATGAGGCAATCTATCAATTACGTAAAGTAACCCTTCAAGCTCCGCTTTTTCTTCAGATATAGACCCATAAATTTCTGGTCTAAGCACTAATAATGCTTCACGAAGTGTCTCTCCAGACACACCCATTGGCTTATAAAACCCTCTATTAAACAAGTGACGCATAGTAATATACATACGTTCTATTGCATTTGAGCTTTCTTGAGCTCTCGTTCTTTCATGTTGTTTTATCATACTACTCATGTAATGTGTTTAATGGCCAAAGATAATATTATTTAGCTAAAATGTGTGGTTTTAAAGCGTCTGCTATTTTGCGGTCATTAGCTAGACGTGGTATTTTATTTTGACCTCCTAATTTACCAATAGATTTCATGTAATTTTGAAATCCATTTTTATTAACCTTACTAATTTTTAAAGGTTGTAATACTTTTCCCTCTATCAAATCTAAGTAATAACTATTTTGTTTTTGCAACGAAGCGTCTATTTTTTTTGCTAAAGCAGAAATGTCTTTTGGTGCGTTTTCAAATTCTATAAACCATTCATGATATGGTAATCCTACTTCCGGATTAATTTGTGGCGCAACTGTAAACTCATTTATTCTTATATCTGTCCCTTGTGTAGCCTCTTTCATGGCTTGTTCGACCTCTTTACCAATAACATGTTCGCCAAAAGCCGAAATAAAATGTTTTATTCTACCAGATACAATTACTCTATAGGGTTTTGTGTCTGTAAACATTATAGTATCTCCAATATTATAAGCCCATAAACCAGCATTAGTAGATATAATCATGACATAATTAACGCCAACCTCCACATCTTTAATTGTAATACGTTTTGGATTGTTATCAAAAAACTGATCAGCTTTTACAAACTCGTAAAACATTCCAGAATCAAGTTGCAATAACATTCCTTTTACATTTTGTTTGTCCTGAAAAGCAAAAAATCCTTCACTTGCTGGATACAACTCAATACTATCCACTTTTCGACCTATTAAGTTTTCAAATTTTGCACGATAAGGTTCATAGTTAACACCTCCAAAAATAAATAGGTTGAAATTTTTAAATATGTCTCCTACTTTTTTACCTGTTTTTTGTTGCAGTTTTTCAAAATACATTTGTACCCACGAAGGAATTCCGGATATTATTGACATGTCTTGATTAACTGTCTCCTCGACTATCGCTTCTACTTTAGTTTCCCAATCCTCAATACAATTAGTTTCCCATGATGGCATTCTATTTTTTTGAAGATATTTAGGGACAAAGTGCGCTACAATACCAGATAGTCGACCTAGTTGTATTCCATTTTGTTCTTTTAAAACTGGGCTTCCTTGTAAAAAAATCATTTTTCCGTCTACAAACTTGGCGTTTCCTGTTTCATGTATGTAAAGTAAAATAGCATTTCTAGCTGCGTTTACATGGTTTGGCATACTGTCTTTAGTTAACGGAATATATTTTGCGCCTGAAGTTGTACCTGACGTTTTTGCAAAATATAATGGTTTTCCTGGCCACAAAATATTCTCTTGACCAGCCACAACCTTGTCCACATAAGGTTTAAGGTCTTCATAATCCCTAATTGGTACACGTTTTATAAAGTCTTGATAATTATTAATACTAATAAAATCGTGATCAATACCAAAGGTTGTACTTGAGGCTTGGCTAATAAGATCTTTAAACACTTTATCTTGTGTTTGAATTGGGTTATTGGCCCATTTTTGCACTTTTTTATAAATGCGTTTTGCAAATGGTTTAGCTAAAGCTGCTTTAATTGATGGCATTATTTAAAATCTATAAAATTAGTTGGGTTTACTGGATAACCGTCACTCCATAATTCAAAATGAAGGTGTGGACCTGTAGATAACTCGCCTGTATTTCCTGCAGTAGCAATCACTTCTCCTGCTTTAACCAAATCACCTTGCGCTTTAGTTAAAGAAGCGTTGTGTTTGTATACAGATATTAGACCTTGACTATGTTCGATTATAATAACGTGACCAGTTTGAGCAGTCCACTCGGCAAAAATTACAGTTCCATCTGCAGTAGATTTTATAGGCGTGTCTTTAGCAACGACAACATCCACAGCGTAGTGTTTAGTTTTAACGTTATAGTTTTCGCTAATTGTACCATTTACTGGCGGAAATAAAACAAAGTTTGCTTTGGATGTAGCAGTTTCAAACAAGCTATATTTATCTTCTTTATCTACTTTTTGTCTAAGGATCGAATCTTCTTTAATTGGATTTAAATCAACTTGACTAGCTTCTAATTTAGCAGCCTGTATGATAGAATCTTTATTAAACTTAACCGTACTTACTTCACCTTGTAATACTTGTTTTATAGACGCAAAATATTTTTCGTTTAAATCAATAGTACGTTGTAAAGAATCTGTTTGAAAACTTAATTTAACAGCTTTCTTTTTAAGTGTTGTGGATGAATATCCTGGAATATATTCCTTTAAGGGTGTAAAAGCTATTAAAATGGTGGTTAAAACAATTAATAAAATAGCAGATATTGTTCCAAGTATAAATACGTTTAAACGCGTTAAATTAAGTGAAAGACGTTCTTCAAAAGTATCATCGTTTAAAATAACTAAACGGTACTTGTGAAGTAGTTTCTTCTTAATTTTTTTAGATTTTTTTTCAGATTTTACCATATTAAAAACAAAAGTAAATAAAAAATTGTGCTAACATCTTTAGCTAAAGCTAAAGTTAGTGTTTTAACGTTATTATTAAAGTTTAATTATTAACTTTGTGGTCTAAATTTTTAGTTATGATTTCAGCAAGTATATTTTTAGGTATGCCAGGACCAACATCAATGATAATAATAGTGGTAGCGATATTACTTTTATTTGGTGGAAAGAAAATTCCAGAATTAATGCGTGGACTAGGTAGCGGAATTAAAGAGTTTAAAGACGCTAGTAAAGACGAAGAAGACAATAAAGATAAAAAGTAATCTTACTTTATTATAAAAAAACCCAATGCAATGTATTGGGTTTTTTTATGACTTAAAACTGCTTTAGTTAATTTTCAAGGATTTAATAATAGATTCTAGCTCTAATATATAATCACGCTTATTAACTGATGGTGCAAAGGTAAAACCTTCTAATACTACATAACGGTTATTAATTTTATCTTCTACCATGTAGTTAACAAATGGTCCTGCATTATATGTGCCTTCAATATCCCAAGTGCTTCTTACTTCATAAGTTGGTTTATTATCAATTATAGTTGTGAATAGAAAGGGTGTGTAAGCTTCTTCGGTTTTCATGTATGAGCCATCTATTGGTCCAGGAATATACTTTTTACCAACACTATCTCTAATAGTTATAATTTGCTGTGTAATATCTCCTTCTTTATCTATAGCATCTAATGGTACTTGGTACACCATAAAATTATTAGTTCCTGTTGTTAAATTTTTTCTAACCCAGAAAAAATCACCATCCTCTTTAGCTATTCTATAGATAGATGGAAACTTAACCGAGATTCCTAATTTTTTTTCTATGTTATTATTTGTATGCAGTGAGTTGTTTGTCAACGTTTGACGTGCTTCAATTTCTTGGTTTTTAAACGTATCTAAAATTTTATCTTTATTAGACTTTAAAACCTCAATAATTTTGCTGTCATTTGGTCCTGATACAACTACTACCTTTTGAGGTTGTGCATACGCATCTGTAGCTATTTTAATCTCAGACTTGTCGCTTTGTTCTATTTTTAAAACAATTCTATTTTTTGCAGCAAATCCAGAAAAAACTTGTGGCGGAATTTGATTAATATCAAACATAGGCTCTGGTTGTGGTAATCCAGGTACTACAGTAGTTAATACGTCTCTAATAGCGTCTCCAACATTACCTTTCCATAACTCGTTATCTACAACAACACTAACGTTATATAAGTTTCCTGAAGATTTTGGGACCATACGCTGGTTTTGTTTTGTCCCTTCGTTGCACGATAATATTGTGCATACTAATACAATTAATACAGCTAATTTTTTCATTTTATTATGCTATTTAAATGATTACTTACCCTTTAGAAACTAAAAGTTTCATTCCTGGTTTTAATTTAGTACCACTAATATCGTTCCAATCTTTAATATTTTGGACAGAAATACCAGAAAACTTTTGAGAGATACTCCATAGACTATCGCCTTGTTGCACAGTATATGTTTTTCCATTTACTGGCTTAGTACTTTTTTTAACCGAAGCTACAGCTTTAGATTGGCTTACTGGCACTCCGTTTCTAGGATATATGGTTAATCGCTGACCTATTTTAAGGTTATTATTGCGCATCCCATTCCATTGCTTAATTTGACTTACTCTAACGCCAAATTTCCTGGCTATTTTACCTAGATAATCTCCTTGTTTTACCCTATACCTTGTTTTGGTATCAGAATCCTGAAATTGAGGTAATGGTTTTTCTCGTTTATCCAATTCTGCTTTTGCATGAGCATACAATTGGTCCTCGTTGTTTACAAAAGCTCCAATAATATTTCGTGGTAGACGTAGTGTGTAATTTTTACCTTTTATATAAGGTATAACGTCTAATTTGTATGCTGGATTTAAAAACTGAAGCGTCTCTATCTCTACACCTGTATACTCTGACACTTGGTCTAGAGTAATCATTTGTTTAACGTGAATTGTATCTGTTTCTATTAAATGAAACTCTGGTTTATGTTGTACAAAGCCATGCTCCTTTGCATATTCAAAAATATACATAGTGGCTAAAAAAGCTGGCACATAACCAGCAGTTTCTCTAGGTAAATTAGGTCTAATATTCCAATAGTTTTGATAACCACCAGAGCGTCTAATAGCCTTGCTAACATTACCTGGACCAGAATTATATGCAGCTAATGCTAAATCCCAATCTCCAAATAATTTATATAATTTTGATAAATATTGTGAAGCAGCAATAGTCGCTTTAATCGGATCACTGCGCTCATCCACATAACTACTTACATCCAAACCATATTCCTTACCTGTTGCAAACATAAACTGCCATAAACCGGTTGCTCCAACTCTAGATCTAGCTCTTGGTTTTAAAGCAGACTCTACAATTGCTAAATATTTCATTTCTAAAGGAATGTCGTAATTATCAAGTTCGCGCTCAAACATAGGGAAGTAATAGTTACTTAAACCCATTAAACGCTCAAATGAATGATGACGATTTTTTAAAAAGGACTTAATAACGCTTTCTAAACCAGGGTTATATTCAACATTAAAAGGTGTTCTTGCGTTTAAGCGAGAAAGTCTAGCTTTTAAAGTATCTGTAGTTAACTCTGGATAATAAACTGCATCATATTTTAATCCTGAAACGTCTCTGTAAATGGTATCATAAAGTGTGTTACTATATAACTCTTCAAGCCATTTTTCATCAATTTTAGAAGCAAATTCGTGATCTTCTAAAACTTGTGGTAAAGGTTGTAATCCCTCTACTGTTTTTTTAAAGTAAGCTTGACCATCAATTATTGTATCAATAACGTAGTTTTCTCCTTCTATCAGTTTATCCTGAGTTAATCTTGTTTGCGCTTGTAATGTGTCTTGAGCCACACTAAATGTAAAGCCAAATAGGACTAATAAAAAGGAGATATATGTTTTTAAATGCTGCATTTATTATTTGTTTGATTTTATGCTGTAACGTTTACTTTTAGTCTAAAATTGCAGCAATTCCTGGAAGGGTTTTACCTTCTAAACTTTCTAGCATTGCTCCTCCTCCTGTACTTACGTAACTTACTTTGTTTTCAAAACCAAATTGCTTAACTGCAGCAACAGAGTCACCACCTCCAACTAATGAGAATGCTCCATTTTTAGTAGCTTCTGCAATGGAGTTACCTAACTCTATCGTTCCGTTTGCAAAATTTTCCATTTCAAAAACACCTAAAGGACCATTCCAAAGTATTGTTTTGCATTGCATTACAACATCATGGAATATAGCTTTGGATTTTGGACCAGCATCTAAACCTTGCCATCCGTCAGGTATTTTATTAACATCCACAACTTGGGTGTCTGCATCGTTGCTAAACGCATTTGCTGCCAAAACATCTACTGGTAAATGTATCTGTACGTTTTTTGCTTTAGCTTGTTTTAAAATGTCTAATGCTAAGTCCATTTTATCATCTTCGCAAATAGAATCTCCAACACTACCTCCTTGTGCTTTAACAAAGGTAAAGGTCATACCTCCTCCAATAATTAAGTGATCTACTTTGTCTAAAATGTTTTCTATTATAGTAATTTTAGAGGATACTTTTGCACCTCCAAGCACTGCTAATACCGGTTTTTCGCCAGTTTTCATTACTTTATCAATACTTTTAATTTCTTGCTCTAAAAGGTAACCAAAACATTTTTTTTCTGGAAAAAACTGTGCGATTATTGTTGTAGACGCATGCGCTCTGTGTGCTGTACCAAACGCATCATTTACATAAATGTCTCCTAGTTTGGCTAGTTTTTCCGCGAAAGCGACATCGCCTTTAGACTCTTCTTCATGAAAACGTAAATTTTCTAAAATAAGTATTTTTCCTGGTTCAAGGTTAGCTGCTGCTTTTTCTGCAGCTTCACCTACACAGTCCGAAACAAACTGAGTCTCCACACCAATAATATCTTCTACTTTATTTGCTATGTGTTTTAACGAAAACTCCTCTTGAGCACCTTTTGGTCTTCCTAAATGAGACATTAAAATACAACTTCCACCATCTTCTAATATTTTGATTATGGTTGGTTTTGCTGCTTGAATTCTGGTAGCATCTGTAACATTAAAGTCCGCGTCTAAAGGAACATTAAAGTCTACACGAATTAAAGCTTTTTTGTTTTTAAAATTAAAGTCGTTAAGTGTTTTCATTTATTTGCTATGTTTTTAGTTTAGGTTTGCTTTTAAAACCCAAGTATCTCTATATCTGTAATTTGTTTTTAAATCTTCTGCCATTTTAAAGGCTTCTTCTGCGGTATCTCCTCTAAATAAATAGACGTAATTCCAACTGTTTTTAGGGTTAATAAACGCTTTTGCTGTATACCCTTTGTTATTTAAATAATCTGTCCATTTTCTTGCTCTCATGTTTTCTGCAAAGACACCTGCTATAACATAATAGCCACCTTCTATTCCTGCAATAGTTGTCGCTTTTTTATTTTTTAAATATTTAAATGCTTTGGACTTTAATCCACGTTTTGTGTAACTATATGGTTGACGTTTCTTTTTAGTATTATAGCTTGGTACTGTTTCTGGTTGTGATCTTACAATCTCTGGAGATACATTAGCTGTTTGGCTTGCACTTGGGTTATTATCTTGTACAATGTCGTCAAAATAATTTTGAGCTATTTCTGTTTGAAATGCTGTAAAATACAGGTAAAATCTATCTGCTTGTGTCTTTAATCTAAGCGTTGTTTGACTTGTACTATTATTAATTATTGCATTATTATAATTAGGAATATCAAGTTGTGCAATATCAAATCCAAGCGTATTCTCACTATTAGGTAGTCGATCCCTATTTTTTATACTATTATTAGTAATAGAACTATTGAAAAAGTTTTGTTGATAGCGTGCTCCATTACTTAATGATTGAAAACTACCATCACGCTGCTTTATTATTGCAAAATCATCACCTTCTAATGCGGAATCTCCTTCCAAAGCAGATAGTATTACCGATGTTTTTACATTTCCTTTTTCTACGGATTTAAAATTTTTAAATTCTAAATCCAAAGGTTCTTGCTTATTAATTAAAGCAAAACCATGATACGTTGATATGTATCTTGGATTGTCTGTAGGTGATTGGTATACTACGTATAACATCCAACCTGCTGCACTACCACCAGACAAATAGCCTTCTGTAGCTTTTACATTAGCAACGACATAATCGCCTGATTTATTTTCTGCTTGTTTTAATAACGATGTTACGTCTGCATAACACACATAAGGTGCATTAATGGCGTGTGTTGGATCTGTAGACCCATCATATATTACTTCTCCTGTTACATCCAAATACTCTTGATTAGGTAATTTAAATTTAATCTGATTAATTACTGCAGATCGCTCTCCACTGCCTCGATAATCGTAATTACCTTTTTGCTCTTTACGTGTTCCTTTTTCATAAGCATAGGTTGCTGACCAATATAAGCCTGCATATGCTATCTTTTTAAAGTCCTCTGGTAAGGTTAGCGTTGCTTGGCTAGAGCTAAAAGTTTCGGTGTCTCTGTCAATATCAACATAACGCATTTTAGTATCGTCGTTATTAACCGTTAAATCATTAAAAGCATCTTTATCATCCTCACTTAAAATGTTATTACCAATTACTGCAGTATCTCCAAAAATGTAGAATTCGTTTAAAGATTTAAATTCAAGACCTCCATTGGTGACTGAATTTACTTGTTCAGTTTCTTGCGCAATAACATGGTAAGATCCTGTTATAATAAAAAGTAAGCCAAATAACTTTTTCATTTTAAAGATGTAGAACAATTAATAATCCTCAAATATATACAAATACTGCCATACTTTAAATTTGTTAAGCTAAAATCAATTTTTAATAAAAATAGTTTTTCAATAATAGGAAAACTATATTTGCCTATGCTTTTCAGTGATATTTTAGGATTAAATCATATTAAAAAACACTTAACAACAAGTGCTAATAATGGTCGTATACCACATGCCCAACTTTTTGTTGGACCTGAGGGTTCCGGAACCTTGCCTATGGCTATTGCTTATGCGCAATATATTTTGTGTAAAAACACTTTGGGTGAAAACACAGGAGAAAACGAAGTTTGTAATTTAAAATTTAATAATTTTTCTCACCCAGATTTACACTTTGCGTTTCCTGTTACCACTACAGATAAGGTTAAGAAACATCCAGTTTCTTCTTATTTTTTAGAAGAATGGAGGCAATTACTTAAAGAACAACCTTACGGAAACTTATTTGATTGGTACAGACTATTAGGCGTTGACAATAAACAAGGTCAAATAGGTGTAGATGAAGCTTTAGATATTGTAAAAGCGTTAAGTTTAAAATCTTACGAAGGTGGTTATAAAGTCATGCTAATTTGGATGGCTGAAAAAATGAATACACAAGCTGCTAACAAGCTGCTTAAATTAATTGAAGAGCCACCAAACAATACCGTTTTTATTTTAATTGCAGAAGAGGAAGAACAGATAATTAACACCATAAGATCGCGTTGTCAAATTTTACATTTTCCTCCATTAGCCGAAGACGATATTAAATCGGGAATTATTAAACAATTTAATCTGGATGATGCTACTGCTACAAAAATAGCACACCAAGCGGATGGAAATTATAATAAAGCGTGTGATTTAGTCTATCATGATAGTGAAGATGACCAATTTGAGCAGTGGTTTATTTTTTGGATTCGTGCTGCTTTTAAAGCTAAAGGAAATAAAGGTGCAATCCATGATTTAATTGGATGGAGCGAAGACATTGCTAAAACTGGACGAGAAACACAAAAACAGTTTTTAAATTTTTGCTTAGATTTTTTCCGACAAGCCATGTTACTAAATTATGGTGCTGAAGAATTAGTTTACTTTGAAACTAAAAGCAAAAATTTTGATATAGCTAAGTTTGCTCCTTTTATTCACAATAATAATATAATGGATATTTCTAACGAGTTAAACGATGCTATTTACCATATAGAACGTAACGGAAATTCTAAAATAATACTAACTGACTTAAGTATTAAGCTAACGCGATTACTACACGCTAAACAAGATTAAATTGACAGCAAAACGTAATTTTTTTGTGATCATTAATCCTGTTTCTGGAAACGGACATGGTAAAAAGGTTTGGCTAGCTATACAGTCCAAATTAAATCTTTATTTTAATATTGAGTATAGTTTTACAACTCATCCCAATCACGAAATTGAAATTACACATACAGCTATTAAAAAAGGCCATAAACAATTTATAATTATTGGTGGTGACGGTACATTAAACAATTTTATTAATGGTGTATTTAGTCAGGATAATAGTAATTACAAGAGCATCATTTTTGGCGTTATACCTGTTGGAACTGGTAATGATTGGGTAAAGACACATGGTATATCAAAAAACGTAAATAAGGCTTTAGATACTATTTTAAACGGAACAATTAATACTCAAGATGTTGGTTGTATTAATTACTTAGATCAAAACATTTCAAATAAATATTTTTTAAACCTAACCGGAATTGGCTTTGATGGTTTAGTGGTAAACATTGTTAATAACAACAGGACTTTTGGTCAATTTACCTACATTTTAGGCGCTTTAAAAGGCCTTTTTAAATATCGTTTTTTTGAAACCAAAATAACTACAAAATCTGAGGTTATAAACATAAAGTCTTGCTTTATGATACAGATAGGGATTTGTAAATACACTGGTTCTGGTATGCAATTAACGCATAAAGCAAATCCTAAAGATGGCCTATTTGATATAACCATTGCTAACCGTTTTTACAAATGGGATATTATAAAAAATATCTTTAAATTATTTAATGGTAAAATAGTGTTTCATGACAAAGTAAAAACCTTTAAGACAAATAATCTTTTAATAGAAAATAACAATACTAATACATACTTTCAAGCCGATGGAGAACAAATTGCTCCTGGTAAAATCACGATATCCATTATCAATAATGGAATCCAATTTTATTGCTAAAAGTGACTAACTAATTTTAAAAACCAACTTTTATGAATAACGTACTTAATAACATTACAGAGCTAATTTTACTACTGTTTTTAGCTATAACTTTTTTACAATCAGGATACGATAAAATAACCGATTGGAAAGGTAATATTGAATGGCTAAAAGGTCATTTTTCAAAAACATTTATGGCTAATATGGTACCTTTAAATGTCGCTATAATATTAATTTTAGAAACCATTGCAGGCGTATTTGCTGTAATAGGTTGCTTTACTTTAATAATTGATAGTAATACCAGTTTTGGTTTTTATGCTGCAATTTTAAGTGCTATAACACTACTGCTTTTATTGTTTGGTCAACGTGTTGCAAAAGACTATGATGGCGCAAGAACTATTGTAATTTACTTAATTCCAACCTTAATGGCCTTGTATATACTTAAGTAGTTAATAGTCAATCATATTAACTTTAAATACCCAATTTTGACTAAAAAGAGCGTTATTCAGTAATGTTTTATGCTGCATGTAAGCATCATAAAAATTTTGGGTATGAAAGACGTAAACATAAAATAACTGTTCAGTTTCATCAATAAGTATCTGACTATCGTAACCTTTTTCTTTTAAATATTTTTGCCAATTAATTGCATTTTGGGATTCGGAAAAAAACTTATTTATAACATAATAGCCTTCTTTTGCACCTTCTATAAGTGCTGCGTTTTTTTCTAATAACAACTTAAATGCTTGTGTTTCTAAAGGTTTGTCTTCTATTTTTAATGCGCGCACATAATTAGTAGATGAAATTAAAACATCTCCTTTAGCTAGCGCTTCATTTTGGGACTTAGACGATATTATCTCACTAGACATAGGCACAACCAATTCTTGCTTTAGCTCCTTTTTAATAATTACTGGTTGTTTTAAAGCAAAGGATTGTGTAGTAATGTTATAATTTTCGGCTTGACCGATAGTTTTAATATCCGTTTTAGAAATAGTCTTTATTGTTTCTATTTCAGACTTAAACACCTCATTATCAGGTATTAAAATAGTATTTGAATTAAGTTTTTCTGACGTTAAAACAATAGCATTTACAGGTGTATTTGATTGAATTTCTTTAAAAAATGACTCACTAATTTCAGTATTAAAAGCAGTAAAAAACAAGTAAAAACGATCCTGTTTAGTATTAAAAATAAGGTCAACTTTTTCTGTTCCATTGACTATTACTGCCTCATCATTATTTGGTAAAGTAACTGTTGCCAAATCAAATCCTAAAGTATTGCTACTGTTTGGATATCTAACAGTATTAGCTGTGGATACTGAAGTTATTTGACTACTAAAAAAATTATCTTTATCCCTGTTAAGAGCTTGTAATTGCCACGCTTTGTTAGTTACTGGGTTAGCGACAATGCATTGATCTCCAGACAATGCAGAATCCCCTTCTAAAGTTGCTAATACAATTGCTGTACTAGTCGCTCCTTTATCTGGTGTTTTAAAATCGTCCAATGAAATGATTTCTGGTTGATTACCAATATGAGAAAAACCATTAAAAGTAGTGATATACTTAGGTTTACTAGTTGGTGCCTCGTAAACAACATACAACATCCAGCCAGCTGCACTTCCACCAGCTACATATCCTTGGGTTGCATTAATATTAGCTACTGTGTATTCTCCATTTACTTGTTTAACCTCTTGTAATTGTTTAGTAACATCTGCAAAGCAAACGTAAGGCGCATTTAAAGCAAACGCTGGATTTTTTGCTCCATCAAACAACACATTACCTGTAATATTTTGATAATTTTCTCCAGGTAATTTAAGTTTTACCTTGTTAATTAAAGACCTGTTTTTTTGTCGATTTCCTTGAAAATAAAATTGAGCATCCTCTTCTCTTCTTGTTCCTTTTATATAACTGTATGTTGCGGACCAATACAAGACTGCATATGCAATTTTAGACTGATTATCAGGTAATTTAAGATTGGCAGAACTAGATGAAAACGTCGTTTTATCCTGATCAATATCCACATAGACCATATCAATATCATCGTTGGTTAACAGATAATCATTGTACGGTTCTTGTTTATCTTTACTTAATATGTTATTACCTATTACTGCAGCATCACCATAAATATAAAACGCTTTTTGCGTTGTAAATGGTACTGTTTGCTGAGCATAAGTAAACGAAAACATAGAAATGAAGATAGCAAAGCGCAAAAGCAAGCCTCTCATAATCTTTATTGAAAATAATTAATAGCGCAATAAATATAGCTATTTATATCAAAAAGACTGATATTTAAAGTATTATAAGTCAAAAAAGGCGATTAACAGTAGTTAATCGCCTTTTTTAAAAAATCTGTAAAAATCTTACTTTTTATATGCAGCATTTAAGTCTTCAATGATTTTTTGAGTCAAATCATTCTCCTCTTTTCCATACATTACACTTGGAGAATTCTCTACAGTCCCTAAAATGTAATCATAATTATTAGTTTTTCCGTAATCCTTTACAAAACCTTTAACTTTAGATATTAAAGAATCTATTTCTACTTGATATTCATTTTGAAAGTTTTGCTGTTCTGCTTGCCAAGTTTGTTGTAAGCCTTGTGCTTTTTGGTTTAAAGCTTGTAATTCTGATTCTTGTTGACTTTTAGAAAGCGTTGCTACTTTTTGGTATTCAACTTGAAATACCTGACGGAAACTATCTACCTTTTTTTTAAAGGCTTCATCCTTTTCATTATATCTTGCTTCTAAATCTACTTTCTCTTTAATTTCATTAATTACAAGACCATTATCAACGTAAGCAATTTTTTGCTTTTGACAAGATGTAAATACTAATGCAACAATTGCTAAACCTATTATTTTTTTCATTTTAATTTATTTTGATTTTGAGCAAATGTAAATAATTAAATATGTCAAATTTTATTTTTTTTAACAGATTTTAAAAGAATAAGAATTTTTTATAATAATTTTAATTCTAAATAAGAAATAGTTATTAAAAATGACCTCATATAAGCGCGTTTAAGGCATTTTTTAATAAAAGCAATATATTTATATATTAAGACTTGAAATCTTTTAATCCTGATTATTAAATTACTTTTTAGCTGTTTTAAGCGTATAAATCAATGAAGAATATTGCCCAGAAGACCTTGCTTTAAAATTTGAAACACAACCAATCCAAAAAGCTTTAAATATATTCATTCGTCCAGATTTATATTTTTCAGATAATAGACTAACATAATATGAATCAAAAAGCATAGGCTTAGTAAATTGAACATTTAAATTAACTGTCTTAAATAAATTTGAAATTGAAGTTTGATTAAAATGCCATAAATGTCTTGGCACATCAAAAGCTGCCCAAAATTGTTTATAATGTTTAGCGTCGTAACTATTGTAATTTGGTACCGCAATAATTAAAACACCGTTTGGTTTAAGTAACGTTTTAAGTAGTGTGATTTGTTCTTCTAAATTTGGGATATGTTCTAAAACATGCCACAAGGTGATAACATCAAAACTTTGAGTTTTTAAAGTTTTTATTTGTGACAGATCTAATACTGCGTTTTTAGTTTTTTGATTTGCTATTAATCTTGCTTCCTCATTTGGTTCAATTCCGGAAACATGCCATCCATTATTTAATGCAGTTTTTAAAAAATCTCCTGTACCACAACCATAATCTAAAACGTATTTATCGTTAGTTTGAAATGAATCAATCAACTTTAGTTTTCGCTTTAATGCTATCTCCCTTACTGCATGATACACGTTTTCTAATAGATTTCTTTTAGAATCTGTATGAGAAATATAATCCTCGGTTTTATAATATTCTGGTAATTTATCTAAAGTTGGTTTAGGAATCGTTTCCAAATAACCATAAGTTTTGTTTTCAATTAATTTAAAAACCTCTCCAGAAACTGAGTGATCTTTTACTTCTATAAACACATTTTGATTATTTTGACTAGCCACAATTACTTATATTTTGATTCATTTTTTGATAAGAATACAATTATGTTATCCATCAATAAATAAAAAAACAGAACGTTCCACGTGGAACGTTCTGTTTTTTTTATCCAATTTATCTACCCATATACACCAACAAAACAGAAATATCTGATGGTGATACACCACTAATTCTTGATGCTTGAGAGATGGTTACAGGCTGTATTTTTTTAAGTTTTTCTCTTGCTTCAAAACTCATAGACTGCAGTTTTGAATAATCAAAATTAGGTGGAATTTTTATATTTTCTAGACGCGTAAGCTTATCTGCATTATTCTTTTCTTTTGCAATATAGCCTGAATATTTCACTTGAATTTCGGCTTGTTCAATAACCTCACTATCCAAATTATTATCATTAATATAACCTGAAACAGATTCAATTTGCTTCATATCTTCAATACCAATATTTGGTCTAGCAAACATTTTAAACATCTTATCTTGCTGTCTAATTGCAGCAGAATCTTTTGCTTCTAACACAGGATTAATTTCGTCAGGTGTAACACTTGTGTCTCTAAAAAATTGCACAAATTTTTCAGCTGCATCATGCTTCTCCTCCATTCTTCTTAAACGTTTTTCGCTAGCTAAACCTAAATCAAATCCTTTTGGTGTTAATCTTATATCTGCATTATCTTGACGTAATAACGTTCTATATTCCGCTCTAGAAGTAAACATTCTGTATGGCTCTTCAGTTCCTTTAGTTATTAAATCATCAACCAAAACACCTATATAAGCTTCGTCTCTTTGTAGTATAAAAGGATCGCGTTCTTGCACTTTTAATGCTGCGTTTATTCCTGCCATTAAACCTTGAGACGCTGCTTCTTCATAACCTGTTGTACCGTTAATTTGACCTGCAAAATATAAGCCATCTACTAACTTAGTTTCTAAAGTGTGCTTTAATTGTGTTGGTGGAAAATAATCGTATTCTATAGCATAACCTGGTCTAAAAAACTTAACGTTTTCAAAACCAACTACAGAACGTAATGCTTTAAATTGAACATCTTCTGGAAGCGAAGTTGAGAAGCCATTTATATAATATTCGCAAGTATTCCAACCTTCAGGTTCCACAAATAATTGATGTCTATTTTTATCCGCAAAACGATTAATTTTATCCTCTATAGAAGGACAATATCTAGGTCCTAAACTTTTAATACGACCATTAAACATTGGCGAACGATCAAAACCTTCGCGCAATAAATCATGAACCTTTTCACTTGTATAAGACATGTGACAAGAACGTTGATAAGTTAATGGTTTTGTAGTGTCTAAATATGAAAATTTTTCTGGATTAACATCTCCAGGTTGCTCGACCATTTTAGAAAAATCCAGAGATCGACCATCCACTCTTGGTGGTGTTCCGGTTTTCATTCTACCAGATTCAAAACCCAAATTAACTAACTGCTCAGTAATTCCAGTTGCAGCTCTTTCTCCTGCTCTACCTCCACCAAAATTTTTATCTCCAATATGGATTAAACCATTTAAAAAAGTACCATTAGTTAAGACAACACTTTTAGCTTTTACCTTAACTCCAAGTGATGTTGTCACACCCGTAACTTTTCCATTTTCCACAATTAACCCAGAAACCATTTCTTGATAAAAATCAAGGTTTTTAGTTTGCTCTAAAATCAAACGCCAATCTTCAGCAAAACGCATTCTGTCACTTTGGACCCTTGGACTCCACATTGCAGGTCCTTTAGATTTGTTTAGCATTTTAAATTGAATAGCAGAGGTATCACTTACAATACCAGAGTAACCTCCAAGCGCATCAATCTCTCTTACAATTTGTCCTTTAGCAATTCCACCCATTGCAGGATTACAAGACATTTGAGCAATGTTTTGTAAATTCATGGTAATTAGCAAAGTCTTGCTTCCCATATTAGCTGCAGATGCTGCTGCTTCACTTCCTGCATGACCAGCTCCAACTACAATTACATCATATACTTCGTTAAACATAATTTTAATTTGAATTAATACCAAGCAAAACTCAGTATCATTATATTGATTGTTCCACGTGGAACGTTTTTATTATTTTACTTTTAAAAGCGTGCAAATATACAACAAACAATTACATTGCTTTTAATAACGCTAATGCTTCGTTTTCTTTAGTACGCATTAAGCTAGCATCAGCTTCAGTCTTATCTTTATATCCACAATAATGTAAAATACCATGAATTATAACACGATGTAATTCTGCATCGAATGAAACATCAAAATCTTTCGCATTATCCGCAACACGTTCTACAGAAATAAAAATATCTCCTTGTAGTGTTTTTCCTACCGAGTAATCAAAACTAATAACATCGGTCAGTGTGTCGTGTTGTAGAAATTCTACATTCAATTTATGTAGATACTCGTCATCACAAAACACATAGTTTATCTCGTCCTCCTTGCAGTTTTCTTTTAAAATAATAGAAGATATCCATTTAGAGATTTTAGCCTCATCTTGAAGCTTAAAATCGGTTTCGTTATTAAAACTAATCATTTTGTTGTTTAAAATACTGTTGTGCTTTTTGCTTATAAATTTGCTGCAAAGGTAAGGTTTGCTTATTCAATATCTCAGTTGTATTAAAATATTGTTTAGCCTTATCTATTTGGTTGTTAGTTGTATTTTTAAACGCTGTTGTATTAGTTTCAGATTGTCGCTTTTGTTCTTGACCTTGTTGTAATACTGCATTTTCGAGTTTTAATAACTGATGCTGAATATTCAGCATTTTACTAAGCGTTTGATTGGTAAAACCTTTGTTAATTAAATCCAACTCAACCTGCTCCATGTCTTTTAATAATTGCTTTGCTTCTCTACTTTCGCCTAAACCTTCTTTATCCAATCGCTCTTCTAAAGCTTGACGCAACATTTGCTGTTCTTGATAAATTTTAAATAATTCAGCATTACCTTCTTCATTTAATCCATTATCACCTTGTTGACTTCCGCCTTGACCTTGACCATTTTCTCCTGGTTTACCACCTTTACCCTTACCTTCACCTTGTCCTTCTCCATCGCCATTTTCTCCTGATTTACCGTCTTTTCCGTCCTTTCCACTTTCGCCAGCTTTTCCGTTTTCACCAGATTCACCTTTAACACCTTCTTCTCCCTTTTTACCTTCTTTACCTTTTTTCATGGCTTCACCCATTTTTTTAGCTAACTCTTCTTGGCTAATAATAATATCTGGCATTGGCATACCTCCTTCACCTTGTCCTGGAGATGGCATACCCATTTGGTTTTGCATATTATCTAAAGCACCACTTAAAAAATCAGCCAAATTATTGGCAGAAGTAACTACATATTGTTGTGACGATACACCTTGATAAATCTTATTTTCAGAAAACTCGTCTAACGCCATATCTATATTATAATATACTTCGTTAATCTCTCTATTTATATCTTCAGAAAACTTAGGCTGTCTTAATGATATAGCAAAAAGACTATCATCAACATGCTCAAAATGTGTACGAAGTTCTTTTTGTTTTTTAAGGTAAGTCGCATACTCATTATGATTAATTTCTATGCTTTTAAATTGTTTCATTAAAGCTTCTTCATCCATAGAAAAAATTACCAAATTATCCAAGATCTGACGTAACATCGCAATATCTTCCTCTAGTTGCTCTTGCGCAGCACCAGCCATTTGCATCTGCATACTTTGGCTCATTTTTTTCATTTTTTGAGCTGCACTTTTTTGCTTTTGTTTTGCTGACTGTTGTTTATCTTTTTTTTGTTTCTCATCCTTAGCAGTTTCTTTTTCCTGTAACTGATCACTTGCCTCTTGCTGCTCTTCCTTAATGTTTTCCTCATTATTTTTGTCTCGAGGTACATCCATCGGATTTTTTAAATCTTGATTATCCTTTTCTAAATCCTCTAATTGTTTTTGTAAATCTTCAAATTTTTTATTGATCTCGTCTTGTTTGTCACTAGTATTTTCTTCCGCTTTACTATTAGCTAATTTATCTTGTTCTTTTGCCAATTTATCAAGCTCGTCACTAATTTTTTCCATTTTTTTAGTCACATAATAACGTTTAGTAAGCTCTACCAATTGTTCTAAACTTCGTTTTTGACTTTTAGCCTTTTTAGCAAGATTGTCCAACTTTTTTGTAAACTGCTCTTTACTAAATTTGTCTTTTAGTTTTTCTAATTCTTCAAGCAATTTTTCATCTTGCTTAAGTTGCTCTTCATTATCCTTAAGACGTTGTTTTAAATCTTCCTTAAACTGATCGTCTTCCTTTTTATCTTTTTGAAATTCGTCTAAATTATCCTTCAACTTTTTGTTGAATTGCTTCATCATTTGTTCTTGTTCTTTCTGACGTTTTAAAAAGTTTTCAAATTTTTTCTTATCATTAAAGTTTAATTCAGCTTTTTCTTTTTGCGTTTTAGATAACTCTTGTAACTCCTTTTGCTGTTTGTCAAATTTTTCTAAAGACTTATTTAAATCCTTAACGGTTTGATTTTGCTCTTGTAATTGCTTTTCTTCTTCCTCATCCTGTGTACGTTTTCTAAAATTAAACACAGAACTTTTAGTACTTTTAATACTATTAACAGCGTCGTTATCAAATACCTCAAAATACAAATCATAAGACACACCTGCATCTACTGATAAGTTATTAGGAAAGCTGCTTATAAATTGATCAAAATTAGATTTTGCGACTGGAATGTTTAACGTTTTTTTACCAGTTGGAATATCTCTTGGATAATATACCAATTGCAGCTTACTTAATCCATAATCATCACTTACTTGTCCTTTAAAATAAAGGGTTTGATTATCTAAACTATCTACCTTAACTTCTAACTTTAAATCAGGATATTGATCTTTGATAATAGTAATACCGTAAGCTAAGTTTTCGTAATTTTTAATAGACTTATTACTGGTGCTAATGTTGTAATCAAAATTAGAATATACCTTTTTTGAGATCTCAAAATAACCAGATTTTATACTAGAAAAAGCAATAGTATCTGTACTTATTAAATCAACCTTTTCCGTCGCTTTAGTATTAAGTTGCCATGTAATTTTGCTTCCTTGTGGTACAATTGCATTACCAATACCTTTTAAAGTTTCGTTACGTTTGTTGGTATAGTTTGGATACTCCAAATGCATATCAAACCCAACCAATGTAGGTACTTCTACAACTTTTAAAGTGTATGGTTTACTAGTAACACCATTAGCAGTAAAATTAAATGTTATGTCTGTATTGGGTTGTTCAAAAACGTATTCAAAAGTTCCGGATTGACGTTGTTGCAAAAAATAAGTTTCGTTATTGTAAGTAATTTTAACATTATCAGGTACTACGTCGCCTTGGGTTGTTGCTAATAATCTAAATTCTTTATTTTGGGTAGTTTGTAAGTTTTCATTTAACACAAAAAAAGCAAAAGGAGCAGGAGGCTCATAAGCAGTTTGATAATTAACAACCCTTTTGTAGCTGTCGCTAAACCAATTTAACTTACCAGAAATAGCAGCAATTACAAATATTAAAATAGGTATAGCTGCATATTTTAAATACTTTATGTTTTGTTTAAAATTAACTGCTAACTTAAACGGTATTGGGCTTAATTCTTCTGATTTTTGATCAATACTTGCCAATAATAATTCCGATTGACTACCAGCTTCCTTTAATTGTAAAACATTAAGTAACTTATCGTTAACTTCTGGAAAATGATTACCAATAATTGAAGATGCTTTTTTATAATCAATACCTTTTTTAAGTTTAAATAATCTAGCTAATGGTAGAACAATAAATCTAACAAACAGCGTTAATTCGACAATTATAAACAACCAAAACAAAACGGTTCTAGCGGTTGGACTTAGCCATAAAAAATGTTCGATTAACAGTGTAAAAATAAAATACAGCAAGCCAATACTAAAAAATAATAGCGCACCTTTAATCAACTCATTAGTATAATATTTTCTAATAAATTGCTCTAATTTGGTCTGTATTGTGTTAAAATTATTCAAGTAATTGCTATTTAACTGACTAAAATACATTTTTATTTTTACACCTAAATATTTAGGATTATAAGTTATTGTTAAAGGTAATCGCTTACGCGGAAAAAAAGCCTGTGTATAAAGCTGTTCTTTATCCTTATTTTTTTGCTGTTTCTACTACTCTATTCTATCTTTGTACACTCAAACAAAACAAGATGTCAAAACAAGTCAGAGTGCGTTTTGCACCAAGTCCAACAGGACCTTTACATATTGGAGGTGTACGTACAGCTCTTTTTAACTATTTATTTGCCAAAAAACATAACGGAACTTTTGTATTACGTATTGAGGATACAGATCAAAATCGTTATGTAGAAGGTGCAGAGCAATACATTGTGGACGCCTTAAATTGGTGTAATATCCCTTTTGATGAAGGACCAGGTAAAAATGAAAAATTTGGACCTTACAGACAAAGTGAACGTAAAGCTTTATATAAACAATATGCTGACCAATTAATTGCTAGCGGAAATGCTTACTATGCTTTTGATACGTCAGAGGAATTAGATTTTCATAGAACTCAAGACGAGTCTAATGGTAAAACGTTTATTTATAATTGGCATAATCGCTTAAATTTAAGCAACTCGTTAGCACTTACAGAAACGCAAGTTAAAGCTAAATTAGATGCTGGAGACGATTACGTAATTAGATTTAAAAGTCCACAAGATCAAACACTACATTTAAAAGATATTATTCGTGGTGATATTAAAATAGATACTAACGTTTTAGATGATAAAGTATTATTTAAAAGCGATGGTATGCCTACGTACCACTTAGCAAATATTGTAGATGACCATTTAATGGAAATTACGCATGTTATAAGAGGTGAAGAATGGTTACCAAGTTTAGCATTACACTTTCAATTATACCAAGCTTTTGGATGGGAACAACCAGAATTTGCACATTTACCATTAATATTAAAGCCAACAGGAAAAGGAAAATTAAGTAAGCGTGATGGTGATAAGTTAGGTTTTCCAGTGTTTCCTTTAGCATGGAATCCAGAATTTGGTGATAGCGCTACTGGTTATAAAGAAGAAGGCTACTTTGCAGAGGCAGTTATTAACTTTTTAGCCTTTTTAGGTTGGAATCCTGGTACAGAACAAGAGATTTTTGAGTTAGAAGAATTAATTGCTGCTTTTGATTTAAACAGAGTGAATAAAGCAGGAGCACGTTTTGATCCTGATAAAATTAAATGGTTTAATCACCATTACATGCAAGAGCAATCTAACGACGATTTAGCAGAAGCTTTTCAAAAAAACCACAAACAATTAGAAGCAATTGATGTAAATTATATAGCATTAGTTGTTGGATTAATTAAAGAACGTGCCACATTTGTCAATGACTTTTGGGATTTAAGTAGTTACTTTTTTGTTGCTCCGGAAAGTTATGATGAAAAAGCTTCTAAAAAAGCCTTTAAAGAGGATACTAAAGCTATAATGACAGATGTTTTAGCTGTTGTATCTAACATTGAAGATTTTGAAGTGGAAACCCTTCAAAAAGACATAAAAGGATGGATTACTTCAAATGATGTCGGTTTTGGTAAAGTAATGATGCCTTTACGTTTGGCTTTAGTTGGTGCTTTACAAGGACCTGATGTTTTTGATATTATGTATATGATTGGTAAAAACGAAAGTATCAAACGCATAGAACAACTTATTAAAAGTATATAAAACAAAAAAGCCATCTAAATTAGATGGCTTTTTTAATGTCTTTTATGTAGTATAAAACCTAAAAAGTCAACATTCCTGTAAAGGCAAACATGCTTTGGTTTCCTTTAAAATCTCTACCTAATGCTTGATTAAAATCTGAGTCATTTAAAGCACCTAAAATATTAGTAAACCCATAAATGTATTGAGCTCTTAATTTAAAAAAGCCAATACCTAAAGTTGCACCAACAGTACCATTAACATTAAAGTTATTTAAATCCTTTACAGCTTTAGCCTGAACTGTATCAAAATCTGCTAATATAAAGTCTTCTTGTTGGTCATCACTTAACTCTAAATCACTATTATATTGTAACATAGGACCAAAATCTATAGTAAAATGAGAGCTTCTAAAAGGTTTAGCATGCCATAAAAATTGTACTTGAGCAGTAAAAATTTTATACTCCACATCTTGGGCCAATAAAGTGGATGCTAAATCAAATCCAGTAGTACTAATCGTGTTTTCAGACAATTGCATACCGTAACTAACATTAAACCATTTTTGAGGAATATCCACTGTAGCAGTCATGTTAGCAATCCAACCGTCTCCTTTTTTAGTTTCAAAATTGTCTGTAATGATATCAAATTGAGTGATTCCTCCACCCAAAGAAAATCCGTTTTTAATTTTATAACTTGTATGTTGACCAAAGTTTTTTGTAACAAAACCTATAGTTAGTGCTACTAATAAGATGAATTGAATTTTTTTCATAGTAAATTAAGGGGTTTGTCCGCAAATATAACTTAATTTAGTAACCATAGTAGTATAACCATTAAAATCCATTTTTCATGAATCCAACACTTATTATCCTAATAGTCCTTGTACTATTTGTCTTTTTATCCTCATTTTTTGTTGTAAAACAACAAACAGCTGTTATTGTAGAGCGTTTTGGTAAATTCCATAGCATACGCCAATCAGGATTACATCTAAAGATTCCTGTAGTAGATAAAATAGCAGGTAGATTAAGCTTAAAAATCCAACAATTAGATGTCATTATTGAAACTAAAACCTTAGATGATGTATTTGTACGTCTTAAAGTATCTGTACAATATCGTGTAATTAGTCAAAAAGTTTATGATGCTTTTTACAAATTAGATTACCCACATGAACAAATTACAAGTTATGTGTTTGATGTGGTACGTGCCGAAGTACCTAAAATGAAATTAGATGATGTTTTTGTTAGAAAAGATGATATTGCAATTGCAGTAAAAACTGAATTAAATGATGCCATGTCAGACTATGGTTTTGATATTATTAAAACCTTAGTAACAGATATAGATCCAGATGCTCAAGTAAAAGCTGCAATGAACCGTATTAATGCTGCAGACAGAGAAAAAACTGCTGCTCAATTTGAAGGAGATGCTGCACGTATCTTAATAGTTGAAAAAGCAAAAGCTGAAGCAGAAAGTAAGCGTTTACAAGGTCAAGGTATTGCGGACCAAAGACGTGAGATTGCTAGAGGTCTAGAAGAGTCTGTAGATGTATTAAATCGTGTTGGTATTAACAGTCAAGAAGCATCTGCTTTAATTGTAGTTACACAACATTATGATACATTACAAGCTATTGGTAGTGAGACTAACAGTAACTTAATATTATTACCAAACTCGCCTCAAGCAGGTAGTACAATGCTAAACGATATGGTTGCAAGTTTTACAGCAAGTAATCAAATTGGAGAAGCTATGAAAAACGCAAAGAAAAAGGAAAACTAATCCTTTAATTTATACTAAAAAAGCCTCACAAAATGTGAGGTTTTTTTTATGAGTTAGATTTATATTTATCAACCATTTCATTTAAACTATTTAAATAATTTTGTAATGATTCCGTATCCACTTTAGCAGCACTATTATCACCATGTGGTAAGGTAATCCTGGTTTCATCTAGATACTTTTGAAGCTCTGGATAGTGTTCTTTAATTTCAATTGTTTTTTGAGATATTTTTGTTAATAGTTCTTGAGACGTATTCATAGCTGTATGATTTTAAGTTATTTACCTAAATTAATGTAAAGGCGTTTCAAAACAAAAAATATAATGCTAAAGATTTACTAAAGTCTTATTTAAATGGATGTCTTTCCTCCCATTTTGAAGTAGGATTTAATGTGTTTACAATGTACTTTAAAGTTGGATTTAAAATAAAATTGTCAGTATGCTTAATATATATACTCATAGCATTAGGCTTAGCACCAACTGAGCTTTTAATCTCCATAGCAGTTCTAGCATAAACCACCTTTTTAAACCCATTTGTAATTGCAAAATCTAACATATCATACAACATATTTAAATACAATTGGTACTTGGATTGAAAATCCGGATTATAACCTAAAAAGTAAGTTTCTAACTGGTTATTGTTTAAAATTAAGGTATAAAACCCTATTAATTGATCATTTAGATAATACCCAAACAGCCTAAAATCTTGATCTAATTCTTTTTTTAAGTTGAAAAAATGCCTTTTATCCAATACAAAAGAATTAACCTTAGCATTATCCGAAACATTTTTATACAACATATATATAGCTTCCGAAGCTGTATTTATTTCATTTAAATCTAATTCCTTTTTAATAACATTAGTTGCTTTTTTTAAAGCAGATTTGTAACGACTTCTGTACTTTTTACTTAATACTAAAACGTAATCTTGACTACTACTCCAACTTGGTATTATATCCAAAACCATATTAGGCTGGACTTGTAATTTATACAACTTGTTTTTAGTAAATAAATGTTGATTTTGATGGATACTATCGGTTTCAAAATAGTCTTTAAAACATATCATTCTAACACGTTTATTGTCTTCCTTTTTAATTTGAATTGATAACGCGTCAATAACTTTAAAAATAGTATCCAAAAACAGGGTTTGAGAAATCATTTTAGTATTATAATACAGACCATGTTGACCAGTATGCATCAAATTACCAATAATTAAAGCATTACCTCTAACTACAGTAGCTATTAAAGCTTTTGTAAGACGTTTTAAGGTATTATCTGTAGGATTTCTAAAGACATCATCAAGATATAACTGCACGCGTTGTATAATAGCTATTCCTACCAAACTATTATCCTTAAAAATGCCAATATAATTAGTACTAATATTTTTTGGACAAGAGTGCTCTAAGGCTTTTAAAAAAGGTGTTTTTAAAAACAAATCATTAGTCGGTAAAGCATCCCAATAATCAGGAAGATCTGTAACCGATTTATAAATTTTAAAGTGTATCACTGGTTTAAATAAAAGACTAATAACTAATTAATTAGTCTGTATTAATATAAAACTTTACAAAATACAAGCTGTAAAAATCTCCTAAAGTATTACCAACTACCACTTGCACCTCCTCCAGAGGATCGTCCTCCTCCACCAGAATAACTACTGCTTGAAGATGATGACCTTGACGAAGAATAAGACGACGAGGAATAGCTTGAGGCACCTGATGAAGAATACCCTCTAGCAGAACCTGGATTTAATTTAGCAGATAATTTGGCATCGCGTTTAAAAAAAGCAAATCCAAACGACTTATTATATTCTCCTTTAATTTGATAGATAGCAAAATATATTGCTATAAAATGAAATAGTATAATAACAGATATAAAAAAGCCTAAAACATAAATAATCTGTACGTTAGCCATTACACTGTTAATATCTTTATTTAAAACAATATCAAGCATAAAAAAGAAACCCATTACAATTGGTAATGATCCAAACAAAAATCCTGCAACAAATAAAAATACTGTTGTTGGTATATAAAACAGATAAATAAAAACACCTAATTGTCCTGTAAATAAGCTTTTAAAAATAAGAATAGCTCTTGTAAAAGCTAATTTTAATAACACAAAATACCCAATAAAAACAAAGATGGATAAAAAGCCTGTTATCAATAAACCTAAAAATAATTTCAAGAAAATAACGTAAAAACTATTAATAACTAATAATGCTAACGTAGCATAGATTATAAACTTAGTCCTATGATTGTTATATAGTAATTTAAGTTTAAATGTTTTAAAACTTTGTTTAATTACTAGTCTGTAATACGCATAAATACCTATCCAGAAATAAACAAATAATAAAATAATGGATACAATAAGCTTGGTTATAACATGTACACCATCTGTAGACTTATCGTTTGTTGATACTGCTTCTTTATTTATAAAATTAGAAAACTCGTTAGCATAAATTGGATCATCAATTAATTTAATAAGCTCTGAGGTTGCATCATCAATACCTTCAAAAAAACGACCTTGTTTAAAAAGTGGTGTTATCCTATGTCTAATAACTCTTGATGCAAAAGCGTCTGTAATAATAGGCTCTAAACCGTCTCCTACTTCTATCCTAACCTTCTTGTCATTAACAGCTATTAAAATTAAAATACCATTGTCAACATCTACTTTACCAAAGTTATTACCTTCTTGATTAAATACAGAATACGCATAATACTCAATATTTTCACCATCCAAATCTGGTATGGTTAGTACAACAATTTCATGTGTTGTTCTGGCTTCAAAAGCAGTTAATTTATCTCTTAAAAGTTGGGCTTCATTGTTACTAAAAATATAGGCATTATCTGTTACCATGTCACTAATAACAGGATACTCTTGTGCGTTTGTATTATAGATACAAACAATAAGAAAAAACAGTACTATTTTTAGTTGTTTCAATATAAAAAAATAACCTATCAAATTTTTACATCTGATAGGTTTTTAAATTATTAGTTAAGCGCTTTTGCTTCGTTTACTAACAGCTCGTTTTTGTCTTCCAACGCTTTGTTAATAAAGTCTGTTATCGCTTCGTTTTTATCTAAACCATTATCAAGTAAAATACCTAAGGTTATCATAGTAATAACACGAGTTCCTACTTTTTTAACTGCTGTACCAAATAGTGGTTCTAAATCTTGATAAGCAACGTCTTTTGCTAGTGCTTGTATTTCGGCTTTAGCCTTATCTTGTTGTTCTGGCTTCATCCTATCATATTTTTTACCATATGATTTTATTTGCTCTATAGCAGGACGATTGTTTTGTTGTGGTTGTTTTTGTTGGTTATTTTGCGCATTGGCAGCTGGTTTTTGTTTTGCCCAACTATCACGTAAACCAACAGTTTTATTAAATACTAACGCCTCTGCTTTAGAGTCGTTATCCACATTAAAATATCCTAAACGTTGAAACTGAAACTGCTCTCCTACCTTAGCTTCTTTTAAACTAGGCTCCACAAAAGCGTCTATAATTTTTAAAGAGTTTGGATTAATAAACTCCATAAAATCTTTATCCTCGTGACTATCTGGTGCTTCGTCTAAAAATAATCTGTCGTATTCTCTAACTTCAGCTTTAATTGCATGCTTAATACTTACCCAATGTAAAGTCCCTTTAATACGACGTTCTGTGTCTTCAGAGTATGTACAATGTACTTCAGTTATATTTCCATTAGCATCTTTAACAACGCTATCTGCTTTAATGATATAAGCATTTTTAAGCCGTACTTCTCCGTCTAGTTTTAGTCTAAAAAACTTACTACTAGCTTCCTCTTTAAAATCTTCTTTTTCTATATAGATTTCTCTAGAAAAAGGTACTTTTCTAAAACCTGCTGCATCATCTTCTTGGTTATTTTCGGCTTCTAACCATTCCTCTTTATCTTCAGGATAATTTGTAATAACCACTTTTAAAGGGTCTAAAACTGCCATTACACGTGGTGCTTTTTTGTTTAAATCCTCACGTATACAAAACTCTAAAAGTGCAACGTCAATAATATTATCACGTTTAGCGACTCCAACAGTTTCTACAAATTTTCTAATAGCTGTTGGTGTAAAACCACGACGACGTAGTCCTGAAATTGTAGGCATACGTGGATCATCCCAACCGTTTACAATACCTTCTTCTACTAACTTAAGCAACTTACGTTTACTCATGATAGTATAACTAAGGTTTAAACGTGCAAACTCACGTTGTTTAGGTTGCATTGGATACTCTGATTTAGAATAATCATACACTTGCTCCTTAAACCAGTCGTAAAGCTCTCTGTGAGGCTTAAACTCTAGTGAGCATAAACTGTGTGATATTTGCTCTATATAATCACTTTCTCCATGCGTCCAGTCATACATTGGATAAATACACCAAGTATCACCTGTCCTGTGGTGTGCTTTCTTTAAAATACGATACATTAATGGATCACGCATTAACATGTTAGGATGTTGCATGTCTATTTTAGCACGTAAAATATGTTCGCCTTCATTAAACTCGCCATTTCTCATGCGCATAAAAAGGTCAAGATTTTCTTCAACAGATCTATTTCTAAATGGTCCATCAACTCCTGGTTGTGTTGGTGTCCCTTTTTGTTCAGCCATAGCGACAGAAGATTGAGAATCCACATACGCTTTACCATCTTTTATTAACTGTACAGCCCAATCAAATAGAATTTGAAAATAATCTGACGAGTATACCTCGTTTGCCCATTGATAGCCTAACCAAGAGATATCCTCTTTAATAGCATCTACATACTCCTGCTCTTCTTTAGCAGGATTAGTATCATCAAACCTAAGGTTAACTGGTGCATTATATTTTTCGCCTAAACCAAAACTAATACCAATTGCTTTAGTATGACCAATATGTAAATACCCATTTGGTTCTGGCGGAAATCTAAAACGTAGTTTACTTTGATCTAAACCATTGATTAAATCTTCTTCTATAATTTGCTCTAAAAAATTGAGTGACTTTTTATCTTCAGACATACGTGTTTTACTTTATTGTAATTGATTATTGCTATTACATCAACTTAATAATAAGCTGTAAAATTAGTTATTTTTTAGTTGAAATGAATTTAACCACACTTTAAAAATTTAGTAAACTACTATTTTAGGTACTTTTGCTCAAAATTTGAAGAAAATGGGAATAATTAAAGTTGAAAATATACGCGTTACTGCATATCATGGTTGTTTAAAAGAAGAAACTGCTATTGGAAGCGACTATTTAGTAAATTTAAAAGTGAAAGCAGATTTACAAAAAAGTACAACATCTGATAAATTAGAAGATACAGTAGATTACGTATTTTTAAACAAAGTTGTAGTTGAAGAAATGGCGACACCAAGTGCACTTTTAGAGCATGTTGCTAAGCGTATTTTAGATCGTATTTTTAAAGAAGATACATTAATTACTATTGCAACGGTTGCTGTAAGTAAAATAAATCCTCCAATTGGTGGTGATGTACAGATGGTTACAGTAGAATTAACAGAAAAAAGAAAAAACTAACAGAAATAGGGTAAAACGGTAATTATTTTTATATTTGCTGTCCTATTAAGGGTGTCGTGGCCGAGTGGCTAGGCAGTGGTCTGCAACACCATCTACAGCGGTTCGAATCCGCTCGACACCTCAAGAAAGCGTTACTTTATAAGTAGCGCTTTTTTTTATGTCTTTATTTTATATGAATTTTAAATGATTAAAAGCAGGTTACATAATAACAATCATGTAAGTATAAAACATTTATTTTTTCTAATTATGATTGAAAATTATGAAAAGATTGCTTCGTACCTCGCAATGACCACTAAAATTTTAATTAAACCAGACTGCATATTTTTTTCGACGTAAGTCTAAAGCTAATGCTTCTTCCATTTTTAAAGCTTCTGCTCTAGTTGCAATTGGTCCAATATGGTTGTATAAACTAGGTCTTAAATACATGCCATATTTCTGGACAATGTTAGACGATAACTTATGTCCCTTTTTGTTAACGTAGCCAGTTTTATGTTGTAAAAAACGCTCTTTAGGCGTTTTACTAGTCATACCAACATATAAACACTCTAAAACACCATTAAACTGTGGATTGGCAGCTCTAAACTTAGTATTTTGAGTAAATACTTTTTTTGACAATTCCACAACGTAAATATGATATTGCGTTTTAGACATATTCCGTTTTGCGTCTCACAAAATAGTCTACAATTACTAATATAGAAGCCAAAAAAACACCTAACGTAAATAAGACATTAGCGTAAGGCCAATGTTGAATTTTAAAAAGAGTTCCAAAAGCAATACTACCAATACTAATAGCTATAAAGCCGTAATATACTTTTTGTGCAATATTGGAAAGGACAAGTTGATTGCTATTAAAATAATTAGCGCTTTCTGTTAATAACCACCAACCAAATAGTATTATTAAAATACTAAAACCAAATACTTGATTAAATCCAAGAAGAAAGTTTAAACACCACAAAACAATCGTAATAACTTTAATATAATCCATGGTTTCTTTGTCTTGTTTAAAATAAAAACGAATGGGATATACTATCAAAATACCACTAATACTAAAGGTTAATAAATCATATGCATTTGGCCAATGCATAATTTTAAATAAGTTACCTAAAAGTAAAATTGAGATACAAATACGAAGAAGTAAGGTATTTTTTTTGGGTTGAAAAGTACTCATAAAACAAATTATAATGGATTAATTTGCTCAAGCTTTTCTTTAATTTTTTCTTTTTCTTCTGGAAAAAAACCTTGTGCTAACAGCAAAATACCAAATCCTAGAATAACTAAAGCAATAATTTTTTTAGTTTTAAAAATAAGACGTGGCGTTAATTTATTTTTAAGTCTTTTAGCTGCAATAATTTTTACTAGATCTGTTACAAAATAGGCAACCAACATGGTTGTAACAAAAACAATTACTCCGTTATGCGAAGTTGTAATTTTACTAGCCAAAACTATAAAACCTAACCAACCTAATAAGACACCAATGTTAATAAAGTTAAGTAAAAACCCTTTAACAAATAGTTTACCATAGCCTTTTTTAAATTCTACTTTATGATACTCTTTAACAATAGATCTAAACGATCGCGATGTTTTAACAAACGAAATTATGCCATAAAACACCAATAATACACCACCAAATATTATAAAATTAGGGTCATTTTCAATTTTACCAAGTAACCTTTCAGTACTAAAAAAGGCGACTACAATAAATAAAATATCGGCCAAAATTACACCAGCATCAAATATTAATGCACTTCTTACCCCTTTAGTAGCACTAGTTTCTAACAATACAAAAAATACAGGTCCTACGGTAAAAGAAAGTATTATACCAAAAGGGATAGCTGCAAGTATATCGTCGAACATTGATTTTAATTGTGTTTACTACAAAGTAAAGAAAATATTTAATTAACACATAGTACTATAGCTACAAATAAAAAAAGCTTCAAATTAAATTTGAAGCCTTATTATAAATCTGGTTAAGTTATTTAATCATTTTTTACAGAAATAGAACCTCCAAACGTGTGCTTTTTAGTTACTATTTGTGGATCTCCATAGATATCAATGGTTCCACCTGCTGTAATACGTGCATCTACAGAATCGCTTGCTTTAACCTCTGCTTCACCAGCTGCTCTAACTTTTACTGTTGTATTTTTTGTTTCAAAATCACGACCTTCGTAAATACCTCCTGTATTAAGCGTTATGTCTTGCGTTTTGGCTTTACCTCTAGTTTCTACAATACCTCCAGAAACAGCTCTTACATTAACTGTATTAACGTCTAATCCAACAATTATAGAAGCACCTTCTTGCGCACGAAGCTCTATGCTGTCCTGAGTTATTAACTCGTTACCAACAACTATGGCTCCTTCATTAGCATCAATTACTTTTAAATCTGTGTAATGTACAGCTACAAAAGTTTTAGTACCATCAAAACTACGATCAAATTTCATGCGTACTTTTAAGGTATTGTTTTTAATTATAATCTCTACATCATCTACATCCTCTCCAGTAATCATAACTTTATTTTCGTCTGATTTTACAAGACTTACTTTAATTAAGTCAAAGACTTTAACTTCGTTAAAATCACCAACATTTTTGTTTTTTGGATTTTGAGCAAAAATTAAAGTTGTTGCTAAAAAGAAAACTGTAACTAATAAATTTTTCATTTTAAAAAAGGTTTTGTTTTAATAAAGAGGCTTCTTTTTTGCAAGTGTTACACTTTTAGTAATATTAGTTTTTATTTATAAACACACTAAAAAAATAAAAAGACTAACTATTTATTTTTGAGGTGCTACGCTTACTGCTGTTCCTGTTACTGAAACAAAAAAATAAGAGCCATTTACGGTTTCAAAATCAACATTTATGCCAACTACTGCATTTGCGTTTAAATTGCTAGCATTGGTTTGTAACTCTTGAAAAGCATGTTCCTTTGCTTCGTTAATAACGTCTGTTGTTAACTCTTTATTTTTTTCGGTCTTAAAAGAAAATTTTGTTTTAGTCTCAAAAGAGGTTCCGGTTATAATCCCTTTGTATTCAATTATTCTAAATCCTTCAATAGAATTTGTTGTTGTTAATATCATGGTTATTGGTTTTAAATATTAGTAGTTAAATGTAATAAAAAGTTACTGTTAATAACGAAAACTATATACTGGCTAAAAAAAAAATGTATCAAAAACTTAAAGTTAATTGATACATTTTTTAAAATTTTTAAGGGTTAAAAAAGATTAGTTACTATTAACCTTCGTGCTTACCAATTAGGTTGAAGTCAAGATGACGTTTTACTAAATCGGCTTGTTTTACTTTAACAATCACCTCATCTCCAAGTTGATATACTTTTTTAGTATTACGTCCAACTAATGCAAATTGCTCTTGATCAAAATCATAATGATCGTCATTAATATCTCTAATTCTAACCATACCTTCACATTTATTAGAGATAATCTCTACATAAATTCCCCAATCGGTTACACCAGAAATTACACCAACAAATTCCTCGTCTTGATGGTCTTGCATAAATCTAATTTGCATGTATTTAATCGAGTCACGTTCTGCTTTAGTTGCTAAATATTCCATGTTACTAGAATGTTTACACTTCTCTTCATATTCCTCTTGATTAGCACTTTTTTCGCCATCTAAATAACGTTGTAACAATCTATGTGCCATGACATCTGGATAACGTCTAATTGGTGAGGTAAAGTGAGAATAATCACCAAAAGCCAAACCGTAATGTCCTATATTTTTAGTGGTATACTCTGCTTTAGACATGGTTCTAATTGCTAAAGTATCTACTAAATTTTGTTCTTTTTTACCTTGAACATCTGTTAATAACTGGTTTAAAGATGATGCAATTCCGGCTTTACTTTTAAAGTTTAGTTTATGACCAAACTTAGCAACTACGCCTTGTAAAGCAGCTAGTTTACTTTCATCTGGCTCGTCATGAACACGGTAAACAAAAGTTTTTTCTGGTTTCATTTTAGAAACAAACTCTGATACTTTTTTGTTAGCCAGAAGCATAAATTCTTCTATTAACTTGTTAGCATCTTTACTAGTTTTAAAGTGAACACCAATAGGATTTGCATCTTGATCTAAAGAGAATTTAACTTCTACTTTATCAAAACTAATAGCTCCTGATTGCATACGTTTATTACGCATTTTTTTAGCTAGCTCGTCTAATTTTAAAACCGCTTGTGCTATTTCTGGAGTTGTATTATACTGTTTACCAGTTAATGATACTTCATTTGGAATGATTGTATCTATTTTTTCTGGATTAGAAATAATTTCGGCTTTGTTAAAAGTAATGTTATTTTCAATGATTGCCTGTGCTTCTTCATAAGCAAAACGAGCATCACTATACGTTACTGTACGACCAAACCATTGGTCTTTAATTTCGGCTTTATCATTAATTTTAAATACTGCTGAAAACGTATATTTCTCTTCATGAGGACGTAATGAACAAGCACCATTTGATAAAATTTCTGGTAACATAGGTACAACTCTATCTACTAAGTATACTGAAGTTGCACGCTCATAAGCTTCGTCATCTAAAACAGTATTTTCCTTAAGGTAGTGTGATACATCTGCAATATGGATTCCTATTTCATATAAACCATTATCTAAAACTGTAAATGATAACGCATCATCAAAATCTTTAGCATCTTTTGGATCTATAGTAAAGGTTAAATCTTTACGCATATCACGACGTTTTGCTATTTCTTCTGCAGTAATATTTAAGTCAATAGAATTTGCAAAATCCTCTACTTCGGTTGGAAACTCGTATGGTAAACCATATTCTGCTAGTATAGAATGTATTTCTGTATTATGCTCTCCAGCTTTACCTAAAACTTTAATTACACGACCATTAGGTGAATCTGCTTTATCTGGCCAATCCTCCATTGTAACCACAACTTTATCGCCATCTTGGGCTTTTAAAGTTTTATTAATTGGCACAAAAATGTCAGTTTTCATTTTATTACCATCTACAACAACAAAAGCAAAGTTTTTCTTTTCGTGTATTTGTATAATACCAACATACTCAGTTTTAGCACGTTTGATAATATTGGTAATCTCGCCTTCAAGCTTACCTTGTTTTCTTCGTTTATAAACGTATAATTCTACTTCGTCACCATTTAGTGCTTTATTAACATTGTTAGAAGCTATATAAATATCGTTCTCAAAAGCATTGCAAATAACGTAACCGTTACCACGTTGTGCTGCATCAAAAATACCAGTATGATACTCAGTGTTAACAACTGCTTTAAATTTTCCACGATCTGTTTCTATAATCTCCTCTTTAGCTTTAAGTTGCGCTAATTTTTTAATAATCTGATTACGACTACTAGCATCATTAACTCCTATTTTAGCTGCTATTTGCTTATAGTTAAAGCTTTGGTTTCTTTCTTTTTTTAAAATACTTAAGATTGTATTTGTAAGATTGGAAATCTTATTATTTGAAGGTTTCCTGTGTTTTTTTTTTGTCATTTAATTTGTAATCTATTGAATCTCTAAGATACTTGAAATTCTGTTATTTATAACTTAATACAAGGAGAAGATTGGTTATTAAGTTTATACAAAGCTACGTTATTATAATTAAATGAATATTAAACTAATATTAAATCTTGAATTTAGAGTTATTCACATATATACTATATATCATTTATTTTCTTTTAAATTTTAAAAAAAAAATAGTGATTATTATAGCTTGTTAATAGCGGTATAACTTTTTTAGATTTTGATTTGATTTGTTTAATAATAGAGTCTATTAACAAGTTATTAGCTATCTAAAGTATTTGGTTTTAAAGTAAATACTTATGTTATTAACAACTGTTAATAACGACTGTTGACAACAGATTTTTGATAAGTATTTTAAAAATTGATGTTGGTATCTGTAATTTTTATAATGATAAGTATGCAAAAAAAAAGGGCTAACTTTTTTGGTTGTTAATAACCAATTTTGGTTTGTAAAATTAACTGGATAATCCTAACAAAAGTTTTAAAAAACAATCACAAGATATTAACAAGTAATTAATACTTAATCCTGAGTAGTTAACAATTTAATAATAGTGATTGATTTTTAAATAATTACGAATTTAATTTTTATGAATAAGTTAATAGCTATTACTTATTAATACTTGTAATCAATTATTAACTTTGAAATCTAATAAACAATAACACAACTACTACTATGAAAATATCAATTGGTAACGATCATGCAGGCACAGACTATAAGTTTGCTATCGTTAAACATTTAGAAGTAAAAGGTTACACTGTTAATAACTATGGTACTGACCAAACAGACAGCGTAGATTATCCAGATTTTGTGCATCCTGTTGCAAATGATGTAGCAAACAATACTGTAGATTTTGGAATTTTAATTTGCGGTAGTGCAAATGGTGTAGCTATGACTGCTAATAAACACCAAAAAGTTAGAGCTGGTATATGCTGGACTAAAGAAATTACAGAGTTAACAAGACAACATAATGATGCTAATATTATTTGTATTCCTGCACGTTATACAGCTGTACAACAAGCTATAGCTATGGTAGACACATTTTTAGAAACTAAGTTTGAAGGTGGTCGTCATCAAAACCGTGTCGATAAAATACCAGTTAATTGTTAATAACCCTATATTAGACTATAACCTTATTAAGGTTGTAGTCTAATTTATAACTTTACTTTAATTATTTACTATTATGTTAAACATACAAACTAAAACTTTTGAGCAATTAACAACACAAGAGTTGTATGATATTTTACAATTACGAAGTGAAGTTTTTGTTGTTGAACAAGATTGTGTGTATCAGGATATTGATGGTAAAGATCAAAAAGCACTACATATTATAGGTTTTAAAAACAAAAAAGTAGTGGCTTACACACGTGCTTTTAAACCAGGTGATTATTTTGAATTTTCTAGTATTGGTAGAGTAGTTGTTGCTAGTAATGAGCGCCAACATAAATATGGTGTTGCTATAATGAAAGCCTCAATAGAAGCTATTGTAGCATATTACAACGAAACTAAAATTAAGATTTCTGCACAGTGTTATTTAAAACTTTTTTATAACAGTTTAGAATTTTTTGAAATAGGTGAGGAGTACCTAGAAGATGGTATACCACACGTAGCGATGATTAAAGATTAATTAATCTTCTTTACCTACATAAGTTACTAAAATTTCCACACGTCTGTCTAGTTCTGGAGCTCCACCAAGTGGAAATTTACGACGCATTCCTACGTATTTCATTCGTTTTTTGTCAACGCCTTTTCTAGCTAAATAATCATAAATATATTTAGCTCTGGCTACAGATAGATTGCGTTTTTTGGTTTTTTTATCTACCGCATCACGACTCATTTGCGTGCAACATACATGACCTTGTATGGTAAAATAGATGTTTTTTTTAGAGACTAAAATCTTAGCTAAATCTTCTAAAGTTTTTTTAGACTCTGAGGTTACGTAACTATAACTGGTTTTAAAATAAATTTTGTCTAGCGTTATTTTATCCCCTTTTTTTATTGTGCCTTTAGCTATGTCATCTGTAGTTTTTTTACTGTCATCTGTTTCATTTTCAGTGACTTCTTCAGGTTTAGTAATGGTCTTTTTTTCGGGAAGTTTTGGCGTAACAATAATTTCTACCTTGCGGTTTAAACCTCTTATTTGGTGGACTTCTTCTTCGTTTAAAACTTTTAGTAGTATTTCACCTTTTCCGTTTACATTGGTAATTAAATTTTCGTCAATTCCGTAACCGGAAAACAACTCTTTAATTGTATTTGCTCTGTTTTGTGATAACTCTAAATTATAGTCATTAGAGCCTCTATCATCGGTAAAACCATAGATAGATATTTTTTGAATTGCTATGGTATCTAAGTTAGAAATAAATAGTAAAATACGGTTTTCTTCAGTTAAAGGAACGTCGTATTCGTCTGTATTAAAATACACATCATGTGTTAATTCGCTTTGCGAAAAACCTAATGTTGTGCTTAATAATATTAATAAAAATAAATGCTTCATGATTATAAACTAGCATTAAATATACCAAAAATTTAATATGTTAAAATGTGTTAGCTTATTTAGTTTAAATATCTGTTGTATTTAGAGGTATTTGATAAAATATCTGTTGCAGTTTTAATCTCTTCATTATGAGTTTTGTAGTACTCATATAACCCTTCTCTGTAGACGTAACGTTTAACGATTTCGTCTGTTAATAAGTTAATTAATTGTTTTTTATTATTCTCTACAGCTTTAGCTTTAGAGTTGTCTAGATTAGTTATTAAGGTTTTATAATCCTTACTAATATCGTCATCTAAATTTTCAGATTTTGAAACTTCCATTGCTTTTTTAAGTGCTTTTTCAGTTTCCGTTTCAAACTCAAAACCTGATGTATTTAGGTAGTTTTTAAAGGTATTAAAGTCGGTATCTGTTAATCTAAATTTAGAGATATCTTCTATCTTATTGTTATAGTAATAGGTTGTTGCAAAATCAAATATGCTTTGACTATTTAAAATAGCGTCTGTTATTGCTGTATTTTTAGTCACCTCTAAAGCTTCGTCAGGAAAGACACCACCACCATCAAATACTTTACGACCATTTTTAGTTTTAAAGACATTGTAATTTTCTTGTTTAACTCTTACAGCGTTACCGTTGTCATCTCTGTTCCAATAATCTAAAGCCTGTATACATCTTCCAGAAGGTGTGTAATATCTTGATATTGTTACTTTTAATTGTGTACCATAAGTTAGTTTTTTAGGACGTTGTACTAGACCTTTACCAAAACTTCTAGACCCAACTATAACTGCACGATCAATGTCTTGTAATGTCCCAGAAACAATCTCTGATGCAGATGCACTGCGACCATCTATTAATACTACAACTGGGATGGTTGTGTCTATAGGTTCTTTTGATGTGTAATAGGTTTTATTATATTTTTTTACTTTAGATTTTGTGGTAACTACTAATTGTCCCTTTGGTACAAATAGGTTAACCACATTAACCGCTTCGTTTAGTAAGCCACCAGGATTACCTCTTAAATCTAAGATTATTTGTGTTGCACCTTGTGCTTTTAAATCTTTTAAAGCATAACCAGTTTGTAAAGACGCTTTTTCGTTAAATTTTTGAAGCACAATATAACCTGTTTTAGCGTCTATCATGGAAAAGTGAGGAACAGCATCAATTTCTATTTCAGATCGTGTAACAGTGGTTGTATTTGTTTTTCCTTGACGTTTATAGGTAATTTCTAATGTAGAGTTTGGTGTTCCTTTTAAAAGGTCTGAAGCATCACCATCAAAACCATCTAGTATTGTACCATCTACTGCTATAATTTCGTCACCAGCTTTTAATCCTGCTTTGTCTGCTGGATAGTCTTTGTAGGGCTCAATAACCAGTAATTTATCTTTTAGTGTCTTAATCCTTGCTCCAACTCCTGTGTAATCTCCTGTACGACGTATACGCTCTGCTTCTACATCTTGCTCGTTATAAAATTTTGTATATGGATCCAAGTCGTTAAGCATATTTTTAATGGCATTATCCATTAATTCTGCAGGATTAGTTTCATCCACATAGTTCATATTCAGCTCTTTAAAAAGGGTAGTGAATATTTCTATTTGTTTAGCTATTTCAAAAAAATCGCTTTTAAAAGCAGTACCTGTAAATAAAATGGTAACAGCTAATATTGGAATTATAAGACGTTTTTTTAATATGTTTTTCATGATATTTTTTTTGAACTAAATGCGATAAGAATTTTGAAAATAAAAGTCCTTATGGTTTAGAAATTTGGTCATTAAATTTAGATAGTAACGTTTTCATTTTTTGATTAATTACCTCAAAATCTGGCATTTCTTTACTAAGATATAAAATCATAAGCATGAAATGGTCATTATTATTGTCTATTAATAGATTTTTATTTAATCTGTAGCCTTCTCTAAGCAAGCGTTTAACACGAATCCTATCCACAGCTTTTTTAAAATTACGTTTACTTGCAGATACACCAACTTTTAAAGTAGTATCATTTTTTAAATATACCATACGTAATGGATAAGCAGACACTGATTTACCTTGTTCAAACAATTTTTCGATTGCTTTTTGGCTTTTAAGTTTTTCGTGTTTATTATAAGTAAGACGCATTATTAGTTAATTTTTAAGTCTTTTTTTAATACTGAATCTTGTAATTGTACTAATTTAGTTTCAAGTTCATGCAACCTATCGTAGACATCAACAGGTTGAGATATTTGTTTAGATGCAAACATTTTTACGTGCCAAATTTCCATAATATCTTCAACGTTTATTGAAAAATCTGGATAATTTCCGTCCTTGTTATCACTCTTTAAAATCAGTTTTTTATCCCTTTTAGTGGTATTAATAATACGCTTTAAAACAATACCATCGTTTTTACTAATTACAACATAAATTTGATCATTTTTTATATCCTCTAATTGTTCTACATATTTAGCAAATACTAAATCTCCATCAAAAAATGTACTAACCATTGAGTGACCTTGAACTTCAAAACACCTAAACGTACCATAGGCAAGATTAGGCATATAAAAAGAAGGTAAGGTCTGAATATACTGGGTGTCACCATAGCCATTTAGGTAGCCTGCTCTTGCTTTTATAGGTACATAAATTACATTTTCGTTATTATCACTTGTTACCGAAATTACCTGAGGCACACTAGAAAATATTGGACTACTGGGTAAATCTTGATTTAGCATGACTTTACTTTTTCCAAATAGATAATTTGGATTGATATAAAATACATTAATAATGGCGTTTAATACATCATAACCAGGCTTAGTTTTTTTACGTGTACCATCCTTTTGTAAACGTCCATTTATAATACTGTCAATAGTTGTACCAGTCACACCTATACGTTTTGAAAACGCATAATTATTAAGATTAAAATGGTTAATTATTGTGGTGATTTTTTGATCAATCTGCTGCATGGTTCAAGAAGTAATCCTGTTTAAAATCTAATTAAAGGCTAATATACAAATTAATAAAAGTTAAACATTTGTACTATTTAAAACAAGTATAAGATACGCTCTTGATTATCTGGTAATCCAATGATATTATTACAATAGTCATTTTGGTAAATTAAGTCCCCTTTTTTAATATAACCTTCTGCTTTTGGCATACAAGCATCCCAAGCATTTGATGGTTTACAGTCTTTTAAATTTAGTTTAATTATAGTGTGATTTGCAACTGTAATTACAGCATATGTATAATCTTTTGCTTGGTTTAATGCAGGAGCAACAGTGTCTTTATTTAAGCTTATTATTGCTTTCGCAGAAATTTTAGCAGTCTCCTGAAATGTTTCAATAGGATTGGTTGTTGTATCGTTTTTTAAACTTTTAATATCCTCTAAAAAAGGAATAGTTATAATCCCTGTAGTAGATTCTGTTTTTGAATTTGTTTGGGATGATACTACCTCATTTTCTTTGTTTACCGAAGGTGTATTAGTTCTGTTTTCATCCTTGCAGCTAAATATTAGTAACACAATTAAAAGTAAAGTAAATGGTTTCATTTTATAAATAGTATTAATTAACATGTTGAAATATAATGAACTAAAATTTTTAAGTCTAACTTCTATTTATTTTTTTATTTGGATTAATAAAAAACTTAATCAACAATTAAATGAAAAAATTATTAGTATTATCAGTTGCCTCTTTATTTTAAGCAACAAGTTGTGGAACAATAGGTGTTGTATCTACGCCATCTGAGTACAAAACTGCAGGAAAAGAACTAAGTGTTGTAAAAAAAGGTGTTAACATTTTTGGATTTACTCCAATGGATGTTCAAAAAGTAGCTGGTGCAGCTTTATCTGAATTAAATGGAAAATGTAGTAACGGTGTAACTAACATTAGAACTACTGTTTATGGTAAAGCGTTTATCGTTGGATTTGAAAAATTAGAAATTACAGGTAACTGTAACTAATTATTTATACAATTTAAGTACTTAAGGTGTAGATTTTTATCTGGACCTTATGTGTAAAACAAAAAAGCTACAACTTAAGTTGTAGCTTTTTTTAGTTTAATTAAAATCTATTTACTGTTTTACAGTATTATTAGTTTTATCTATATCTGCCATTAACTGATTTGGATCTATAGTAATAGATTTAATCATGCTTTTTGGCTTACTAATACTAAAGCTATAGTTTGGTATTGCCCAAGCCCAATCGTTTATGATTTTAGTTGTAGTTGCTACTGGCTTTTCACCACGCATCATTTGTAACGGGATGTAATATTGCTCTGTTGTACCATCATTATACGCTACCTCAATATCTAAAGGCATTGGCATTAATCCTATACGCTCTAAATTAACAGTTGTAATGCTATTATTCTCTTCGGTTGATGTAATAGCATAGTCGATAGTATTTGTGGTCTGTGTCCAGTCCATTAAGTACCAATCTAATTCTAAACCAGAAATCTTTTCAGCAGTTCTAATAATATCAAGTGGTCTAGGGTGTTTAAAAGAAAAATCATCAAAATATTTTTTAAGCGTTTTCTTTAGGTTATCCTCTCCAATAATATATCCTAATTGAGATAAAAATACTGACCCTTTATTGTAAGCAGTAATACCGTAAGCCATATTAGTTTCATAACGATCTGCATGTGTTGACTGTGGTTTTTCTTTACCTGATTTTACTAAATAGTAATAACCGTTATATGCTCCAGCAGCTGGGTTTTTTAGGTTAGTATTGTTAATAGCATCCATTGCATAATCACTAATGTAACTTGTAAAACCTTCGTCCATCCATTCATGTTTAGCTTCATTAGAAGCTAATAAAAATTGAAACCAAGTATGTGCCATTTCGTGTGCAGTAACACCAACTAAACTACCAAAACTACGTTTTCCTGTAATTAAAGTACACATAGCGTACTCCATTCCACCATCTCCACCTTGTATAACAGAGTATTGATCGTATGGATATTTTCCAACGGTTTCAGATAGATATTGCATTAATTGTACTGTTTTAGGCTGTAAATCTTTCCAAAACTGTAAATTTTCTGCTGGTAAATCGTTTTTGTAATAAAAGTTTAGCATTGGACCATTAGGTACTTGCATAGTATCGTGGATGTAATCTGGATCTGCAGCCCAAGTAAAGTCATGTACTTTAGGTGCTTTAAAACGTAACGTTTTTTTGTTTCCTTTTACTTCAGCTTCGCCTTGTTGGTAACCTGTACCACCAACAACGTAATTTTTATCAATAGTTAAATTTACTTCAAAATCTCCCCAAACACCATGAAACTCACGTCCAATGTATGGGTCAGCATGCCATCCTTCAAAATCATATTCTGCTAATTTAGGATACCATTGCGTCATTGATAAAGCAACACCTTCTGCATTATCACGACCAGAACGTCTAATTTGTTGTGGTACTTGTGCATCAAAATCCATTGTAAAAGTTACACTTTCTCCTGGTTGAATAGGTTTTGCTAAGTCAACTTCTAGAACTGTTCCAACAGTCTCATGGCTTAATGTTTTACCATCTTGCTTTAAGCTTTTTACTTTAATGTAACCAATCTCGTTTGGAGCCAATTTACTAATACGATCTCCAACACGCTTGTCTGGATCTGCTATTGTACGAGAACGCACATCCATTTCGCTACCTGGTTGGAAGGCATTAAAATATAAATGGTAATACACACGATTTAAAACGTCTGGTGAGTTGTTAGTATACACTAATGTTTGTTTACCATTGTATTGATACGTGGTTACATCCATATCAATATCCATTTTATAATCTACGTGTTGTTGCCAATAGGTAGATTTAGAATCTTTTGTGTTACTTGATGAATTGGCAACTTGTTTGGTAGAATTACATGAAGATAAAATACCAAAAGCGGAAATTAAAAGAAATAATTTTTTCATTGTTTTAAATTGAAATAAAAAAGCCTCAACATAATAGGTTGAGGCTTTTTTGAATTATTAATTGTTATTTAGAAATTTGTGAAGCCATAACCAAAGCGTTATAAGCATTTACAATTTTAGCCGATTGACTTAGGTCAGAAAATGGTTGAATGTTTTTAGCATCTCCACCAACAATAACTTTAGACGTTACTGCTAAACCAGAATCCATAATAATTTGTTTTACTTGTGCACCTGTTAGTTTTGGATATTGTGACCAAACTAAAGCAGCAACACCTGCAACAGCAGGAGCAGCCATACTTGTACCACCTTTAGTATCATATTCGTTTTCTGGAGTTGTAGAATATACTTGAGCTCCTGGAGCAAAAACATCTACATTTTTCTTACCGTAGTTAGAAAAACCAGCAACTAATTTTGTACCATAACTTGGTGCTAATGCACCAACACGAATGTAAGTGTTTGATAACTCTACATAATCAATATTGTCATCAGGGAAGTTAGCTTCAACATCTACATCTTTACTATCGTTACCAGCAGCATGTACAAAAATTACACCTTTATCACTTGCATATTTGATAGCATCTCTTACCCATTCTGGGTGCATAGAAAAGCTTTTACCAAAACTACCGTTAATTACTTTAGCTCCATTATCTACAGCATATCTAATTGCTTTTGCAATATCTTTATCGTACTCGTCACCATTTGGTACTGCACGAAGCGACATAATTTTTACGTTATTAGCAACACCATTTGCTCCTAAACCATTGTTACGCTCTGCAGCAATAATACCTGCAACGTGTGTTCCATGACTTTCAGATTTTTTTACTGGCATAACGTTTCCGTTTCCGTAACCTGGCTTATCGTTAAAATCGTTTGGATTATCTCCTGTTTTACGACCGTTAAAGTCTTTGTTTAAGTTAGCATTTAATTGGTCTGTAAAATACTCTACACCACCTTTAATTTGCTTTTCAGCTTCTGGAATAGACGTCATCCCGTTAGCATACATAAATTTAGCTGTAGCTACTGCTGTTGCTAATTCAGATCCTTCTTCTGCAGTAATTGCGTTAACTTCTGCAGGTGTATAATCTTCTTTTTTAAAGTGTGCAGTTAATACTTTATTTGCGCTGCTTACTTGACCATATATTTGGTCGTAACGTTGCTTACCACTTAAGGCTTGTTGGTAATCTTTTTCTAGTTTTTCTGCTGCTTCAGCATATCTTGGGATACTTGTATCACCAGTTGCTACGATACGCGTCATTTCTAACTGCTCGTCATAACCATCTCCTAAAAAGTTCCATCCATGGACATCATCGATGTAACCATTATTGTCATCATCTTTTCCGTTTCCTGCAATTTCTTTAGGGTTAGTCCAGATAACACCATCTAAATCTTCGTGTGTAATATCTATTCCAGAATCAATAACAGCAACAATAATTTGCTGTCCTTTTTTACCTTTAATAATTTCGGCGTAAGCCTTATCAACACTCATACCAGGAATTGTATCTTTTACTAAATCTAAGTGTCCCCAATTGTGTGCTTCTGCGTCTGTTAAAGCAGACTCTTTCATTGGTGTGTTATCAATATTTTCTATAGGTGTAGATAATATTGGAGCACTTCCACCGCAACTAGATAAAACTATCGCAGCAAAAGCCGAAAATAAAATTGGTTTATAGGTAATCTTCATTATAAATTGTTTTGAATTGTTAATTAAAAATATCGTTACAAGTAAAGGTGTCTTTTAATCGTACGCCTTTTTCTGTATGTTGCACAGTAATTATTTCGTTGTGTGCATCGTGTTCCAAAAATAAGTAATAATTGTTATCTGCTGCTAGATTCAGGAATTTTTCTTTTTCGTCTAACGTCAACAATGGTCTTGTATCATAACCCATTACAAAGGGTAAAGGTAAATGTCCAATGGTTGGTAATAAGTCTGCCATAAAACAAATGGTTTTACCTTTGTAATTAATCATTGGTATCATTTGTTTGTCTGTATGTCCATTGGCATAAAATATATCGAAACCTAAAGCTGAATTTTTTAAAATATCATCCTGTGGAAGGTCTGTAAATTTTAGTCGTCCACTTTGTTCCATTGGTAATATGTTTTCTTTTAAAAACGAAGCAACTTCACGTCTGTTAGGTTCTGTTGCCCATTTCCAATGGTCTTTATTGCTCCAAAAGTGAGCGTTTTTAAAGGCAGATTCTAATTTTGTACGGTCTTTATTATAATTAAAAGCACCTCCAGAATGGTCAAAATGTAAGTGCGTTAAAAACACATCTGTAATATCGTCTGTAGAGAAACCTACTGCTTTTAAAGATTTTTCAATTGTATCATCTCCATATAAGTTGTAATGACCATAAAACTTTTCGCTTTGTTTGGTTCCCATTCCTGTGTCAATTAGTGTCAAACGGTTTCCGTCTTCAATTAATAAACAACGTGCAGCGATATCTATTAAATTATTAGCATCTGCTGGATTGGTTCTGGTCCATAAAGTTTTTGGGACAACACCAAACATGGCACCTCCATCTAGTTTAAAATGACCAGCTTGTATTGGGTGTAATTTCATTATAAAGTATTAGTATTAAAACTACCTGCAAATTACTAAATAAGTGTTAAACACTTAAAATATTAAGGTTTTATTAAGAAATAACCGCTTTTAGACGTTTACCAAAATCGTAAAGTGCTTTAATTTCTTTTATACTAGCTAATCGCTCGCGACCAAAGACCAACAAATCTTGACCATTAGACTCGATATGGTAGTACGGATTACTTTCAAAAAAGTGCGTGATTTCATCTGTAAAAAACTGTTGTATAGCTTGCGTATCTTCACCTAATAAATAAAAGCGATTGGAAAAATCTGTGTGGTTTTTAATAGGAATATCTTTAAAACCTGCAAAAGCATAGACTTTTTCCAAAAAACCTTCTCTGTCTAGAGTAAACTCTGGAATTTGTTTGTTTAGTTTAATATGAAGCATTGTACTACGCACGACTTCTTTAGCAATAAATTCTCCTTCAGAAAACTCGATATCAAATAATTTTAAACCATTGTTTTTATTAATGGTTTGGTTATAGATGTAGTTGATTTGTTTTACCCTGAAAAATATGAAATTGTTTAAAAAGCCCGTTTGTTTTTCTTTTTTAGCATTGTAGTCTAAGTTATAATCGTTTGCTAACTCCTCCATGGTGGTTTGACGACGCGTCAAGCTATTTTTAATAACATTTGGTACGGGAAGTAAGCGACGCAATGCAAATGGATGTTCTGAGTCTGTATCGTGTAAATCTAAGCCTAAAACTTCAAAGTGTCCACCACGTTTTGCAAATAGCTCTTGATAGTTATTAAGGTTTTCCATAACAGTATGGTCCACAAATTGGCATAGCGAAAAATCAATAATAACGTCTTCGTTTTCTGGTACTGCGTCTAATTTAGCTTTTAATTTATAGAAATTTAAAAAGCTACAAAAATGCTTAACACTAATATAATAATGACCATCTTCTTGAAACATTAAAACGTTTGGTTTAAGCCAATTTCTGGCAAAAAGTGATATACTTTTATTTAAGACAATATGTATAATAAACGTGATTAATACACCTGATAAAATACCCGAAATTAAACCAATTTTTAATGTAACAATTAGGGTAACAAAAAAGATGATCAACTGTTCTTTTCCAATTCTAAAAATCTTTTTAATATTTTCTGGAGACGCTAGTTTATATCCTGTGTAAACTAAAATTGCCATTAATGCTGGTAATGGTATACGTGCTAATTGCGTACTAAATAAGACAATAAAAATAACTAAAAAGAAAGCATGAAAAAAGTTGGAAGACCTATTACTACCTCCATTATTAACGTTAACTGAGCTTCTTGCAATTACAGTTACGACATTAAGACCACCTAAAAATCCACTTCCTATGGTTGCTAATCCTAAGGCTTTAAGATCTTTGTTTACATTACTTCTTCTTTTTTCTGGATCTAATTTGTCTACAGCTTTGATGCTTAATAAGGACTCTATACTAGCAATTAATGTTAAAGCTAATACACTAGTCCAAAACGGAAATGTCCCGATTTTACTAAAATCCACAGTTGGTATTTGCGATATAATTTCTGAAAATTCTGGTATACCAGAAATCATGTAATTTATTGCAATTGGGTTGGCTTCATGCGCAACCAACTCAAAGTAATAACTAAACCCAATAGAAAGTATAACAATCCACATTGGAGCAGGTATAAGTTGTAAGTATTTGTTTCTTAGTTTAGAATAAAATATCATAATTAAAAAACTAATAACTCCAGCTAATGCAGCATAAATTAATCCTGTATTATCGTAATGTATAGCATCGTTTATAGTAAATGGGATTTCGAATAAATAATCAACCGTATCTTCCCTTTTAATCCTATGCGCTAACATAATATGAAACTGTTTTCCTAGTATAATAAGACCAATAGCAGCTAGCATACCTTGAATGGCAGAGGATGGAAAAAAATCTGCTAATTTGCCTAATCTTAAAAAGCCTAAAAGTAGTAACAAGGCTCCAGAGCAAATAATGGCAGCATAAGCACTTTCTATACCCAAGGTTAAAATAGTACCTAAAAGCACACCAACTAATCCGTTACCTGGACCAGAGATAGTAACGTGACTACCACCTAAAATAGAGACTAAAATTCCACCAATTACAGCAGCAATTACACCCGAAATTGGAGGTGCATCACTAGCCATAGCCAAGCCTAAACCTAAAGGTAAAGCAATAAGACTTACCACAAAACCAGAAAATATATTTTTAGGTAATGCTTTAAAAAAGACGGTTGTATTATTTTGTTTTGGACTCATTGAATAATTAAAACATCGGTTGGTAGCTCAGTTAAAATATGTTCAATATCATGCGGAAATAAACGATCCCAAAACGTCATTTTTGATGGCGCATTCATGACTAACAAATCTGCTCGAGATATTTGGGCATAATGACCAATGGAATACCCTTGGGTTCCAAAAATAGGTTGAGATTTTATTGCAATAGTATTAGTATGTTCTTGCGGTAAATCTTCAATTATATGATTAATTCTTGAGGTTTCACGATTACTAATACGTTCTCTGACAATATTAGCATGTCTTAAAGATTTGTCATCATCCACATTTACTGCAATTTCATTGGGCTTGATTTCTTCTACTATTGTTATTTTTTCGGCTTTAAGTTTTGATGCAACATAAAAGGCAGTCGCTATGGTTTGTTCGGTTTTTGGATCTTCTAATCCATTAACAACTATGTGTCTACAGACAATTCTGTCAATAGAAGGATTAATTAATAATAGTAGACTACACTTGGCTTGTCTAGTTATTTTTCTAGCAATAGAACCAACATAGTATTTTAATAAATTTTCACGTTTGGCTGCTCCAATAATTAAAAGGTCTATATCTTTTTTATTTGTAGTGTCTAATATAGCAGCAACTGGGTTTCCTGATTTAAAAACGACTTCATACTTTAGATTATCTTTTTTAAAGCTACTTAATATGCTATTTATGGTCTTTGACTTATCATCAGATTGTGCTCCAATATGAATCATAATAAGTTTAGCATCAAAAAATAAAGCGAGTCTAGCAGCTTCAAAAATATTAGCTTTAAGATTGGGCGAAAACGCGATACCAATTCCTATGGTTTTAAAGGGCTTTATTGTCAATTAGGTTAGTAGTTTTTTGATGAAAAATTGTAAGATACCATTTTTTTAAGTTTAAAAAAATTGAGTTAGATAGTGGTCTAGGCTTAAAAATTTAACTTTTTACTCTAAATTTGGGTTAAATTATAGAAGTAGAATTTTAGAATTAGTATTTTCACCAAAACGATAATTGAATGATAGAATTAGGAGGAATCATTATTTTAGGAATACTTGCACAATGGGTTGCTTGGAAATTAAAAATACCAGCAATTTTACCTTTAATATTAATTGGCTTGTTGGTTGGTCCAATTGCAGCCGAGTTTTTAAGTGAGGATGGAACCAAATGGATTGAACCAATATGGAATGGTGACGAAGGTTTATTTCCTGGCGAAAGCCTGTTTTATTTTGTATCCTTAGCCATTAGTATTATTCTTTTTGAAGGAGGTTTAACCTTAAAAATGAGCGAAATTAAAAATGTTGGACCTGTAATTACCAAGTTAATATCTGTAGGGTCTTTGGTTACCTTTTTTGGTGCTGGTATTGCAGCACATTACGTTTTTGGGTTAACATGGGAGATTTCATATTTATTTTCAGGATTAATTATTGTTACAGGACCAACAGTAATTACACCTATTTTAAGAAACATTCCGCTTAAAAAAGACATCTCTGCAGTTTTAAAATGGGAAGGGATTTTAATTGATCCAATCGGAGCATTAGTAGCAGTATTAGTATTTGAATTTATTAGTGTTGACGCAGGTGGAGAGTTTACTAAAACCGCATTAATAGAGTTTGGTAAAATTGTGTTATTTGGAGCTACCTTTGGATTTACTTTTGCACATGCTTTAAATTTTATTATTAATAAAAAGTGGGTACCTCATTATTTATTAAATGTCTTTGCATTAGCAGCTGTTTTAGGTGTTTTTGTATTGTCGGATGTCTTTGCGCACGAGTCTGGATTACTTGCAGTAGTGGTCATGGGAATGGTGTTAGGTAACTCAAACTCTCCATACCTAAAAGACTTATTATATTTTAAAGAATCTTTAAGCGTACTATTAATTTCAATATTATTTATTTTACTAGCAGCTAATATTAATTACAGCGAGCTATTATTAATTTATAACTGGAATACAGTAGCGCTTTTTGCTATAATAATATTAGTTATTAGACCTATTGGTGTCTTTTTAAGTACGTATGGATCTAAGCTCAAATTAAACGAAAAACTGTTTATTAGTTGGGTTGGACCACGTGGTATTGTAGCTGCAGGAATCGCTTCGCTTTTTGGTTTAAAATTAGCTAGTAAAGGTGTTGAAGGAGCCGAGTATATTACTCCTTTAGTATTTGTAATTGTTTTAGGTACTGTACTTTTAAATGCGACAACAGCTAGACTTTTTGCTAAGTTAGTTGGTGTGTTTTTAACCCAATCTAATGGAATACTAATAGTAGGAGCATCAAAAGTATCTAGGTTAATTGGGCACTACTTAGAGTCACATGGTAGACATGTGGTCCTAATTGATAGTAATCAAAATAACATTAACAAAGCTAAAGAGCTTGGTTTGGAAGCTATAAACACCAATATCTATTCTGAAACATTAACTGATAATATCGAGCTTAATGATGTTGGATATTTAATGGCTTTAACAGGAAACAACGAAATTAATAAATATGCTATCAATAAATTTTCAAAGCAATTTGGAGAAAATGGTGCGTTTAGATTAGTGTCTACAGAAGAGATGTTAGATGAAAATAATAATCCACATGAAGGTTTATTTTCTCATACAGATGACTTTAACACACTTTCAGATGTAACTAGAAAATTTCCTAGTATTCAAGAAATTGAAATTATAGATAAAGCACATCTAATGGATTTAATTAAAACCACAAATGAAGACCGTGAAATAGTTCCATTATTTATAAAGGATGACGAAGGAGAGTTACACATAATATCGTCTTACAACACTAATTTTGAAGACGTAAGTGAAGGTTATTATTTAGTCTATTTAGGAAAACCTTTAGACGTAGAAAAAGTAGACACAGTCTAACTAAAAGTATAAGGCATAAAAAAACCTTCATTTTAACAATGAAGGTTTTTTTTATATCTAATAGTTAACTTAATCGTTAAGCTTTAAAACAGCCATAAACGCTTGTTGAGGTATTTCTACATTACCTACTTGACGCATACGTTTTTTACCTTTTTTCTGTTTCTCTAAAAGTTTACGCTTACGCGAAATATCACCACCATAACATTTTGCGGTAACATCCTTACGTAAAGCCTTAACGGTTTCTCTAGCTATAATTTTTGCTCCAATTGCAGCTTGAATAGGAATATCAAATTGTTGACGTGGAATTAATTCTTTTAACTTCTCACACATTTTTTTACCTATGTTATGTGCGTTATCTGCGTGTATTAAAGCAGACAAAGCATCTACAGGTTGTGCGTTTAATAATACGTCTAATCGTACTAATTTAGACACCTTCATACCTATTGGGTGGTAGTCAAAAGATGCGTAACCTTTAGACACTGTTTTTAATCGGTCATAAAAGTCAAATACAATTTCGGCAAGAGGCATTTCAAAAGTTAATTCTACACGTTCTGGTGTTAAATACGTTTGATTAATAATCATCCCTCGTTTTTCTATACATAAGCTCATTACATTACCAACAAAGTCTGATTTTGTAATTATCGTTGCTTTAATATAAGGTTCCTCAACACGATTTACGGTTGAAGGATCTGGTAAATCCGAAGGGTTATTCACTATAAAAGCATCTTCAGGATTTTTATTTGTGTAAGCATGGTACGATACGTTAGGTACAGTAGTAATAACCGTCATGTCAAACTCACGCTCTAAACGCTCTTGGATAATTTCCATGTGTAACATTCCTAAAAATCCACAACGGAAACCAAAACCTAAAGCTGCAGAGCTTTCTGCCTGAAACACTAAGGATGCATCATTAAGTTGTAGCTTTTCCATACTGTTTCTCAGCTCTTCATAATCCTCTGTATCTACTGGATAAATACCAGCAAAAACCATTGGTTTTACGTCCTCAAAACCTTCGACAATATTAGTCGTTGGATTAGCAAAGTCCGTAATAGTATCTCCTACTTTTACCTCTTTAGCAGTTTTAATACCTGTAATTAGGTAACCTACATCTCCTGTTTTAACACTTTGTTTTGCAACCTGAGTTAGTTTTAAAGTACCAACTTCGTCTGCATTATACTCTTTATCTGTAGCAACAAATTTAATTTTTTGTCCTTTTTTAATTTCACCATTAAATACTCTAAAATAAGTTTCAATACCTCTAAAAGTATTATAAACTGAGTCAAATATTAAGGCTTGTAAAGGCGCATCAGGATCACCTTTTGGTGCAGGAATACGCTCAATAATTGCTTTTAAAATGTTTTCTACTCCAAAACCTGTTTTACCACTTGCATGGATAACATCTTCTGGTTTGCAACCTAATAAATCTACAATATCATCTGTAACTTCTTCTGGATTTGCACTTGGTAAATCTACTTTATTTAAAACAGGAATAATTTCTAAATCATTCTCTAAGGCTAAATAAAGGTTAGATATAGTTTGCGCTTGTATACTTTGGGCAGCATCTACAATTAGTAAAGCACCTTCACAAGCTGCAATAGATCTTGACACTTCATAAGAAAAATCTACGTGACCAGGTGTGTCAATTAAGTTTAAAACAAATTTTTCGCCTTCATAAATGTAGTCCATTTGGATAGCATGCGACTTAATGGTAATACCACGTTCGCGTTCTAAATCCATACTATCTAATAATTGGGCTTGTTGTTCTCTTGCTGTTACAGAGCCAGTAGCGTCTAGTAACCTATCGGCAAGTGTACTTTTTCCGTGATCAATATGTGCAATTATGCAAAAATTTCTGATGTTCTTCATAGTCAAATCTCTTTATAAATAAAGATATTGCAAATATATAGTAATTATTGGGCTTTTTTTCTTTTTTCTTAGGAATACAAATTCATATAAATTTGCGGTTTTTCCCACACTTTAATGTTAATTACAATTATTATATTGCAGGCTTAACCTATTATAAATGAATCGCTTTAATTTTATTATCGTTTTTTGTTTATCTATGACTACTTATGCTCAGGATTTAACCATTTCTGGGAACGTTGTAGATGACTCAAATCAACCCATTTTATTTGCTAACGCAATCATGTATACTTCTGATCAATCACAAGTTATATCAGGATCAAGTACTAATGAAGATGGTCAATTTAGTATTGACAACTTAACCTCTGGAGAGTATGTTTTAAAAATCTCGTTTTTAGGTTTTGAAACCGAAACTAAAAATATAACATTGACTAATGATGTTAATTTAGATACCATAATATTAAAAACACTACCAGAAACTTTAGGCGAAGTAACCGTTAATGCAAAAAAACCAACGTTTACAAAACAAGCAGATCGCATGATATTTAACGTTGCAAATACTGCTTTAGTGGAAGGTACAATGCTTGATGTTTTAAAAAGTACACCAGGTGTTTTGGTTTTGGACGATAATATTTTGGTTAAAAATAGTAGCCCAACAATTTATATAAACGATAAAAAAGTAAACTTATCAGCATCAGAGTTAGCTATGCTGTTAAATGCGTCTTCAGCAAATGCGGTCCAAAAAATAGAAGTTATTACCAGTCCATCTGCTAAATATGATGCTTCTAGTGGTGTTGTCTTAAAAATTGTGATGAGTAAAAACCTAATTATGGGTTACAGAGGTAGCGTTACAACGCATTACACACAAGGTGTATATCCTAGATATGATGGTGGATTAAATCAGTTTTATAAAACGGATAAAATAAACGTTAATCTTAATTACAGCTACAACCATACTAAGATAAATAGACACAATTTAGACGAAATTAATTACCAAGAAAACAATACTGCAACAGAATTTTGGAGAACAGATTTGGATCGAAATACAACGTCTAATACACACAATGCAAATCTAAATTTTGATTATTATATTAACGATAATAATACCCTTAGCTTGTCTTCAAACGTATTGTATTTACCATATTTTGATTATCAAACAAACGGAAGCACTTTTGTAAACGACTTACAAGGGTTAAATGACTACAATTTTAATTCTTATAACTCATCTAAAGATGACAAGTATAATATTGGTACAGATTTAGACTATAAGCTTAATTTAAAAAATGGTGCTAAATTTTTAGCAAATGCACATTATACGACCTATGATTTTAATAGAAGTCAACATGTCAATTCTGACTATTTTTTACAGAATAATGCTTCAAACTTTAGTACTGCTTTTAATACCAGAAATAATCAATCTACAGATATTTTTTCTTTAAAATTAGATTACGAACTACCAATCAATGATAGTTCTAACCTATCCTTTGGTGTTAAATCCTCTAACATAAATACAGACAGCGACATTGTGCAATTTGATGTGGACCAAACTACAGGTAACCAAGTATTAAATACAGCTAATACAAATGCTTTTAATTATGACGAGTCTGTTTATGCAGGATATTTAAGTTATGATAAAAGTTGGGATAAATGGAGCATGTCTACTGGTTTAAGATTAGAGCATACTGATCTAGAAGGGTTTTCTCCTGCGACTAATGTAAGTCAAACACAAGACTACTTGGAGCTGTTTCCAACACTAAATGTAACATGGCAAGCGTTTGAAAAAGCTAACCTTTATGTATCCTATAAAAGATATATACAACGTCCTAATTACACAAATTTAAATCCGTTTAACTTCTTTTTAAACGATAACATTATAGTTTCAGGTAATCCTAACTTACAACCATCGTTTACAACATACGCTACCATTGGGACTTCTATTAACAACACCTTTACTATAGAGGCATATTACAAAACAGTATCCAACCAAATTAACGAATTACCTATACAAGATAACGCCAATAATTTTTTGATTTATTCGCCTACCAATATTCAAAATGTTAGAGAATATGGACTTGATTTTATGGCAGATTTATATATCTCAAACAAGTATTCAGTCTTCTTTTTGACTAGTCTTTTTAATCACGATTTTGATATCGATTTTAATAATCAAACGTCTAATTTTAATCAGTGGTCAAACTACTCCGAAATTAATGCTGGGTTTAATATGCTAAAAGATAACAGTCTATCTGTTAACCTTTCCGTAGCTTATTATAGTCAATTTTTACAAGGTACTTTATTAGGAGAGTCGATAACATATTCTAATTTAAGTTTAAGTAAAAAGGCCTTAAAAAACAAGGCAGTAATTAGTTTAATGTTTGCCGATTTATTTAACCAACAAGACCTTGGGGCAAGATCTAAATTTGCTAACCAAAGCAATTACAGTTATCATAATATAGATAACCGTTACGTTAAATTAGGTTTTAGTTACAAGTTTGGAAACACTACGTTACAAACAAACGAGCGTACTAAATCGCTAAAAGAACGTGAACGCCTAGAGAAGTAGTATAATAGCTATTTTTTATTGTGTTTATGGTTTATAGGCATTTTATTTAATTGTTAGGGCAAATTAAAATATGACTGCAAAAAAATTAGCTGAAAAATATATAACGGATTTAAATATCCCTGAAATGAAACTAAGGGAAATTGAAGATACGTCTGAGTATTATTGTTTCAGTTATTTCCATCCAACTGAGACTTATGTAGGTCAAGGATGGATATTTATTAAAAAATCTGATGAAAGGTTTTTTATTTATGGTTCTGGAAATGAAGACCCTAAAACTGACTTCTTAGAAAAAATAGAACTTGAAAAAATAGCTCGGAAAATATTTCCTGAATTTGACATTCGAAAATCTTATGATATTGAAATAAATCGAATTTTGAGAAAAATGAGTTTGATTGAAAAGTTATTGGAATTAGATTTGGTTTATACTACTCCAGAAGTTTTGGGTAGCGATATTTTTAGAATTCCTAAACCATACACTCAAAAATTGTTTGAAAAGCGTTTGAGTCAATTACCTTGTGAATTTACTAATGTTACTGCTGAAAAAATCAGTGACATCTTATCTCTTAATAGAGAAAAAAAAGTAGTTGAATTTACTATATCTGAACATATTGAAATTATAAAAGTAAACAGAGTTGAAAGAGCAACAGATGCTGATTTACAAACTTCTTGGTAAAAAACAACTTGCCCTAACACTATATATAGCAAATAGGGCGATTAGTGTTTAATCGAAAGGTTGTTATCTATTTACAAAGTCGCCAAATCTTTTGATTTGGTATTTAAAGAGAAAAATTAAAACAAAATACAAAAGATTTGGCTTGTGGCTAAACCGAAAATAATCACTTGTTTTCTGCCCAACTTGCCATATATTTAACGTTGTAGCCAATTTGATAAAAATCGAAATGAAAAAAATATTAGTAGTTAATGGAGAAAAATATTGGCAAGATTTATTGCCTGACTTTGAAGTGATACAAAAATCAATTCAAGACACTTCTTGGATTTTGAAAAATGGAAAACTCTTTGTAGCTGATTCGAATGGAGTTGTTGAACCTGATGGTATATTATGGAGAGTTGGAGCAATAAAACCAACTGAAATTCAAATAACCGCTTTGAACTTGATTGAATTATGTGGTATTCCGTGTGTAAACTCGGCTGAAACTCTGAAAATAGGCTTTGATAGATTATCAATGTTATCTGCAATTAAGAAACAAGGATTACCAATTATAGATTTTAATGTAGTTACTAAATCCCACCATTTAAAGAATATTAGAATTGATTTTCCCTTTGTTGTTAAGGTTGGGAATTTTCACGGAGAATTTGGTAAAGTTCTAATAGAAAATGAAAAGAAATGGCAAGACATCAAAGATTTACTCTTTGTTACTGAGTATTATATAACTATTGAACCTTATATTAATTACAAAAGAGATATTAGATATATAGTAATTAATAACAAAGTCTGGGCAATGTCAAGAAAAGGTAGGTATTGGAAAGCAAATGTAGAAACCACTGATTTCACTGAATTTGAACCATTAAGCGATTTATCATACAAACTTAAAGAGTTACAGAAAGAAATTAAAGCAGATATTTTAGCTATTGATATTCTTGAAGAAGAAAATGGAAAATTACATATTGTTGAATACAATGATATTCCTGGACTTTCAGGATTCACAGACGAATTAAAATATGAATTAGCAGAAGTTCTGAAAAGAAAACTGGCTACAACATTGTATTAAAATAATAGAGGTTTAATCGCTAAAACTAAATGAATTTCATAAACCAAACATCAGTAATAATCGAAAAGTAAGTGCTTAAATCCGCTACTTTTCATATACTAACCGTTGGCATTTATTGGCGAACGCACTCAAACTGAAAATAAAAAGAAATGAAAAAAACGCTGAAAATAATTTCTACAGTATCAATCATAATCTTTGGAATTTTATGGATTTCAAGCAAATTTGATTTCTTGACTGAATATAATTCTTCCGATATAAGAGCGTTTTTTGTTCTTATTTACTTGTATACAAGTTTAAAGTATTTTCAAATGGAAGTTAAAGATAAAAACGCTGAAATTCAGGAATTAAAATTAAAATTGGAGAAAACAAAAAAGGAAATTTAAAACATGCTAGAATTGAAAAATTTTACGGAATAGAACGCTGACTGAATTCACTCGAACGTTGAAAAGTAGAAAAAGAAATTAGTCGAATAATTAGACACTTTAAAAAAACAACGAAATGGTAACTCCGTTTATAATTAGTGGCCTGGTTCTTTATTGCTTACGAAAATCCTCACGGATTTTCTATTTGGTTTTTATTTGTTAAATTAGTTGCTAAACCACGCATCCAATCATACACAATCAGGTTGTGAGTAATTGAAGAACACTATGAAAAAGAAATATACAGAAGATGATATTCAAGCTCTTGAAGCTGGAGAACACGTCAGAATGAGACCTAAAATGTATTTTGAAAAGTGTTTTTCAGAAAACTCACTTGATTCTCTACCTTTTGAAGTTTTATGTCACGCTTTCGATGAATATTTTGATGGAAATTGCAACGAAATAGAATTGACTATTTGGAAAAATTCCTTTTCCCTTAAATACAACGCAGGAATGCCTCTTTCCGTAAGATATGAAGACCTGACAAGCTCAGAAATAATAATGACAAAAATCGGTGCTTGTTCAAATCTGAAAAAGCATTTAGCTGTTGGTCAAGAATTTTGTAGTTTAGGAATGGCAATCATTAATTTTGCATCTGAAAAATGCAAATTAACAACTGTTTGGCAAAACCAAAAAGGAACTTTTGAATTTGAAAAAGGAAAGGTAAAAGTAAAGAATATTGAATCTTTTGAAAGTAAAAATTCTTGGACTGAAATAATTGTAGAACCTAACAAATCGCTTTTCGAAAATTTAGAGTTTACCTCAAAAAGGATTAAAGAAAAAGCTAACGAAATCAACAAAAGGTTGACTGATTTAAATTTAGTAATAATTGATAAAATTAAATAAAACAACTACTCACAACAATGGCTATAAGTAATTGCTTGTTCTCGCCTACTTTGGAAATTCCTGAGGAAATTCCAACTTGGTTTGTACTTGCAAAGTTTCGTGCTAACCCGCGCAACTACTCATATCCGAGACCGTTTCCATTCATTAGCAGAACGCACTCAAAAATGAATAAAATGATTTTAAAAATATTTGTCGGAATTATTTCTATCGTGTTTAGTTACGGATTAACATTAATGATTAAACCACATATTGGTGCTTATGTAAAATCTGAAATCATTCTTAATATTCTGCAATTCATATTTACAATTGTTGGTTTCGGAGTAATTTATGGAGTAATTGATAAAAATATATTGCAAAAAAATAATTAGAAACAACGAAAAGGCAACACCATGTATAATTAATGGCTAGCTCTACACTAATTACTAACATTCCTGCGCAATATTTTATTCGGTTTGTATTTACTAAATTAGATGCATAAACACAAAACAGTCCATCATGGAAATAGGAACAAAATTTATTAAAATCAATTGGAAATATCGAGTACTATTTGCTATAGGTACAGGTCTGTTATACGGTTTTACACTATGGCTTTTTGATTATTTTTCCGATGAAAATATTTACTCAACAAACAATATTATTTTTCAAGCCCTTTTCTTTGGTTTATTTTTTGGTATTGGATTTCCGTATATAAATCAAAAGCTTGCTGACAAGTTTTCTAATAAAATGGGACATACAATTAAACCTGATTTATCACCAGACGAAACTGTTGAAGTAGAAGGTCCTGCTAATCTATTTCGTGGTATGGAAGGTGTAGGCGGAAAAATATTTTTGACCAATAAAAAGCTAATCTTTAAATCGCACAAAATTAATATACAAACAGGACAAACGGATATTGCTTATTCAGATATTGATCAAATTATAAACCGTAAAACTGCAAAACTAATTAATAACGGAATTAGGATTGTGACTAAAGACGGTAAGCAATTTGATTTTGTAGTTAATGAAAGAGCAGTGTGGTTGCACCACTTTAACAATCACCTAAAATAAGATTTTAAGACATTTTAAATTGCCAATAATGTAAATGTGTACAAGCTACGTTATTAGCACCTAAAATCACCTTAAAAATTATCTTAATACCGTTTTAAATAAAGTAGATTAATCTACCCATTCAGCAATAAACAAATTAGTATCGCGTCCACCACCATTATTACGGTTAGACGAAAACGCTAACTTTTTACCATCGTTAGAAAACACCGGAAACGCATCAAACGTTTCGCCATGTGTAACACGCTCTAGGTTTTTACCATCAATATCAATTAAGTATAAATTAAACGGAAAACCACGTTCTGCTTCAAAATTGGAAGAGAATAACACCTTGTTACCACTTGGGTGAAAAAACGGACTCCAATTGGCATTTCCTAAATCCGTTAATTGGCGTAAATCACTACCATCTGCATTACAAATGTATAGTTCCATATCTGTTGGCTCAACTAAACCTTCGGCTAACAAATCTTTATAGTCTTTAATTTCTTGTTCTGTTTTTGGTCTAGACGATCGGAAAATTATTTTTGTTCCGTCAGGCGAGAAAAATGCACCTCCATCATAACCTAATTCATCTGTAATTTGTTTTACATCACTACCATCCAAATTCATGGTGTATAACTCTAAATCGCCACTTCTTGTAGACGTAAATACAATTTTATCTCCTTTTGGCGATACTGTTGGCTCAGCATCATAACCAACCTCATTAGTCAATTGCTTAACAATATTACCCTCTAAATCTGCAACAAAAATGTCAAACGTATCATAAACAGGCCAAATGTATTTACCGTTTTTGCGTAAAGGGGTTTCAGGACAGTCTTTATCTGCTAAATGTGTTGATGCATAAATAATATGCTTATTATCTGGCATAAAATAAGAGCATGTTGTACGTCCCATTCCTGTACTAACCATTGGTGGTGCAATACTATCAAAGGTTTGATTGGCATTCATTAAAAACATTTGGTCACAACCAACATTCCATTTTTTGTAATTAGATTGAAACACCAATTTACTATCATCAAAACTCCAATAGGCTTCAGCATTATCACCTCCAAAAGTCACTTGACGTAAATTTTTAAAATGAATTTCTTCAGGATAAATCAAAGGGTTTTTTACTTCAGTAACTTCAGGTTTTACGGTTGTATTAGTAACGTCAGTTTTAGTTTCATTTTTACATGAAAAAATAAAAGCTGTAACTAGTAAAATTCCGAATAAGCGTGTTTTCATAATAGGTTTTATTAAATGGCTTTAATTGCCTAATTTTGAGTAAATTTAATACTTCTTATCATGAAATTAATAAAACTACTTGTTTTTTTACTTGTTTTCACCTCATGCAAACACGAAATTTTAAATGAAATTACCATTCAAGAGGATGTTCAGTTTTTAGCTGACGATGCTTTGGAAGGTCGTCAAACAGGTACAAATGGCGAGCAAAAAGCTGCAAAATATATTGCAGAGCGTTTTAAAAATTTAGGCTTAACACCAAAAGGAACCGATGGTTATTTTCAGGTGTTTTCTTTTAAACCAAAAACAGATCCACATCAAGAAGTAAAGTATAATGTAAAAGATGGTGACAGTACAATTACTGGTACAAACGTGCTTGGTTTTATTGATAACAAAGCCGATAACACTGTAATTATTGGCGCACATTATGACCATTTAGGTTATGGAGCAGAAGGGAGTTTATTTAGAGGCGAAAAAAAAGAAATACATAATGGAGCAGATGATAACGCAAGTGGAGTAGCAGTGCTACTAAATTTAGCACAAAAGTTAAAGGCTAAAAACACAAATAATAACTATTTATTTATCACATTTTCTGGCGAAGAAATGGGCTTATTAGGGTCTAATTATTACACAAAAAATCCAACAATCGACAACAAAAAAGCCAATTATATGATTAACATGGATATGGTTGGTCGTTTAAAAGCAGATAGTACATTGGCTGTTTATGGTGTTGGTACGTCACCCATTTTTAAACAGACGTTACAAGCACACAATAACCGTTTTAAATTAGTGCAAAAAGAGTCTGGTGTTGGACCAAGTGATCATACTAGTTTTTATAATTCTGACATACCTGTATTGCACTTTTTTACAGGTCAGCATGAAGATTACCACAAACCATCAGACGATACAGAGCGTTTACATTTTAATGGTATGCAAATCATTTCTAATTATATTTTTGAAATCATAACAGATTTAGATAACAACGGGAAACTACCCTTTAGAAAAACTAAAAACGAAAGCGATGAAGTACCACGTTTTAAAGTAGGACTTGGTGTAATACCAGATTATTTATTTGACGGAAAAGGCATGCGTATTGACGGTATAAGCGAAGATAAACCAGCACAAAAAGCGAACCTTCAAAAAGGTGATATTGTTGTTAAACTTGGCGATAGTACAGTTTTTGATATGATGAGTTACATGAAGGTATTAGCAACTTTTAAAGAAGGTGATAAAACAAATATAACAGTAGACAGACAAGGCACAATGGTTGATGCTGTAATACAATTTTAAAGCTTCTTAATTAATCCATGAAAATCACCAACCAGGACATAATAACAAAAATACACTTAATCATATCAGTATGTATTGTTGTTCCGGTGTCTTTTTTTTATGGTTTTAATCCAAGCTCTCAGTTCGATATTCATTTAAACACCATTGACGAGCATAATTTTTTTAAAGCCATTATGGGTCTGTATTTAGGGTTTTCTATACTTTGGATTTTGGGAGTATTTAAAGCCAATTATCTAAAAATAGCATTAGTGACCAATATGATTTTTATGCTAGGCTTAGGTTTTGGAAGATTACTAAGTGTAACTTTAGACGGTGTTCCAACTTTTGGCTATAAATTTGGGACTATTGCAGAGTTATTTTTAGGGTTTTATGGATTGTGGGTATTACTAAGCCATCATACTACCACAAATACCTAAACTAACAATTACATAAACAGCAGCTAGTATAAATAATACTTTAGCTGCTTTTTTGTTTTTTTTAAGTAACGCCAAACCAATAATAGCTAATAAAATAGCTGGTCCAAACATGATAGCAGCAAAAAATAAGACTATTCCGTCATAATTTCCTCCTCCTCCTGTAGCTTCAATAAGTAATGATATCATAATTATATCTCGTTTCTAAGTGCTTCTAATCGGGCTTTTTTATCATCACGATAAAACAAATTCATGGTTTCAAAAGGGATAATTTTATTGTCTTTATCCACAATATGCACACACGATTTTTTTATGGCTCTAACATCAAAGTTATAAGCATCTATAAATTGCATGATAATGACTCTAAATAAGTTGTCATACCCTAATTCTGGAGCATCAATATTTGGTAAGCAACACATGATGGATTTTAGATTTTCTTCCGCCACTTCAACCGAGTTTCCTGTACTAAATAACTCCACCATTTTAACTTGCAGTGCTTCATCTTGCTCGTAAATAATAGTGTTTTTACTGTTGTCTAATAAATCGTTTGGATTAATATAACGCGTTAACGGAAACACTTCGTCACCTAATTTAAGTGCGTAACCCATCACCAAAGCATCTGGATTACAAGGTACAGGAAGTAAATCGTCAGCATTAAAAATAGTGGTTTGTTCCATTATTTTTCGTCGTACTTCAGTAATAGTCATTCGATCCGTTTCTGGATTAAAATTATCCAAACGTCCTGCAATTTGTGTTGGTTGTAATGTTACACCTCTAACACATTTTTGTTTTAAAGCGTAATCAATAATTTTACCAATCTCACCATCATTTAAGCCTTTTTGTAGGGTTACCACTAAAGTCGTTGACAGGTTTAGTTTATTAAGATTTTCGATAGCTTGTTTACGGATATCGTTTAAATCAGCACCACGAAGCTCGCGCAGCACACTGTTTTCAAACGAATCAAATTGTAAATAAATTTCAAAATCCGGAGCGTAGGTTTTTAATCTTTCCGCGAAAGCGAAATCTTTAGCAATTTTAATCCCATTAGTATTCAGCATTAAATGCCTAATTGGTAACGTTTTGGCATAGTCCATAATTTCCCAAAACTGAGGATGTATGGTTGGCTCTCCACCAGATATTTGCACCACATCAGGCTCCTTTTCATTTCTAACAATAGTATCCAACATAGCTTTAACTTCGTCCAAAGTACGATGTCTACCGTATGTTGGTGATGAGCCTGCATAACACGTCGGACAAGTCAAATTACAGCGATCTGTTACCTCAACAACCGTCAAGCAACTGTGCTGCTCGTGGTCAGGACACAAACCACAATCGTAAGGACAACCGTAATCCGTTTTGGTGTTAAAAGTATAGGGCGTTTCGCTAGGTTTATTGTAGTTACGGATGTTTTTGTAATACTCAATATCGTCAGCAATTAACACCTTACTATTACCGTGTTCCTTGCAACGTTTTAACATGTAAACATTCTCGTTTTCAAAAACAATTTTGGCATCCACACGTTTTAAACACTCAGGACACAGGCTTAAAGTAAAATCGTAATAGGTATAATTTCTAACTGGCATTTTCTGTTTTTTAAGTTGTTTGGGCGTTACCACAAGGGTCGCGCTATCCACTAAATCTTTTTCTCGTACCTCAAAAAAGGATACCGTTTCTATCGCTAACGCGCGTGTTTTCCAAGTAAAAGACTAGCAATAAATTTGCTGTAAAACATCCAACAAATTACACATAATATTTGGATACTACTTAAACCAAAAGTATAAAATACATTAGGTTTTAAAAACTCGATACAAAATCTAAAACCAAAATAACTTAGCATAAAAAGCTTGAATAAATCACCATTTTTTAATCGGAAGGTTTTGTGTATTGTTTTTAAAGCAATAAATAATATGGTTAAAAAGACAAGTTCATATAAAGACGTGGGATGGCGTAGTAAGCCATCACCTAAATCCATTCCAAAAGCAGATGCGGTTACTTTACCATAAGTAAACTCGTCAATACCAGATAAAAAACAACCAATACGACCAATAAAGATTCCTAAAATTATAGGGAAGACAAATAAATCTCCAGAAGATTGCTTTTCGCCAATTATTTTTTTTGCCAATTCCACGCCAAGTAAGCCACCAAACAAGCCACCCATTATGGTTTTAGTATTAAATAATTGGATTAGGTTGCTTGCGGATAAATCAATTAAAGGGTTTTCTAAAAACCCAACCAATCTAGAGCCAAATAAAGCACCCAAAGCTGCACCTAAAATAATGGATAATCTATTATTGCTATTAATAACATCAGTACTGCGTTTTCTTAAAAACACATAATAGCGATACGCTATAAAAAATGCTAGATATTCTAAAAGAAGGTGGATGTTTACATTAAAGCCAAAAAGCTCAAGGTTGAATGGTAGGTCCAAATAAAGATAGATTATTAGTTAAATATACACAATTACCTAAAAAACACTAATTTTGCATCAAAATTGTATTGTGGTAAAAATAGGTAATATAGAACTTCCAGACTTCCCGTTGTTGTTAGCACCAATGGAAGATGTGTCAGATCCACCATTTAGAGCATTGTGTAAAGAGCAAGGTGCGGATGTGGTTTATACAGAGTTTGTAAGTAGTGAAGGTTTAATACGTAACGCAGCAAAAAGCGTTATGAAATTAGATATTTACGAAAAAGAACGTCCCGTTGGTATCCAAATCTTTGGAGCTAATTTGGATAGTATGTTACAAACCATTGATATAGTTGCCGAGTCAAAACCAGATATTATTGATATCAATTTTGGGTGTCCTGTTAAAAAAGTTGTTAGTAAAGGTGCAGGAGCAGGAATCTTAAAAGATGTTTGCCTAATGGAACAACTAACAGCTGAAATGGTTAAACGCACTAACATCCCAATAACCGTAAAAACACGTTTAGGTTGGGATCATGATTCTATTAGAATTGTTGAGGTTGCCGAACGACTTCAAGATGTAGGCTGTAAAGCTATTGCAATACATGGTCGTACTAGAGCGCAAATGTATAAAGGTGATGCAGACTGGAAACCAATTGCACAAGTAAAAAATAATCCGCGTATGCATATTCCTGTTTTTGGAAATGGAGATGTGACTACACCAGAACGCGCAATGGAAATGCGTGATCAATATGGTTTAGATGGCTGTATGATTGGTCGTGCAACTATTGGTAACCCATGGTTTTTTAAGCAGGTAAAACACTTTTTTGAAACCGGAGAACATTACAGACCAATTACCATGCAAGAGCGTGTGGATGCTGCACGCAGACACTTACAAATGTCTATTGACTGGAAAGGAGAAACACTTGGTGTTTTTGAAACCAGACGTCATTATACAAATTACTTTAAAGGGATTCCGCATTTTAAAGAACACCGAATGAAAATGGTTACTAGTGATGCATCTGTAGATGTATTTGCTGCTTTTGATGAGGTTTTAGAATTGTTTGCAGATTTTCAATTTACAGAATAATCAGGCTAATACTTTGTTAAGCAAAGCGCCAACTATATACAACAGTAAGCGCAAGAAGGATGAAGCAATTTGTCTGAGCTCCTCGAAGAGAGCGAGTTGCGCGAGCCTGTTTGCCTGTTAAGGCAACTTGCCCAAATTTTAATTAGTCTTAACTAAATCGCGTGTAATACGTGAGGCTGCTATTTTTGAAGCTATTATCCCTAAAATTGAAATAGTTAGCATGACTATTACAAAGTTTTTAAAGTGTATTGCAACTGGATAAGGTAAGCTTGGTGTAATCATTATTAAGTCAAAACTAGCTTGTAATTGAACAACTATGTAGCCTATTACTAATCCTAAAAACCCACCAATAATAGTCATTAAAATGCCTTGATAAAAAAAGATGTTTCTTATGTCTTTTACTGTTGCTCCTATATTGTATAGGGTGCTTAAGGTTTTCTTTTTGTCTAAAATCATCATTATAATAGAACCTATGACGTTAAATAAGGCAATTATAAGTACTAATGTAAAAATTAAATAGACTGCTAAATTCTCTGTATTTAGCATTTTGTATATCGCATCGTTTAGTTGGTCCTTATTTTTTATAATAATGTTTTTACCTAAAATGCGTTTAATGTTGGTTATAACTGTTTCTTGGTTAGCATTGTCAGTCAATTTAAACTCTAGACTGGTAATTTGGTTTGGTTGGTAATTTAATAATTGACGAGCAGTTTCAATTGAAGCAAAAATGTACTTATTATTAAGTTCTTCGTTAATATCATAGATACCAACATTAATAGTATTGACTTGATTTATTGCTTGATTTTGAGAGGTAATTTGACCTTTTCCAGGTTTTGGAACAGATAGTGTAACGGTCTTACTATAATCGTTTACAAATACGGATAATCTGTTAGATATTGCCCAACCAACAACTATTTGTGGTGTATCTTGATATAACCAATTACCGTAAGGTATTACAGAGTCTATGGCTGTTATTTTGTTATAATTTTGGTCAACCCCTTTTATATAAGCAGGATGGTTATTACCATCTGAAGACGCGATAATACGTTCTTCTATTATTTTAGAAAAGTTGGCAACACCATCTATAGCAAGCAATTGTTGGTTCTGGCTTTCATCTAAAGTAAATGATTTACCAATATTGGTTTCTGCTTTTAAATCAGGATCTATAATACTTGAAAATTCTAGCGTAAAATCTCTTAAGCCAGCAAAACCAGACAATACGATAAACAGTGAAGCCGCACCTAAAACGATACCTACAATAGCTATTATTGTAATAAAGTTAATGGCATTATTACTGCTTTTACTGCGTATGTAGCGTTTTGCTATGTATAAAGAAAAATTCAATTAACCTTTGCTACGTTTATCTAATAAATCTGGGTTTTGTATTGGATTTTCATCCCCTTTTAAAGATTTTTCAATTTTATCGATATGCTCTAAACTGTCGTCAACGTAAAACTCTAATACAGGCATTCTGCGTAATTGGTTTTTGGTACGTTGTGCCAATTCATGTCTAATCATAGGTTTGTTAGCTCTAATTCCCTCTAAAAGCTCTTTAGCTTTATCATTCGGGAATATGCTTAAATAAACCTTAGCGTCTGTTAAATCTGCAGTTACTCTAACCTTAGATACAGATATAATTATACCACGCATTCCACCTTGTGTAGCAGCACCTTGAAGGATATCTACTAAATCACGTTGTAAAACCGAGGCTATTTTTTTTTGTCTTTGACTTTCTTCCATGTTGCAAAAATAGTTGTTATTACAATAATATATTACTTTTAAGCCATAATTAAGCAATTATTATACCCTAAATTATATAATTAATGGAAAAAATAGAACATATTGGTATAGCAGTCAAAAATTTACAGGAATCTAATGCGCTTTTTGCTAAACTTTTTGGCAAGCCACACTATAAAATTGAAACGGTAGAAAGTGAAGGGGTTAATACCTCTTTTTTTGAAGTTGGACCCAATAAGATAGAGTTATTGGAAGCAACAAAATCAGATAGCCCAATTGCAAAGTTTTTAGAGAAAAAAGGTGAAGGTATACATCACATTGCTTTTGCTGTAGATGATATAAAAGCAGAAATTTTGAGATTAAAATCTGAAGGTTTTATTGTCTTAAATGAAACACCTAAAAAGGGAGCAGACAATAAGTTAGTTGCTTTTTTACATCCAAAATCGTCCAATGGTGTATTAATAGAGTTATGTCAAGAGATTAAGTAATTAAAAAAAGTCTTGCAAGACTTTAAAATAAGTAGTAATATTGCAATCCGATTTCGGGTCCTATAACTCAGCTGGTTAGAGTATCTGACTCATAATCAGAAAGTCCCTGGTTCGAGCCCAGGTGGGACCACTACTAGAAATTGTAAAGCCTTGTAAACATTTAGTTTATGAGGCTTTTTTATTTAAAGGGTGTTTCACAGGGTGCTAATAACCTTTTATTAGAAAAATAACTACCTTTTTTGATAACCTAAATATAACTAAACCCTTTATTAAAAACAATTTAGGATTTGATTTTCTATTAAAAAAAGAGTAGGGGGTATAAAAAAAAAATCACATAATTATTTAATTAGGTCTATAGTGGTTATAGGGTGGGTACATTATCTTAAACCTGAGCATAATTAACAATAAGTCTGTTCAAGTCATTATATATGAAATAAAATGTTTTATTCGGCACTCTTTTTAATGTAAAATTTCAAACACTAAAAATTCAATGTTAATATAAAGTTAAATTTAATATTTAATTTATTGAAAATAAAGCACTTAAGTGTTGATGTGGTTTTAACCACAGTTGTTCTTTTAAAAAAATATATAAATTCAATCAGGATTTTTTTTAAAATATTTAGCTATTAATCAATACTTTACACATGTTTAAAAATTTTAATTATAACTTTTTTGTGTTTTTATGTTTTACAATGAACACTTGTTTTTCCTATGCTCAAAATTATCCTGGTGGTGTTACAGGAGCTGAAGTCTGGTATATAGGAAATTGGGATGATATGGGTAGTAATGAATTTATAAATTCAGCTCAAACCGATATTAAGATTAATAAATGTGGTGAATTTGAAATAGAGAAAAGTCTTTTCAATTTTAATCCATCAATTTTCACTGATAAACTTTGTTTGGAATATATGTCTCCTCTTGAAAATACAACAGGAAGGAATGTGTTTTTTGTAGGTGAACCTATGAAGCCTAAACCCTCCATATCGCATTTAGGGACTTTATGGAGACAAGAATTTGATTCAGCAATTCTGATTGATTCAATAATCAGAAACTTTTTTGATTTTAATAATAAAAATAGTTTTACAAAAAGAATTTATGATGATTATTCAAGTGAAAAAAATGCTAACGTAAATTTTTATCATACTAATAATTATAACATTGATAAAAAGTTTAAAAGTTATGGGCAAGAAGGTGAAACTAACTTTTATATTGGTAAACCTACAGAAATTGATTCTGATATAAGTTACGAAGATGATTTCTTTTATGGAAATTTTCCAGAATTTATTTCTTTTCCTCGAGAGTTAAGCGATAACGAACGGAATCGAGTTGAAAGTTATTTAGCTTTAAAATATGGATTGACTCTCTACAATAAGGAATCTTACATTAGTTCAAAAAATTTAGTTTTTTGGAGTAGTTCAAATAATAAGATTTTTTCTTCTAATATTTTCGGTTTTGGTAAAGATGATATATCTGGGCTTAATCAACTTCAAAGTCAAAGTACACACTTAAAAAAACATTTAATTTCAGCTATCGGTAATATTGTCGAAAATAACGATGACAAGCAAGAGCTTGTAAATATACCTAACAATCATTTTTTATTATTTGGTGATAATGGCGGAGAAACAGAAATAGTAAATCATAATAGTAAAGGAATAAAGTTTTGGAAAAAAACATGGTTATCTCAAAGAACAGGAAAAGGTACTAATGATTTTCCTATACATTTCAAATTGTATTTACCTGATGAAACAATAAATTATCTTAACAATAACCCTAGTGAAAAACTGTGGTTACTACAAGATAAAAATATTGGAAATGATGAGATTTCTAATTTCGATAGTGAATATATTAATTATCACTTAGGAGATGTTAATTTTGATAATGGTGAAGCTTATTTTAAGGATGTGCATTTTGATACAGATTTTAACGTCTATGATCAATTTACTTTTGGTGTTGGACCAGAAATGATTGTTCAGGCCCATGTCCTAGGCTGTAAAAAGGATAAATTAGAAGTAGTATTAGATATCACTGGAGGTCAACCAAAATATCATATTATAGTAGAAGGCGATTTTGAGGATTTTACAGAAGACACTTCCTATTCTTTTCCTGCTGAATTTGGAGATTCATATCATATTATAGTTCAAGACGAACAAGGATTGGTATCGCAAATTAATATTATTGTTGAAGGATGGGACTTTGATTTATATCTGGGGCCTGACCAATTTTTAAGTGATTCTGTGCAACAAATCACATTAGATGCTGGACAAAATATTTCAGACCCTGATGCAACTTATGAATGGTACTTTAACAATTCATTGCTGCCATTTACTGAAAACACTTTAGTGGTAACAGAACCAGGTGAATATGAGGTGTTAATAACAAGTGGTGATTTATCCTGTTCTATTTCTGATTCTATTATAATAGACACTCTACAATTTAATGCAAATATAACGACTATTAGCGCTTGTAACGAGGAATTTAATAGTATTTCAATAATTCTCGACCAAGGAGTCTCACCGTTTATTACTACAATAACAGGAACAACAGGAGCTTCAATAAATTATGCTCACAATGATTCAACAAATATATCAAATATAGCTTATGGTACTTATAGTCTAAACATAGTAGATAGCGCTGGTGCAACTTTTCAAAGTATAGTTACATTCGAACCACCTACAGAAATGGATATATATTCTCAGCTTTTAGCACTTTGTTATGGAAGTGATTGTTTGATAAACAATTCTGAGTATCCTGAAGGTCCTATGTTTATTTATGATGTTAATAATGGTGCTTTTTCAATTGATGCATCTATAGGGGTGTCCAATTCAAACATGACTTACGAGTGGTTTCAAAATGATATTTCATTAGGTATAATAGGCCCTATCATTACATTTGAATCTGGAGCTGATTGTTATAATGGTACAGATGGACTTCCAATATTTACAGTAGTTGCTACAGACGAAATCGCAAACTGTTCACAATCTCAATCTTTTGTAACTCGTTTTGTTTGTCCGAGAGGAAACAATCAAGCTATAACAAATGAATCTAACCATTTAAAAAATCAAGTTTTAAACTTGAATACAAAAGTGTATCCAAATCCATCTGAACCTTATTCAAACTTCACTTATCAAGCAGAGGCTTCAGTAAAATTTGATGGTTCTGTTGAGATTTTTACGGTAACAGGTGCATTGATTTATCAAACCAATGTAAAAGGTAATTCAAAGTATAAATTGTCAATGAGTTTAAAAACCGCAGGGATGTATCTTATTAAACTAACTTCCTCTACAGGTATAATAAAAACTGATAGAATCATAATTAAATAATCAAAAACGAGATAATAATAACGCTATGTATATCAATTTTTTTAAAACTATAAGAGAAAATTATTTTACGGGTACTTTTTTGACTTGTTTACTAAGTAATGTAATTGTTTTTGGACAACCTATTAATCAAATCTCTCAACGAGTTAATCAATTAGAAATTGTTGAGGGTTTTCATTTTACTTATGTTGATAATTCCAGTAGCAATATTAATGACTATAAATCGTCAGCTCTTCTACCAAAAAGTGAAAAAAGTCTTAAAAAAAATAATGCCATTACTTTTTACGCTATTGAAGATGAAGGTGTGATTGGCTCCCTAACATTAGAGGGAAAGGAAAATCCTCATGATAATTTTTTTACAATAATGTTACCAGAAACCATAAATTTAAACAAGTATGATGTTCTATTAAAATACAACCTTTTTGGTTTAGAAAATGCTAATCAAACAACGAAAAGTATAAATAACGCCTCAGTTTATGGTGGTCAATCTGTAAAAATTAATAAAGGTTGGAGTGAAGTCTCAGAATATATTCCCACTCGATATATAAATTCTGGTAAAAATGAAATTTTCTTTAATAGACGATCTGATGAAAATTATTGGTACAAAATTAAGGATCTAAGTATAGAGTTAATTCATAAAAGTCAAGCTAAACTTTTTTTGTTAAACTCAAAGCTTAAAAATTTTAATGGTAAAGTACATTTAGTTGGTTATGCATCAAAAGAAGTCAGTGAAGTTTCAGTTTATGGAAATAATCTTTTGATTAAAGATGGTGTGTTTGAACATACATTAGAAAATGTAACTAAAGAAACAAAATTTTTAAAATTTTCATATGAGAATAAAAATGGAAATATTGAAGAAAAGTTTTATGATATTGATTATTCTAAGGAAGATTTAGATTTTAAATTTCAAGAGTCAACTGAAATTAAAAATTTTAATCAATTAAATAATTCTACATACATTAATCATGAAGCCTTTAAGATAGAAATTACAACATCTAAGGGAATTGTAAATAAAAATAATTTATCGTCTAAAGGTTTATATTTTAAAGAGTTAAGGCCATTAAATATAGGTATGGAAAATGTTACTTTTGGTGATTATTTAGGGTATAGAATTAAAACTAATAAAAAAGAAGATAGTTTAAACGTTAAGTTACATTTAAAATTTGATGAAGCTAAAATACCTGATGGTTATTCAGTAAAAGATATTCGTACTTTTTCTTTTGATAAAGATAAAAGAGAATGGGTGGCATTACCTGTTGACAGTCTAGATTTTAAAAACAAATTAATAATTTCAAAATTTAATGGTGACACGGACTATATCAATGGAGTAATTAAAGTGCCAGAAATGGCTGAAACGTCAAGTTTTACTCCAACGACTATTGCCGATATTAAATATGCAGACCCTAGTGCAGGAGTTGTTAGCATAGCCCCTCCAAGCCCAACTAATAATGGTTCGACAACAACTAGTTTTCCAATTAAGTTACCAGCAGGAAGAGGTGGTATGCAACCAAGTTTAGATGTTAGTTACAACAGCGAGGCAGGTAATGGTTGGATGGGTGTAGGTTGGGACTTACAATTGCCTTCTATTACTTTAGATACAAGATGGGGTGTACCTCGTTTTGACCCAATTTATGAGAGTGAAATGTATCTTTTTAATGGAGAGCCATTAGTACAGAAAATAGGATCAGAATATACAAATCCACATAGATATGAAGGTGAAATCCTTAGAAATACTAGTGGTTATAAAAGGTTTTATTTGAGAAAAGAAGGTGGGTATCAAACAATTATAAGACATGGTAATAGTCCAAAAAATTATACATGGGTAGTTACTGATAAATTTGGTGATGAGCAAATTTATGGTTTAACAGCCTCTACTAGAATAAATAATAATAGTTCTTTAAATCGCACTCATTGGGCTCTTTATAAAACTATTGATCCTTTTGGGAACGCAATACAATATCATTATAATCAGGGCAGTGTTATGATAAACGGTGTTTTATCACAATTTTTCTATCCTACATGGATTTTGTATACTATTAAACAAGGTAATTCTATTGATATGCAAAATTATTACAGAGTAGATTTCAAAAGAAATACGTATTCTATTGACTCTATGCAAACACTTTCACGAGAAGACATAACTCTTACTGCTAGAACAGGAGTCGTAATGGCTATGAATGATCTATTGACGGAGATTCAAGTAAGTTATATAGATAATAATAATTCACAATCTAAGATTATAAGAACCTACCGTTTTAACTATAAGGAAACAGCATTTAAAAAAATGCAACTAAGCGAAGTTTCTGAATATGATACAAATGATGAGTTATTTTATACAAATTCAATGGATTATTATGATGATATTGGGAATTATAATAGTACTATAATAAATAGTAGTTCAATAAACTGGAATAGCTCTAAGACTAATCTAGAATCAACTTTACATACAATCACTCCTAGTAATACAATAACCGAAGGTTCGGCTCTTGGAACTAGTACTTCAAATGGATTTGCTTTTGGTCTTCGAGGAGCAGTAGGTATTGGAACAAACCCAACTAATGTTACTGGAACTGCAGGTGCTTCATTAAGTTATAGCCAAAGTACTGAAAAAAATAAAATCAGTTTATTAGATATTAATGGAGATGGTTTACCAGATAAAATTTACAAATCGGAGAGTGAAAATAAATTATTTTATAAACCTAATTTGGGTTTAAATAATAGTGGATCAGGTCAATTTGGTATAACAAAAGAGTTTTTAGTTATTGATGATTTGGATGAAACTAAAGTAAGAACTAACGGTAGTGGATTTGATGTAAATGTATCAATTATTGGGGCTGGAACTAGTAAAAGTAAAACAAGGACAAATACTGATGGGTATTTTTCTGATATAAATGGAGATGGGTTACCAGATATTATTAAAAATGGTGCGGTAAGCTTCAATACTATATCCCCATGGGAAGGGACAACAGCTCCAAATATAAGTAATAATAATAATTCTGGATTTACCGCAAATCCAATAACAAATGGAGCAATCAATTTAAATTTATTAAATTCTATAGATTTACCATCTCTACAAGATTTACAGGCAGATCATAACCAATTTGATCATTTAAAAGTTTGGAGGGCACCCTTTAAAGGTAAGATTGATATAACAGGTTTTGCACAGCTTGTCAACATGAATTTTTGTGGAAGCGGATCTAATGCCTTTAAACTTACAATTGAAAAGGCTAATAGTAATTTATCACCTGACACCGCTGCTTTGGCATCATTTGTTTTATCTAATAGTAGTTCTCCACCCACTCAAATTAATAAGTTTAATTTAAATGTTAACAAAGGGGACTATGTATTTTTTAGAAGCCATAATATTAATTATGGTTGTGGAGGAGAAGTGGAATGGAATCCAAATATTGAGTATAATTTTACTGATAATATTAGTTCTGAAGTGAATGATGAGCATGGATTAAATTTAAGGACATATAATGCTAAAAATGATTTTAGTATAAACAATGGAGGAGGGTTGCAAATTCCACAAAGCACTAATAATGTAGATGTTAGATTCAATCTTCCAACTGGAAATTTTTCTCCGAATCAATTTTCTGATGATATTAATTTTATAATTGAAAAAATTAAAACTACTTATGCTAGTGATGGTTCAGTTATAAGTGAAGAAGTTGATAATGCATGGACAAGAACTTATAATGTAGATGGCAACTTATCGGGTTCTTTGAATTTAATTACAGGTGAAAACACTAATTCTAGTGGAGGTACATTTATTTATACTTTTAGATGTTACGCAAATAGTGACTCAAATGTACAATGGAATCAAATTGATTGGCAGCCCACCATTGTATCAATAAGTGACAGCCAAACCTTATATCCTGGAGTTACTTATAAAATTTATGACAATAATATTAATGAGAGTGAATATTGGATAAATAATAATGTGTTTAATGGTTTTTATATAGATAGTACTTTACCAAATAATGCAAATGCTTTATTGTTATCTCACAATGCTTTTGATGATCTTGATTATACCCAGTTTAACGAACTTTTTGATGATGGACTACCAATTATTAAAATCAATTGGGTTGTTAAAGAAAAATATGGTGTTAATGATGCTAAGCTCTTGCATAAGAAGACCTTTTTTGTTAGTCGAGAGTTTAATGGGTGGACTTATAATTATATGTTTAGGACAGCTGAAAGTGATGGAGACATAATTAATCCAACAAATCCATATTTTGCAGAGTATTTTCAGCATAATTTAACAAAAGAGAAGGTTCTTGAGTTAAAAAATAATAATGGAAGATTGTTTTCCGCTTTCTACACTGATAGTTTTGATTTTGGTCTAAATAATCCAACAAATATTACTTTAGGACTTCATCCGGATCAAGAAAGCACTAACGTTTTTTCTCCTCAAATCTTAACATCTCCTTTTATTGTTTCAAATAATTTGTTCTATGGTGTGCCTTACAGAGGTTGGGGACAATTATTGTATAATGGAGGAATAACTTATAATTATGATTCAAGTGATACTTTAACTAGTATAGATAATTACGATGGCTTAATAACAACATCAATCTTTAACGAAATTTTGGATAGCTCTATTAGTTCATCATCAAATGCAATTAGGTATCTTTTTTACGAGCAAGATAATCAAAACCAAAGTTACACAAATAAAACCATAAAATTTTTGCAAGATACAAGTGTTAAATATGGATATAATGGAAGCTTATTAACTACTACTTTAGGTCGTTTTGCTGAAAATAATTTATATGATTTATACACCGATTTTAGTGATTTTGGAACAACAAGTCCTTCAATCTTTCCTGGCGTAAAACAATTTACTTTTTCTAAGGGAACTGCAAATACTGGTAATTTAGGGGTGGGGCCTGTTGGAGGTTCTGCAACTATAAGTAATGCTTCGTCAAAGATATTAAATCAATATATTGATTTAAATGGGGATAGGTATCCAGATTTAATAACAGATAGTAAAATACAATTTACTAATATGAAAGGTGGCTATATGGCAGTCCTAGAAGATAATGATTTTACTTCTGGATCGAAAAGTTATGATGAGACTTATGGTGCTAATATTTCTGGTATGTTTCCAAATTCAACCGCTGGTGATAACAATAAAGTTGTTAAAAACACTACAAGAACAAATATAAATTCTGGATTAAGCTCTAGTTTAGGTAACACTTTTGGTGTTAATCAATGGAATGATATTAATGGCGATGGATTAACTGATAAAGTACTATTTTTAAATGATCAAATAATTGTAAGGCTTAATACGGGTTATGGATTTACTTCGGACATAATTTGGGGCGAAGGTTATGGAACCCTGTTTTCTAGTAAACGGTCAAGCGACAATTTTAGTTTAGGTGGAGGTGTAAGTGTAACAACTAATTCTTCGTGGGCTGCAGGTTTGGGGACAAGTTCAAGCACTTCATATCTTGAAGCAGGATTGATTGATGTTAATGGTGATGGCCTTCCAGATTTAGTAAAAAAAATAGGTTTAAATTATGTGTATTTTATTAACAAAGGAAATCAATTTGTATCCACTAGTCAAATATTATCAAATGAGCCTATTGACCAAGACTATTCAGTTGCAGGAAACATTTTTGGTTCGGCAACAACTGGTGTAACTATTCCTATACCACCTTTGGGTATCCCATTCAAAATAATTGGCACATTAAGTTTTTCTCCTACAGCGGGTGTAAGTGAGAAAAGAATTTCATTTCAAGATATTAATGGAGATGGATTATCAGATATTATTAAAAAAGGAAGTAATAATGGAAATATAATTGCTAAGCTAAACAAAGTGGGAAGAACAAATCTTCTAAGGTCAGTTAATACACCATTAGGAGGTAGCTGGACCATTGATTATAAGCGAGAAGGAAACACTTATGATATGCCTAATAGTCAGTGGACATTGCATAAAATTTTCACTCACGATGGTTTTACTGGTGCTGATGCAGACTCATCTTTTGGTCCAGATGAGACTTTAATTACAATAAATTATGAAAACGGAAAATATGATCGTAGAGAACGTGAATTTTTAGGATTTGAAAAAATAAGAGTAGATGAAAAAGATATACTTACAGAAACTACTTATCGTTATTCTGTCATGGAATATTACACGGATAACATCTATTTAAAAGGATTGTCCAAACGTACTAGTAGCTATGATAGTTCTGATATAATGCTTAGTGAGAGTAAAACACTTTATAATATAATGAATCCAATTTCCCCGCAAACTAACTTAAACTCGACTGCTGCTAATCAATATTTACAGGTTGGAGTAAGTCCGATTAATTTGGATCAATCAAGATTATTCGTTGCACCAGTTAAAACTATTAATACGGTTTATGAAAACGGACAAAGTTTGAGTACAGAACAGCATTTTTTAAATTATGATAATTACGGTAATTTGCTTACATACAAAAATTTGGGAGACGTCTATGCTTCCGTTAATGATGCTTATAGAACTGAAATGGAATATTTTACATCAATAGCAGGAGTAGCCAATAGTAAAGGGTTTGTCAAAAAAATTAATATTTATCGTCATCATGATAACCAATTGTTAAGGCAACGTGAAATAGAATCTTACGATTTAGGTAAGCCAACAAAAATTAAAACTAAATTAAATAATACTGATACTAATTCCGTTTTGATAGAATATGATGATTATGGAAATGCTATTAAAACAACTTCTGAAAGTGGTTTTGTTACAAATATTACTTTCGAAAATAATCTAAATACATACCCTATTAACGTTTACAATTCCTTTGGATATACGTCTTCATCAGAGTATGATTATTTATTCGGAATTCCTATTTTGTCAACAGATACCAATGGACAAAAATTACGCACAAGAATTGATGATAGAGGTCGAATAATAGAAGTCACTGCACCAAATGAAATGCCTAATGGCTGGACGATTCGCATGGAATATGAGGGAGAAAGCGAAACAGTACCTACTTTTAATGACAATAATTATATGGTAAATGCTGTTGGTAGTTTTCAACCAGGTGCTATTGGAATAACGCAATTTAATGCTAAACACCATGCTGTAACACGTCATAATGTTTTAGGTGCAATTAATAACCAATTATTGACTGTAAGTTTAATTGATGGCTTAGGAAAGCCAATTCAACTTAAAAAGACTCTGTTTGAAAACCAAACAGGTTCTGGGCAATTAAAATGGTTAATCAGCGGTAAAGAAAAAAGAGATGACTTTGGACGTGTAATAAAGGCCTATCTACCCACAGTACAAATGGGATATCCGACAGATACCAGCTCACTCTCTTCAGCTTTTAATTACATAACAGATACACCTGTTAGTATTGGACCAACAGAAATGGCTTATGATGTTAGAGATCGTATGATAAGCGTCACACAACCAAACGAAAGTGAATCATCAACAGTAACTTTTGATATTGTAGACGGTATGTTTTTAACTACTTCAAACAATGAGCTTGATCAGACCTATGCTACATTTACAGATGTCAGAGGGAGACAGCGTAAAACGATTCAAAATGATGAACTTATTACTCAATTTTATTATAATGCCATAGGCGAAAAAATCAGAGTAAGAAATCACCAAGGTTATGAAACATTTTATAAATATGATTTAGCAGGAAGACGACTTGAAGAAAGACATCCTGATAGAGGTTTAACACAATTTGAATATGATAGTTCAAACAATCTAGTTAAACGATATACATCCAACCTTTTAAGTTCTGGGTCACTTCCTATTAACTATCAATATGACTATAATCGTTTAAAAGAAATTAATTACCCTTTAAACCCTGAAAACGATGTAAAATACATTTATGGTGATTCTCTAAATAATGCAGCGTCAGTAAATGCTATTGGAAGACTATTTATGCAAGAAGATGCGTCTGGTGTTCAGGGATTTGGTTATGATAAATTAGGGAATTTAAATAATCATTTACGTGGGGTAGCTGTAGCTGGTCGTCATACATTTTGGTATCATACCCAATGGGAATATGACAGTCATAACAGAGTTAATAAAATTACTTATCCAGATAAAGAAGAGGTGGTTTATAATTATAATAGTGGAGGTGCTTTGGATAATATATCAAGAAGCATATCGGCAACAACAAGTGTTCCTTTATCTCAATATATTGTTCAAAAAATTAGATATAACAATTTAGGAGAGCGTACCGAAGTTAAAAATGGTAACGGTACAAGCACTTTGTACACTTACGATAATAGAAGGCGCATTAAAGACTTAAGTCATAATTTTACTGGGTTTAATGTAAAAAACGCTTATTCGTATGATGTATTAAGCAATGTAACTCAACTTAATACTGTCGACCAGTCAAATACTTTGCCTGCCATAGGGCAAATTGGCGGACCAGTTTCTCATAATTATACTTATGACAATTATAACCGATTGGTTAGCGCAAATGGTCGTTACACAGGGCCAAATGATTTTACTACACCGTTATTAGCACAAGAATATACATTAAATATGGTTTATGATTTATCACATAATATTGTTAGTAAAACGCAAACTCATGTACAAGGTCCTGTCAATAATTATAACGACCCAATTAGTAGTCCAGAAACAATGATAAAAACCAATTATCATTTAGATTATGGTGGATATGCAGAGGGTCTAAATGTTGTAGAAGGATTAAGCGGAGAGTATGGATACGTACAACCTCATGCGCCAAGAGAAATTATTGAAACGCCAAATCAAACTACCGATAGTGATGATCCAACTTATAAAAAGAAAGTTATTGATTACGATGCAAACGGTAACCAGACAGTAACAAAGCAAATTTTATTTGAAGGCGAACAAGCACCAGCTTATGAGGGGATTGTTGAGACTAAATCCATGACCTTAAATAAAAATTTATGGGATGAAGAAAACAGACTAAGGGCTGTAGACTTAAATCCTGATGATGCATCAGAGCACCCATTGGCAGTATACACCTATGATGCAGGTGGACAACGTATAGTACGTTATATACCTGGACGCTTAGATGTGCGCAGTAATGCAACAAATGTCTCTAGCAATCAAAGAGATGAGGTAATGTTATATCCAAGCCCTTTAATAACAGCAAAAGCCTTAAGTAAGCCGGGAGTAGAACCTCAAGAGGGTGATTTGGTAAGTAATTATACTAAGCATTATTACATTGGATCTCAGCGCATAAATAGTACTATTGGTACAGCTAGAGACTTGGGTTTATTTCCAGAAAAATTAGATCAAAAATTCACTCAAATACGTGGTTTAGCTAATTTAAGTGTTTTACAAGCAACATCAGGTTTAAACCATGCTTATGAAGAATTGCAACAACCTATAACTTTGATACCCTCAGTAATAGAGGAAATTGTAAGCCGCTATACACATGACCCAACAAAATATGATGCTTACTGGTACCATAGTGATCATTTAGGATCTTCTTCGTATATTAGTAATCGTTTTGGTGTAGTATCACAACACATGGAGTATTTACCTTTTGGAGAAACCTTAGTGGACGAGCATTTAAACAGCTACAACACACCCTATAAATTTAATGGTAAAGAGCTGGATGACGAGACTGGTAACTACTATTATGGTGCTAGATACTACAACCCTAAAACTAGTATTTGGTTAGGTGTGGATCCATTAGCAGAGAAAATGCCTGAATGGTCTAGTTATAATTATGTGTTTAGTAATCCTGTAAGATTGACTGATCCTTCTGGGATGGCTCCAGAATGGAAACCAGTTGTTAATGATGATGGATCAACATCATATGTAGCAGAACAAGGAGACGATGTTCAATCATTTGTTAATCAATATGGTGTTACTTATGCTCAAGCTAAAGAATTACTTAATGGAAATGAACACAATATCCAAGCTGGTATAACAGAAGTATCTGGACAAGATGTTTTTGATATGAATCCGTATAATAGCAAAACTAGAAGCGAAGTTTTAAAATTAAAAAAAGGGACAAGTCAGCAAAAATTTGATCAACTTGTTTACTCTATGGATCACTCTCGATCTAAAGATAATATATCATTTGAATTAGATGATTATTTTGTGTCTACTACATCACTTTCTGGTAAAGTAAATTTTGATATTGATGGAGTTTCACATAGTCTTGTTATGGATATTGATATTGGACGACCTGCAACATTTGATGGATCAGGAAACTACCGCTTAGATAATTCACCTCTTACTACTAAACAGACATCTGGCACAACATATCCTAATGAGCAAGAAAATATTTTTATAAGGATGAATCATCCTACTACTGGTAACTATTCTGGACAAAATTCAGTTTTATATACTACTAGATCTAGTGCTAATGCTATATTTGATAGATTAAGTAAAGAGATTCCAGAATATAACTATATTAAATCACCAACTAATATTAAAGACTAAAAATGAAGAAAATTACAATTTTATTTAGCTGTTTTTTAATTCTGTCATCTTGTAAAAACGAAAAAGAAAAACAAATCTTAGATGATTTAAAAAAATGCATTGATAAGAATTTAAACGAAGATGTTTCTAAAAAGAATGGAAAAGAAAATTTTGATTATTTAAATTTTGTTACTCAATTTGAGGAAAAATTATTATCCTCAAATTTTTTAATTAACAACGACCAAGTGAATTATTATAATTTATTAAATTCAATTATTAATTCTGACAATGATTACCTTTTATTGTTTGACAAAATGAATATCTTAATTGATAATAATGGTTTTGATCCATTTTCAACTGAGTATCTTTTTAATCAGTGCCCATTTCTTGCTTCAAATAGTTCAAAAGAAAAAGAAGGGTTTTATCTATTCACTCAAGGTAAATTATTAAACCAAATGATAGAAGTTGGATTTAATGACGTGAATTTACTTAGTGAATTTATTAAAATAGTTGACAGAAAAAGATTTGAAAATATTATATATCGTTCTCCAACAATTTTACTAGTAATGATAAATCTAGATATTAAATATAATCAAGAAAAGTGGAAAAGTACTAAAATTGATAATGTAGTGAAATGATTATCGCCTTTAATACTTACTTCGGATAAGAAACAAAGACGGTTACGTATCATAACACATGGAAATCGAGGTGCGAGATTCGTGAATGCCTCTAAAAAAATAAAATGTATGAACAATATTTGCCTTTTGGCGAAACCTTGGTGGACGAGCATTTAAACAGCTACAACATACCATATAGATTAAATGGTTTGGAGCTGAATGACTAGAATGGTAATGAATTTTGATTTCATAATTTTCATATAGTGTTGGAAAACTCTCTTATTGTGTTTTGTACCTATAAATTTAGTATTATAATTTATTTGCGCCAAATAACAATAAAATAGCCCAATGTAATTTTGGGTTAATATAGGTTTTTGTTAGTCGTCTTTTGTTTATACTTTTAAATCAACATCCTATAAAAAGTGCATACGTACGCCTAAAAATCTAATTTCATATTTTACTCTGTTTATTTAAGAGTTATTTTTATGTAAAAATGAGCATATTATGAAGGGTAGTGACAGAATTTTTTATGGATTTTTAAGTTTTCAGCGTTCAACACCACTAATTGTAGTATTATAGCTATATTTTTTATGGATTTTATTCAATAATAGTGTTGTAATTAAATGTTTTTGTTATAATTATTTGTTAAATCTTATTTATTAAAGTTAATTTTTTAACACTCATTAATTGTTAATGTTTTGAATTTCAGTAGTTTAATTTTATTCTATCTAATTTGAATTTCAATTTAGATAGAATAAAATAACCTATTGTTTATCAGTATGTTACGGTATACCTTTGTATGGTCAATCGTAGCTACATTGAATTAAAACAAGTTTAATAAAACAGAAAAAACATGGAATCAATAATTCAATTACATAATATGGAACCGAAAAAATTAATCGGCATCATCAAAACTATCATTCATGAAGAATTAGAACTGCTTCAATTGTATTTCAAGAATTTGAACAATGATGAATACTTTACTAGAAAGCAGGCAGCGAAATTTCTTCATATATCTGAAACCACACTTTGGAATCTTGATAAAACCCAAATTTTACCTGCAAAACGTTTAAATGGTAAAGTCCTTTACTTAAAAAGTGATTTATTAAACTTTTGTAAATAGTCAAGCTTAATACTTTTAGGCTAATTCTTTAATCAATTTTAACAATAACAGGCGAAGCGATATCTTCATATTGCTAGGATTCGTTTTGCCTTTTTTTTACCTAAAAAAATGAAATTTAAAACAATATTTATAACTATCGAGAAAAATTTATTTAATCATTTAGAGAATACAATTGCTAGTCATAATCTACATTATTCTTCTGATGATAATAACAAAATTATGAGGGACAAAGTTGTTTACTTATTAGATCAAATAAATTATCAAAAATATATTAGAAAAGACGATGTTTCTGTAAATGGTTTTATTAACATACCATCAAAATATCTTAATCAGCCATTAAAGAAAGAATTGAAAAAGTACAGAGAGTTCTTGGTGCAATATAATTATATCAAAATAAAGTCATATAGTGAAAACACATCATATGGTTACAGAGTTTGTTATTTTGAAAACCCTAAAAGAACGTTTAAAAAAGAATATTTAGTATATGAATTTATCAGCAAATCATATGAGAAATTTTTAACGCATTCAATTGATAAATATGCTAAAATTGAATATAAAAAATCAGTTGCAGACAGAAATACAAGGCATCTTACAAAATGGATTAATCAAGAGAATATCCAAGTTGATTGGGAAACAGCTTTTAAATTTATTGAAGGAAACGAAGAATTAACTGTACAACAAAAAGAACAGTACTCTTATAGTTTAAATAGAATAAGATTTCATCAATGGTACTATTTAAGAAGTACAAATGATAATAGGTTGCATTCCAATTTAACTAATTTACCATCAAGACTAAGAACTTTTTTGAGTCATAAAAATCAAAAATTAGTGTCGCTAGATATTAAAACTTCTCAACCTTTTATATTAGCAGGTGTCTTTAACTTGCTATTAGAAAATAGACTAGATGAAATTGAAGTATTAAGAAAAGGAATTAGAAGTAAGAAGGTGAAAGATAAGTTTAGTACTGTAATGAATTCTATATCTCTTACTTCGACCGTAGTTGCTGACTTATTAGCGTACAAAAATTTAGTTTGCACTAAAGATATATATAATCATATCGCTATTAGTTTGGATACTTTATTTTTAGAAACAGTTAAGATTAATGGCGCTAAAACTAGTTATGTCGATAATATTTATAATTCTCATTTGGGATATAAAACAAAGAGGCATTTTAAAGAGCTTAGAGGTTACTGTAAATTTTTAGTATTAGAGTATATGTATTGTTCAATTGGCAACAATTCAAGGCGCTTAAAAGAGGTTAAAAAGATATATCCTCCTGCGGTGAATAAGTTTATTTATGATTTTAAGTTTTGTGAAGAGATTAAACTTAAAGGCGGAAAAGTCAAAAAGAAGAAAACTATTAAACAACAAGAACAGATAGATAGATCAAAAAAGTTGTTCTCTAAGTTTTTACAGCAATTAGAAGCCTTTATAATTCTAGATATTATTTCTAAAGAGTTGTCTAAACTATATCCCAAAATGTTTATGGCTACTATACATGATAGTTTAGTTGTACCTACAAGTTATGAGAATGTTGTGAAACAATTTTTAAAAATGAGACTGTTAGAACTTTTAGGTTTGAAAGCTAAAATTAGCACTGAATATTGGTAAGGTATATTATATTATTTGTAAAGATATTAAGCGGCAATATTATTTGAAAAATTGAACATCAAATGGTATATATTTAATTTTTCGTGATTAGAATCGGAATGTTTAGATTTATATGAGTATTTAAAATCTGAGTGTATTGACTTTTTTATTAATTCTTTATGCGTCACAATCGATTTAGAAAAATGATTTAATAATAAATTATTGATTTCTACAATATTGCTGTCAATGTCTTGTTTTTCTACAACAAAACCTATCATACAATTAACTCTATAATAGGATGAGTAAAAATTTGAAGTAAAACGTTTAATACCTGCCTTTATATATTCGCCATTTAATCCAGAAGAGCCTTTAATGTTTTTATTATCAATTCTTTTGCATTCAAGAATGTAGTAAGCCTCTTGAATTTGAAAAGTATTAGGTGATATTATTTTTATATCGGTCCGACCTAATGTTAAATCTTCTTGAACCTCTCGTTCAAAATGCCAATCGGTTAATCCAATAGAATTTCTAATATCATTATTTTTTAAATAATCAATAAGTATTTTGTCTCTTATTTTGTTTTCATCATTGACCAGTGAAATTCCACTTTTAATCATTAAGTTATAACAACAGATTATTTTTTGCAATAATGATTCAAATTGTTTTTCATAAAAAATAACAGAACCATCAAAATTTGATGCATCTAGACTATTGAACATATTCGCTGTTTTTTCTACCAGAGGTAATTATTGCGTCTGCAAATTCATTTAAGTCTAAATAAGCAATTGCCTTGTGCCATAAGCTGTATTCATTTGGTTTTATTATATAAAAACCATCTCTTTCAAATCCTCTAATGTCTTTTTGAATAAATAATTTATCAGTAACCTTTTGAATCCCTAAGGAGTGTATTTTAGCTAATAAATTATCATTGTCTATGCTATTCCATGAAATATCATTTAAATTAGCTTGAATAGGAGTTAACTTGAAAAACATACCTACAATTTGATTAGAATGCCTTATTTCAACACTCATTTTTTGATTAAACTCAATATACATGTTTTTAAATTTGTGTAAAAATAAATTAGCGAAATCATATAGAATTTTACCTTTAAAAGGTATCGATTTATATAAAAGTTCATATTGATTATGCTTCATTATAATTGGGATAGTGATATTGGTCGAATAATCGATAAGGGTCTTTTCAAGTTCGGAAAATGAAAAAGCAGATATTACAATGTTGTCTAATTTTTTTATTTGAATATCAATTTCTTTTTTTAATTTTTTATCCTCAAAAATAATTTCAGGTGATAATAATTTTGTTTTTAAATCACTTATCTTATGTACATAGTTTGATATTTCAGAGTCATAAACATAAGGAATTTGAAATTTCTCTCTATTATGTGCTTGTTCTCTTTCAATACCTGAAGAGCTAAAGGTGAGAAGATTTACATAAGAGAATATAGAAGAATTAAGTATTCCTACAATAGTTTTTAGAATATCAATTTTAGAATTATCAATAGCTTTTATTGAGGTCAACGCATCTGTGAAAACCACATCTTCATTACTATATGCAGAAACACATCTAAATGTGTTTTTAAAACCCTTAGAAATTAAAATTAATGGAGCTTTGAACAGACTATCAACCCTCGGTCTATGAGCAGTTTCAGAAGACCATTTATTCTTTGTGTTTGTATTTATCCAAAAGGAATCTATATCTGAGCGTGCATCAATAAACTTTTTTTTAAGATGTTTGGTTACATCATTTTTGTTCCCTCCTCCAATTTGAATTCCCTGGCCGAATATAAATTCTTTTTCATCATTAATTTTATCTGAAATTGAAGGATAGTCGCTTTTAAGTCTTTTAACCAAATTAAAATCTAGATAATTACCATAAACTAAAACTTTCCATAGATAATCGTATTCTTTTAATTGTTTTTGAGATATTTTTTTAAAATCATTTCTTGTGATTGTAAAAACTTTAAAAAGGCTAAAAAAACGACTTGGTTTTAAAGTAATGTGCTCAATTATATTTTTATCTGTATTTAATTTGTCACCAATGTATTTATAAAATAATACAGTTGCGGGCGCAATAGCTTTATCATTAGAATTATTGAAAACTTCTTTTCTAACAGGGGATAATTCAAAAACTTTTTGAATGGAGTATCTATCTAAGAAATATTGTCTAAAATTTATTCCATTTAAATTGTAAAGTAACTTACTAGTTACTATGAATCCAATTTTAGTGTTTTTAGACGAAAAATCACTTACTCTTAGAACAAAAGCTTGAGCGATTTCATTATTGCTAATTTCAAGATTAATCAAGGATTTACTTAATTCTTTTCTTCTTCTATTATCTATATAAGTTTTGAATAGTGGGTTTTTAGAATCCCCTCGACCTCTTTTCCAAGGTGGGTTTCCTAAAATAAAATCTAAATTTTTATTTTTTAATTTCTTGTTAAATGAAGCTTCTATATTGAAAAAATCCTCTACAAAAAAATTTTCTTCAGACAAAAGAGGGAATTCAAATGATTCGATATCTGATGGGTTCTGATAATCTAAAAGAGTTAAATAAATTGAAAATATAGCCACATTAATTGCGCTCTTATCTTTATCAATACCAAAAATATTATCTGAAGCTAGTTTTTTTAAAGTTTGTTTATATTCTCTACTTCCATATTGGAAATCAGGGTTGTTTAATTGGTATTGTTCAATTATTTTCCTTAGTGTTTCTACAAGAAATATGCCAGAACCACAAGCAGGATCAAGGACCTTACAAGAATTAGAGTTTTTGTCTAACTGGAATTTTTTATCGACAGTTTCAGTAAGTATGTAATCAACTAAAAAAAGTGGGGTATAATAAGCTCCTTCTTTAGCTTGTTGATTGTGACCTATAAAAAGCTCATAAACATTGCTAATAAATTCAACAGGGATTATTGAAAAATCATAAAGATCAAAAAGAGATAGTTGACCAGTGGAAATCTCTTCTCCTGATAACAACTTAATTATAACCTTCAAAGATTCGTCGTTAATGAGATTAAATTCGTTATCGTTGATAGGAAAAACATCTTCTTTAAATTTATCTTCTAAATATTTAAAGAATTGTTTTGTTAATTCTTTGTTTTTTAGGAGCTGACAAAATTCTGAATTACTCCATTTTCTTGAATTGCCTTGTTGTTCAAAATCGAAACTAACATTTCTGTCAATAAGGTATCTTACAAAAATTACTTTACCTAGTAAAGAATTCGCAAGTTCTTTTGTAAATGATACGCTAATCAGAGCCTCTCTAGTTGCTTTGATATTTTCTAAAAGATGATAGTCAATTCTATTTGTATGTGCAAAATCAGTGTAATATTTTTGCCACGTATTGCCTGTTACTAGCTCAAAATAACTAAAATCATTAAGTTTGTCTTCGTTCCCAAAATACTTTAATGAATCTTGACTTCTTATATATTCAAATCCATTATAAATTTCTAATTTTTCGTGATACGCAATTATTACGATTGGAGCTTCATTAAAATTCCAAATTTCTTTAAGTTTTTTTTTAATTTGACTAGGGTTTTCAAAAAACAATATAAAAGGCTTGTTGTCGATACAAAAAAAGGCGTCAGGCTTAACAACTTCAATTAATATTCTTTCAACTCTATTGGAAAACATGCGCTTCCACAACAGTTCATTTGTGATATAAAGCCCTTTTTCTTTAGTTAAGTTAAGCTTTTTAAATATTTGATTAAGGTTTTCCAATTAGAATTTTATATTGATGCTAAATTTGAAAGGCAAAAGTATAAAATAACGATATTTTTTATTAGAAACAATGGAATGAAATATCTTATTTTGAAATTGTGTCAAATGAATTGATTTTTATTTTTGTGGTTTACAAAAACAAGGATGATATATGTGTTTCTTAGTATAAGAAAATAAAGTAGAATTTTATTTTCTATTGTTTTAAAATGACTGAGGGACCTATAAAACGAAAACATGTTTATTATCTATTGGTTATAAGGTGATCTAGGTAAGTTTGAATAGGTTAATTACATAGCCATAATAACTTTCTTTCGGTTTATTCAATTTTTTGGAATCACAACTTAAAAAATGTCGCAATGTTCTACTATCAGCCACTTCAATTCTAATGTTAATGTAACCAATGCTTTAGTTTTGAAAATCGTTAGCAAAGTCAAAAATAGTATGTAAAATAGATTTAGAATTCCAAACCTTTTTTTGATTTCATACGAGTTCCTTTTACCAATTTACCAAATAATAAATCTTCTATATTAACGACTATACTTATAGGGTATCAAACAAAATATTTTACTTTAATTAAATAGCATCTATAATTTTTGCTAAAAAATTAAACTCTTCAGATTCTGGTAAATAACTTTTATTAAAGTCATCTATTTCTAAATATATTTCCTGTGTATTTTTATCAATATTATTGCGCCTATCAATGATTATCTCTTTTCCATTCCAATTGGTTTCATATCTGGTTTTACCCGTTAAACTCCAATTCAATTGTTGGTTTTTTTTAGCTTCAAAAAGCTCTTTGAATAATTCTATTATTGACTCAAAGTTCATTGTGTTTATATTTAGTTTAATAATTGATATATCTAATTTCTATTATTTGATTTTTTTAAGGAAAATAAATTTTTTGCTAATATAGAAAAACTTATCATGTTGCGATCATCTAAATCTGATTAAACATTTGGTTTGTTCAATCAAAGAAACCACTTTTTAAAACTGATAAAGCTTCTTGTTTTTTTTCAATGCGTACATATTTTAGAAATTCTCTCTCAGTTTTGTGTCCTGAAAAAAGCATGATATTTTGTAGCGGTTTGCCTGCGACATAATAGTTAGTGCAAAAACTCCTGCGAGCTGTGTGTGTTTTAACTAATTTATACTTTGGTATTTCTTGCTTAATTAGTTTGCCTGCTTTAGTTTGATAGACGCTTATAAGTTCTTTAAATCCAACGGTACTACACGCAGTTTTTATGTTTTCCCTTAGAATAGGTTCGCTTAATTTTGGAGGAAAATTATTATTATATCTAAGCAATATCTTTGCTATATCTTTAGTGACGGGAATAAGAACAGGTGTGTCTGTTTTTTGTTGTTTTATCTTAATAAATTTATTATTATCTATTATTTCAATATTCCTATCTGTTAGGCCATTATAATCGCTAACCCTTTGACCTGTATAACAACCAATTAAAAATATGTCTCTAGCTAGTTCTATCCTAGGTCTATTGCTAAAATCCTTTTCTGCTAAAGTTTTAATTTCTTCGTTTGTTAAATATATTTCAGTTGTTGTTTCACGTAGCACCTTGAAGTTTCTACTTTTGAAAATATGATTATTTGTTATTCCATTGGTTATGGCATCATTTAAAAAAATCTTTAAATTTTTAATGTGTTTACCTATACTGTTTAAACTGTAGTTTTCGTTTTCTAAAAGGATTACAAAACTGCGATAAAATTTTAAATCTATGTTGTCAAACTTTAAAATCTCATGGTGCTTTTTCTCATACTTTTCAAGCATCTTAATGGTTTGTTTGCATGCTCTGTAAGTTGTTATTTTTATATGCCTTTTCTTCCCTTCCAATAAGTTATTTGAATACTTAATTAGCTTTTGTTTTTCTTTTATTTCTTTGTCTTCATCTGAGCCATTTATTTTACAGCTAACACTATGAGATAAAAGTTCTAAATCAATTGTACCAGTTTCTTTTATCATTGAAGATAGAGCGTTTTCGGTATGTTCTTGAATATCATTCATTAGCGCATTAATTTTATATGCATTTGTCATCATACCTTTACCTGTTTTAATTCTTTGTTTTATTTTATCCCAATTACTCAAGGATGATTTAAAGCCTATGCTTTTTTTAAATCTTTTTCCTTTAGAAGCAAAATGAAGCATAATAAGGCTCTCTTTGTTAGGTGTTAATTCTAAGCTTCTGATAGACTCTTTTAAACTAAACCTGATAACTCCGTGTGTACTCTTAATTGTTGTTTTCATATTGAATTTTAATCGAATTATATGCCAAACAAGGGTGCTTTATTGGGTGTTTTTTGTTTGAATAATTCTGAATTATTATAAAACTTTTTTAATGACAAGGAGTCAATTTTATCATGACAATAGAGTTTATTAGCGTTTGACATTAAATAAGTTTCAGAATGACTCATCAACTTAGTACAGGTGGGACCACCATCAAAACCGATTCATTAATTTGAATCGGTTTTTTTGTTTCTTTTACTTCCCTAAATCCCTACACCCACTTTTTCAAAGTATTTAAATAAAAATAAGCGCCTTGGGTGTCATAATATCTTCTCCTTAAAGCATTGGTTATCAGTATTTTGATTAATTTTTTAACGACCTGACTTTAGTCTGTGTTTTAAAAATAGAATATCCATAAAAGGTCAAACCTCTACTTTAGATTATTATTTAAATAGAAGTAGACCATAAATGGAATTAAACAAATACAGTAAAACAGTCACTCAAGATCCAACGCAACCCGCTGCTCAAGCTATGTTGCACGCTATTGGATTAACTAAAGAAGATTTTTTTAAGCCAATTATTGGTATTGCAAGCACAGGTTACGAAGGTAACCCTTGTAATATGCATTTAAATGATTTGGCAAAATTGACAAAAAAAGGGACTAAAAACGAGGATATTATTGGTCTTATTTTTAATACTATTGGTGTAAGTGATGGTATTTCTATGGGTACGCCAGGCATGCGCTACTCATTACCATCTCGTGATATTATTGCAGATTCTATGGAAACCGTTGTGCAAGCCATGAGTTATGATGGTTTGATTACAGTTGTTGGATGCGATAAAAATATGCCAGGAGCTTTAATTGCTATGATTAGGCTAAACCGTCCATCCATTTTGGTTTATGGTGGTACCATTGATTCTGGTTGTCATAACGGAAAAAAATTAGACGTCGTTTCTGCTTTTGAAGCTTGGGGAAGCAAAGTTGCTGGAACCATGGAAGAAACAGAATACCAAAATATAGTCGAAAAAGCATGTCCAGGAGCTGGAGCTTGTGGTGGTATGTATACCGCAAATACTATGGCTTCGGCTATTGAAGCTTTAGGGATGACTTTACCATTTAATTCTTCAAACCCAGCATTAAGTGATGCCAAAAAAGAAGAGTCTGTTAAAGCTGGTGAAGCCATGCGTGTGTTGTTAGAAAAGGATATTAAGCCTTCAGATATTATTACGCGTAAATCTCTAGAAAACGCAGTACGATTAGTTACTATTTTAGGTGGTTCTACAAATGCAGTACTTCACTTTTTAGCAATTGCAAGAGCAGCAGATATAGATTTCACATTAAAAGATTTTCAAGATATAAGTGACAATACACCATTTTTAGCCGACTTAAAACCTAGCGGGAAATACCTAATGGAAGATGTACACGCTGTTGGCGGAATTCCTGCAGTGTTAAAATACCTTTTAAAGAAAGGCTTAATTCATGGCGATTGTTTAACCGTTACAGGAAAAACAATTGCAGAAAACTTATTGGATGTTGCAGATTTAACTGAAGGTCAAGATGTGATAAAGCCAATTGAAAAACCAATTAAAATTTCGGGACACTTACGTATGCTTTATGGTAATCTAGCAACCGAAGGAAGTGTTGCTAAAATTACAGGAAAAGAAGGCTTAAGTTTTATTGGTAAAGCAAAAGTGTTTGAAGGCGAATATGCTGCCAATGATGGCATAAGAGATGGATTAGTAGAAAAAGGAGATGTTGTCGTAATTCGTTACGAAGGACCAAAAGGAGGTCCAGGAATGCCAGAAATGTTAAAGCCAACTGCTGCAATTATGGGAGCAGGTTTAGGTAAAGATGTCGCACTAATTACAGATGGTCGTTTCTCTGGAGGTACACATGGTTTTGTTGTTGGACATATTACTCCTGAAGCGCAAGAAGGTGGGACTATTGCTTTTGTAAAAGATGGTGATATGATTACTATTGATGCTGAAACAAACAGCATTGTTTTGGAAGTGTCTGAAGAGGAATTACAAAAAAGAAGACAATCATGGAGAGCACCAGATTTAAAATTTAAAAGAGGGGTGTTGTATAAATATGCTAAAACCGTGTCATCAGCATCAAAAGGATGTGTTACTGACGAGTTTTAAACAAGAAATATAATAATCCTAACAAGATTAATATGGATACAAAAACAATAAAAAAAGAAACAAACACAACGCAAACTACGGAGCGTATTTCTGGTAGCGAAGCTATTATAAAATGTTTGTTAGCTGAAGGGGTTGATATTCTTTACGGTTATCCTGGAGGAGCAATCATGCCAGTTTATGACCAGCTTTATAAATACCAAGATAAAATTCATCATGTGTTAACACGTCATGAGCAAGGCGCAACCCATTCTGCTCAAGGTTATGCACGTATTTCTGGTAAAGTTGGTGTCGCAATTGCTACGTCGGGACCAGGAGCAACTAACTTAATTACAGGTATTGCAGATGCACAAATAGATAGCTCACCAATGGTCTGTATTACAGGTCAAGTGGCTTCGCATTTATTGGGTAGTGATGCGTTTCAGGAAACAGATATTGTAGGTATTTCTACACCAGTTACAAAATGGAATTGTCAGGTTACCAAAGCTTCACAAATTCCTGAGGCAATGGCTAAAGCTTTTTATATTGCTAAAAGTGGACGTCCAGGACCTGTTTTAATAGATATTACTAAGGATGCTCAGTTTGAAGAGTTCGATTTTAAATACGAAAAATGTAAAGGGGTCAGAAGTTATATTCCGATTCCAAAATTAGACCAGACTTCGGTAAAAGCTGCTGCAAAATTAATTAATGCTGCAAAAAAACCAATGATTGTTTGGGGTCAAGGCGTGTCTTTAGGTCAGGCTGAAGCCGAATTTAAAGCTGTAGTAGAAAAAGCAGGAATCCCATCTGCTTGGACTATTTTAGGTGCAGGAGCAATTCCAACATCTCATCCTTTAAATATTGGTATGGTTGGTATGCATGGTAATTATGCTCCAAATGTTTTAACTAATCAGTGTGACCTTTTAATAGCAATCGGTATGCGTTTTGACGATCGTGTTACTGGTAATTTGGCAACATATGCGAAACAGGCAAAAGTGATTCATTTTGAAATTGATCCAGCCGAAATTGATAAAAATGTAAAAACAGATGTGGCAGTTTTAGGTGATGCAAAAGAAAGTTTAACAGCTTTACTTCCGCTTTTAGAAGAAAAAACACATCTAGAATGGCATCAAAAATTCAAAGATTTATATGCTATTGAATATGAAAAAGTAATAAAACACGATTTGCATCCTACAAAGGAAGGCTTAACTATGGCTGAGGTATTAAAAGAAATTAATATTCAAACCAAAGGTGACGCAGCAATTGTAACAGACGTTGGTCAGCACCAAATGATTGCGTGTCGTTATGCCAATTTCAATAAAACCAGAAGTAACATTACATCTGGCGGATTAGGAACAATGGGCTTTGGTCTACCTGCTGCAATTGGAGCAAAAATGGCAGCTCCAGAGCGTGAAGTAATTTCAATTTCTGGAGATGGTGGTTACCAAATGACTATTCAAGAATTAGGTACCATTTTTCAGCAAAAAGCAGGTGTTAAAATAGTGGTTTTAAACAACGAGTTTTTAGGAATGGTACGCCAGTGGCAGCAACTGTTTTTTGATAAACGTTACGCGTCAACCGAAATGACAAACCCGGACTTTGTCGCTATTGCTAAAGGGTATTCTATTCCAGCAGAAAAAATAACAAAACGGGAAGATTTAAAGGGGGCAGTTGCCAAAATGATAAACACAGATGGACCTTATTTTTTAGAGGTTTGTGTAGAAAAGGAAGGAAATGTATTCCCAATGATACCAACAGGAGCGTCAGTTTCAGAAGTAAGATTAGAATAATATGAGCGCAGAAAAACAATTATATACAGTATCTATTTATACTGAAAACAATATAGGATTGTTGAATAGAATTTCAGCAATATTCCAAAGAAGGCATATCAATATCGAGAGTTTAAATACGTCTCCTTCAGAAATTGATGGCGTGTCTAGATTTACTATCGTAGTTAATATGTCCGAAGATAATATCAAAAAAATAATTGGTCAGATTGAAAAACAAGTGGAGGTTATTAAAGCCTATTACCACACAGAAGATGAGATTATTTATCAAGAGTCTTGCATTTTTAAAATGAGATCTGGTTTGTTATTTGACGAGCGTCAAATTCAGAATATTATTAAAGAAAGTAACGCAAGAATTGTAACGGTAAATCGTGATTTTTTTGTGATTGAAAAATCAGGACGTAAAGAAGAAATCGAATTATTACATAGAGAATTAAGTGCTTTTGGGATCATGCAATTTACACGTTCGGGACGTATTGCAGTATCTAAAGAAGAAATGAAAATATCAACAATGCTACAAGCATTCCAACATTAAAAAATAATACAATGTCAAATTACTTTAACACATTATCATTAAGAAATCAATTAGATCAATTAGGTAAATGTAGATTCATGGATGCTTCAGAGTTTGAAGATGGTGTAAATGCATTAAAAGGGAAAAAAATTGTAATTGTTGGTTGTGGCGCACAAGGTTTAAACCAAGGTTTAAACATGAGAGATTCTGGTTTAGATATTTCATACACATTAAGACAGGTTGCGATTGATGAGCAGCGAGAGTCTTTTAAAAACGCTAATTCTAACGGATTTACTGTTGGGACTTATGACGAGTTAATTCCTACTGCAGATTTGGTTTTGAATTTAACGCCAGATAAACAACATACAAACGTGGTAAAAGCAGTGATGCCTTTAATGAAAAAAGGTGCAACATTAAGTTATTCTCATGGATTTAATATTGTTGAAGAAGGCACTAAAGTAAGAGAAGATATTACCGTAATTATGGTTGCGCCAAAGTGCCCAGGAACAGAAGTTAGAGAAGAGTATAAACGTGGTTTTGGTGTGCCAACACTTATTGCTGTACATCCAGAAAACGATCCAGAAAATAAAGGTTGGGCTCAGGCAAAAGCTTATGCAGCTGCAACTGGTGGTCATCGTGCAGGAGTGTTAGAATCGTCTTTTGTTGCTGAGGTGAAAAGTGATTTAATGGGAGAGCAAACTATTTTATGTGGGTTGTTACAAACAGGTGCGATTTTGTCATTCGATAAAATGGTGGCAGAAGGTATTGAGCCTGGTTATGCTGGAAAATTGATTCAGTTTGGTTGGGAAACGATTACTGAAGCCTTAAAACATGGTGGAATTACAAATATGATGGATCGTTTATCCAATCCAGCAAAAATTAAAGCCTATCAATTGTCTGAAGAATTAAAAGAAATCATGCGACCTTTATTCGAAAAGCATATGGACGACATTATCTCAGGTCACTTCTCAAAAACTATGATGGAGGATTGGGCAAATGATGACGTAAATCTTTTAAAATGGAGAGCTGCAACTGGTGAAACTGCTTTTGAGAAAACAGCATTAACAACGGATCATATTTCTGAACAAGAGTATTTTGATCACGGGACATTATTAGTAGCATTTGTAAAGTCTGGTGTAGAACTGGCTTACGAGACTATGGTAAGTGCAGGAATTATTGAAGATTCTGCGTATTACGAGTCACTTCACGAGTTACCATTAATAGCGAATACAATTGCTAGAAAAAAACTATTTGAAATGAACAGAGTCATTTCTGATACGGCAGAATATGGTTGTTATTTATTTGACCACGCTTGCAAACCGTTATTAACCGATTTTATGAAAACGGTTGAAACTGATATAATTGGTAAATCATTTTCTGCTACAACAGGCGTTGATAATATCGAATTAATTGCAGTAAACGATGCGATTAGAAATCATCCAATCGAAGCAGTCGGAAAACGATTAAGAGCAGCAATGACAGCAATGAAGATTATAAAATCAGATGTTAAGACGGAAGCATCAGTTTTAGCGTAAAAGCTAATTAGCTTGTCACACTGAGCGCAGTCGAAGTGTTTCATTTACAAAATAAAATACTGTCATCCTGAACTTGATTCAGGATCTCATCAAAAATGGAAGAAACTAAAACAACATACAGGCCCACTTTAGAAGCTGTTGAGGCTGCTGCCGAAAAATTAAGAGGCGTTGCAACCGTAACGCCTTTAATTTCAAACATGCGATATTCCAAGCAATTTGAAGCAAATATCATGTTTAAACGCGAAGACTTGCAGCAAGTACGTTCCTATAAAATTAGAGGTGCTTATAATAAAATGTCGTCTTTAACTGAAGCTGAAGCAGAAAAAGGAATTGTATGTGCAAGTGCAGGAAACCATGCGCAAGGTGTGGCATTGTCCTGTAAATTATTAAAAATAAAAGGAACTATTTTTATGCCTTCTCCAACACCAAATCAAAAGGTGGAACAGGTAAAAATGTTTGGCGAAGAGTATATTGAAGTCGTTTTAATTGGCGACACGTTTGATGATGCGTATCATGCAGCAATGGAGGATTGCGAACGTTTAAATAAAGCGTTTATTCATCCATTTAACGATAAAAAAGTGATTGAAGGTCAAGCAACGGTTGGTCTAGAAATTATAGATCAAACGGAATCTCATCCAATAGATTACGTTTTTGTGCCTATTGGAGGTGGTGGTTTGTCTTCAGGGGTATCATCCGTTTTTAAGTTATTATCACCACAAACAAAAATTATAGGTGTCGAGCCAAAAGGTGCACCTTCCATGTTAACGTCTATAAGAAATAATAAAAACACGGAACTAGAAGAAATTGATAGCTTTGTAGATGGTGCTGCGGTTAAGCGTGTTGGTGATTTAAATTTCGCCATTTGTAAAGAGACGCTACATCGTGTGGTTACCGTAGATGAAGGTAAGATTTGTCAAACCATTTTAGATTTATACAATAAAGAAGCGATTGTAGCAGAGCCTGCGGGAGTTTTAAGCTTATCTGCTTTAGAGCATTTTAAAGAAGAAATTAAAGGTAAAAATATAGTTTGTGTTATTAGCGGAAGTAATAACGATATCACGCGTACTGCCGAAATTAAAGAGCGTGCATTATTGCATGCCGATTTAAAACACTATTTTATTGTTAAGTTTCCGCAACGCTCAGGAGCATTAAGAGATTTTGTTGTTGATATTTTAGGTGATACAGATGATATTACTCATTTTGAATACACAAAAAAAGCAAACCGTGAAAACGATGTTGCTGTAGTTGGAATTGAGTTAAAATCTCCAAACGATTTAGAGCCATTAATTACTAAAATGAAACGTCATAATTTTTATGGAGATTATCTAAATGATAAACCAGATTTATTTCAGTTTTTAGTGTGATTTTGACAATTATGACCTTAAATACACTCAAATTCGTAAAAATTCATCAAAAATGAAACAAAATCAACTTTTGTATCAAAATAAATTATACGTTTGCATCATGTTTACAACACTAAATAAAAACGAAAGACCCGCAAGTTTGCTATTACGCAGACGACGTCGCTAATACGCATACTTCAAGCTTTTAGTTAATAGTTTTTATTTTTTTTCAAACAGTGAACAATTCAATACAAATAGTTTCTTTTTTAAATACAGTTATTAGAAATAATAACAGGACAATCCTACGTCCAATTTTTCGTCGTCGCCCTTAGGGTGTACTTCTATTTATAGAACTAAGGTGAGTCCGGTTCTGCTTTCAAAAACAAAAATTATTACATTTTTTAATTTAAAATTCAATTACAATGGAAATTGTTATTGCTGATAAATCGCATAGTATTTACGCAGATATTATTTGTAACACTATTGCTGATGCTGCTCAAGTTAGAGGTACTGGGATTGCAAAACGTAAGCCAGAATACATCATTACCAAAATGGAAAATGGCAATGCTGTTATCGCATTAGATGACGATAAATTTGCTGGATTTTGTTATATCGAACAATGGGGTCATGGCAAATTTGTAGCTAATTCTGGTTTAATTGTACATCCAGATTTTAGAAACATTGGCTTAGCTAAACAGATCAAACAGAAAATATTTGTGCATTCTAGAACCAAGTTTCCGGATGCTAAAGTATTTAGTATTACTACAGGTTTAGCGGTTATGAAAATGAATAGCGACTTAGGTTATAAACCGGTTACGTTTTCCGAGTTAACAGACGATCAATCTTTTTGGAATGGTTGTCAAACCTGCAAAAACTTTGATGTTTTAACCAGAACAGAACAAAAAATGTGCTTGTGTACAGGGATGTTGTATGATCCTTCAAAAGAAGATTCAAAAACAACTAAAACAACACACAGTCATAATTATGATAAAAAAGTATGGACTAGATTGAAAAATATTAAGCAATCCATGTTCCTTAAAAAAGAAAAGAATGAAAAAAGCGAATAAATCCGATAATGCTTTCCCTTTTGGAAAGATGTCAGAAAGTGACAGAAAGAGAAAATTAGTCATAGCATATAGTGGTGGATTAGATACGTCCTATTGCGCAGTAAGTTTAAGTAAAGCGGGTTACGATGTGCACGCGGTAAGCGTAAATACGGGTGGTTTTTCTGATGAAGAAATTAAAACTATCGAAGCTAATGCTTATAAAATGGGTGTATCAACCTATAAAAATATTGACGCAATTGCATCGTATTATGATAAAGTGATTAAGCATTTAATCTTCGGAAATGTTTTGAGGAACAATACCTATCCTTTATCTGTAAGTGCAGAACGTATTATTCAAGCTATCGAAATTATCGAATATGCAAAAAGTATTGATGCGGAATATATCGCACACGGAAGCACAGGAGCAGGAAACGATCAAGTGCGTTTTGATATGATTTTTCAAACGTTGGCACCACATATTAAAATCATCACGCCAATTAGAGACGGAAGTTTAAGCAGACAACAAGAAATTGATTACTTAAAAGAAAACGGTATCGATGCGTCTTGGGAAAAGGCAAAATATTCTGTTAATAAAGGACTTTGGGGAACAAGTGTTGGTGGAGAAGAAACATTAACATCAGAAAAACCACTACCGGAAAGTGCCTATCCTTCGCAATTAAAACATGCGGAAGAAGAGAAAGTTACATTAACCTTTTTAAAAGGAGAATTGGTTGCTGTAAACGGAATTGAAAACGCATCTGACGTAAATATTAAAGTCTTAAACAATCTAGCATCAGCGTACGCAATTGGTAGAGATATACATGTGGGAGATACAATAGTTGGTATAAAAGGGCGTGTTGGTTTTGAAGCTGCAGCAGCTTTGGTGATTATAAAAGCACATCATTTATTAGAAAAGCACACGTTGACCAAATGGCAATTACAACACAAGGATTATATGTCAAATTTCTACGGAATGCATTTGCATGAAGGGCAATATTTAGATCCTGTAATGCGAGACATGGAAGCCTTTTTGCAAAGCAGCCAAGACAAAGTATCGGGAGATGTTTTTGTGACCTTAAAACCATATTATTTTACCGTAGACGGAATTAGCTCTAAACATGATTTAATGAATGCAAAGTTTGGAAGTTATGGCGAAGAAAATAAAGGTTGGACTGCTGAGGAGGCTAAAGGCTTTATTAAAATAGTTGGTAACCAAAATAAGATTTATCAACAAGTAAATTTTTGATTTTAGTCATGCTGAATGTGTTTCAGTATCTCAAAAATGATAATTAAAGCAAATTGTTGTTTTGTGTCACACTGAGCGCAGTCGAAGTGTTAAGCGAAGAATGGTAAAGTAAAAGAATCGAAATGAAAAAAATAGAAATAGGAATCATTGGAGGTGCAGGTTATACAGCTGGAGAACTTATTAGATTGTTGTTAAATCATCCAAAAGTAAATATCAATTTTATTTACAGTACGTCAAATGCTGGCAACAAAATATCTAAAGTACATCAAGATTTAATTGGCAGTACGGATTTGGAATTTTCAAGTCAAGTTAACTCAGAAGTAGAGGTGTTGTTTTTGTGTTTAGGTCACGGAAATTCTAAAGTATTTTTAGAGAACAATTCATTTTCTGCTGAAACTAAAATTATTGATTTAAGTAATGATTTCAGATTAACTAAAGACGCCATTTTTGAAGGTAAAACGTTTGTTTATGGTTTACCAGAATTAAATAAAGAAGCGATTAAAAAAGCGAATTATATTGCAAATCCAGGGTGTTTTGCATCTGCTATTCAGTTGGCTTTATTGCCTTTAGCTAAAGCTGAAGTTTTGCAAAACAATGTACATATTAATGCGGTTACAGGAGCAACGGGAGCAGGAACATCATTATCGACAACCACACATTTTACGTGGCGAGATAATAATTTTTCGCATTATAAGGCTTTTACGCATCAACATTTAGGAGAGATTAATCAATCTGTGAAACTGTTGCAGTCAGACTTTAATTCGGAGATTAACTTTATGCCAAATCGTGGTGATTTTTCTAGAGGAATTTTTGCAACCATGTACACTAAGTTTAAAGGAAGCTTGGAAGACGCAAAAGCATTGTATAACGCGTTTTATAAAGATGCTGCTTTTACTGTGGTTTCGGATGAGGAGATTCATTTAAAACAAGTAGTAAATACCAATAAGTGTATGCTTCATTTGCATAAACATGAAGACAAATTATTGGTCACTAGCATTATTGATAATTTATTAAAAGGCGCTTCGGGACAAGCTGTTCAAAACATGAATTTAATGTTTGGTTTTGATGAAACAGAAGGTTTAAAATTGAAAGCAACTTATTTTTAAAAGTACTGCAGCTGCGTTCGCGGTTGAAGTGGCATCCTTTTTTGACGTCAGTTCGAGTGAATTTGTGAAGCATGAGCAAATTTGTATCGAGAACAAGGCAAAAAAGATATAACGGAAAACGCGACCCTTGTGGTAACGCCCAAACAATAAAAGGATGTCACCTTGAGCGCAGTCGAAAGGTCTTAGTAAAAAGAACGTTTAATTAAAAAGATAATAGTCATAGCGAGCTTTACGAGTGAACGAAGTAAACCTTAAGCAATCTGTTTAAAAAGATTACTTCAGTCGTTCTTATTTCGTAATGACAAAAAAATCGAACAAATGAAAATAGCAATTATAGGAACAGGAAACTTAGGAAAGTCTATCGCAAAAGGGTTGATTACCAACAATGCGATTACTAGTTTGTATTTAACCAAACGGAATTTGGATGAGATTCAAGAATTTGATGGTTATAAAAATGTGCATTTAACAACGGATAATACCGAAGCTGTAAAACAATCTGATATTATAATTTTTGCAGTGCAACCAGCACATTTTGAGCAAATATTAAATGATATTAAGCCAGGATTAACAGAGAAGCACGTCTTGATTTCGACCATTACAGGTTTTCTAATTCCTAAGATTGAAGCGCAAGTTGGTGCAGATAAATTTATTATTCGTGCGATGCCAAATACCGCAATTGCAGTTGGTAAATCCATGACGTGTTTGTGTAGTAATGAGCAAGGCGCAAAACGCATTAAAATTGCTGAAGCTATTTTTAATCGTTTAGGACATTCGTTAAGTATTCCGGAAAGTCAAATGCAAGCTGCTACTGTAGTTTGCGCAAGTGGTGTGGCGTTTTGGATGCGTTTAATTAGAGCAACTACGCAGGCTGCTATTCAGTTAGGTTTTGATGCAAAAGAAGCACAAGAATTAGCGATGTATACCAGTGAAGGTGCAGCAAGTTTATTGATTACTAATGGCAATCACCCAGAAGAGGAAATAGACAGAGTAACGACTCCAAAAGGGTGTACCATTGAAGGTTTGAATGAGATGGAACACAAAGGATTGAGTTCGTCATTAATACAAGGTATGGTTGCCTCGTTTAACAAAATTAATACCATAAAAGAAGAGCAGATATGAGTTTATTTAACGTCTATCCATTATTTGATATCACACCTGTAAAGGCTGTAGATGTCTTTGTTTTTGATGAAAATAACACCAAATATTTAGATTTATATGGTGGACATGCTGTGATTTCTATTGGGCATTCTCATCCAAAATATGTGACTGCCATTTCTGATCAAGTTGCCAAATTAGGGTTTTATAGTAATTCGATTCAGAATCCATTACAAGTGCAATTAGCGAATAAATTAGAGCAATTATCAGGTTGTAAAGATTACGAGTTGTTTTTGTGTAATTCTGGAGCAGAAGCTAACGAGAATGCTTTAAAGTTGGCATCCTTCCATAATGGAAAGAAAAAAGTGATTGCTTTTAAAAATGGCTTCCATGGTCGTACTTCTGCAGCAGTTGCAGCAACAGATAATGCAAAAATCATTGCGCCAATTAATGCACAACAAGAAGTTGAAATTTTAGAATTAGGTGATTTAGAATCTTTAGAAAAAGCATTGGTTAAAAACGATGTTTGTGCAGTAATTATAGAATGTATTCAAGGCATTGGAGGTTTAGATGAAAGTACTGCAACTTTCTACGAAGGTTTGGATGTGCTATGTAAAAAATACAATACGTGTTTTATTGCAGATGAGGTGCAATCTGGTTTTGGAAGAACTGGCGATTTCTTTGCATTTCAGAAATATAGTGTGATGCCTGATATTATTTCTATAGCGAAGGGTATGGGAAATGGTTTTCCGATTGGTGGGATTTTAATTCATCCAAATATTAAAGCCTCTTTTGGTTTGTTAGGAACCACTTTTGGTGGAAACCACTTGGCTTGTATTGCATCTTCTACTGTTTTGGAAGTAATTGAAGAAGAAAATTTAATGCAAAATGCTAAAGATATCTCAGCTTATTTTATTGAGAAAGCAAAAGAAATTTCAGCAATAAAAAATATCAAAGGACGTGGATTAATGCTTGGTTTGGAATTTGATTTTCCGATTGCTGACCTTCGTAAAAAGCTAATTTTCGATCATAAGATATTTACAGGAAGCGCGAAGAACCCTAATTTATTACGAATTCTTCCGCCATTAACTATCAAAAAAGAACATGTCGATTTGCTTTTTGAGGCTTTAAAAAGTGAGTTACAAGGCTAGCTTGAGCAACGTCATTCTGAACTGGTTTCAGAATCACATAATAATGAGAAGCTGAAATAAATTCAGCTTGACGAGAGTTGTGAATATTTGAGAGTAGTTACTTTAAAATATGAGTTTTATTGAATACTAAAAGGTTGTAAAAAGACAATTAAAAACGTAACGTCATTCTGAACTAGTTTCAGAATCACATAACAGTGAGAAATTAAAACACATTCAGCGAGACGAGAATAATAAATACATGAAAAAATACACAAAAATAAAAGACATATCAAATCTTCAAGAAACTATAAAAGACACGATTTCACTAAAAAAGAATCCTTTTAAATTCGAAGATTTAGGAAAACATAAAACATTAGTCATGCTGTTTTTTAATTCCAGTTTACGAACGCGATTAAGCACAGAAAAAGCTGCGAAAAACTTAGGAATGGACGTGATGATTTTAAACGTAAACGACGCTTGGAACCTAGAATTTGAAGATGGCACAATCATGAATGCAAACACATCAGAACACATTAAAGAAGCAGCGCAGGTAATTTCGCAATATGGAGATGTGATTGCTGTGAGAGCATTCCCAAGTTTAACAGATAAGACAAAGGATGAAAGTGAGTTTGTGATGAACAGTTTTGTAAAATACGCAACAGTGCCAATTATAAATATGGAAAGTGCAACAGCGCACCCTTTACAAGCGTTGGCTGATGCAATTACGATTACCGAATTATCTAAAAAAACGAAACCTAAAGTAGTATTGTCTTGGGCGCCACATCCAAAAGCATTGCCACAAGCGGTTGCGAATTCGTTTGTAGAAATGATGCAAAATATGGATGTAGATTTAACCATTACACATCCTGAAGATTATGAATTAAGCGAAGCAATCACGAAAAACACACCAATAAATCACAATCAGGAAGAGACTTTAAAAGATGCCGATTTTGTATATGTTAAAAACTGGAGTAATTATAAAGACTACGGAAAAGTACTGAGTCAAGACAAGAATTGGATGATGACAAAAGCGAAGTTGGGTCATGCAAAATTTATGCATTGTTTGCCTGTAAGACGTAACGTGGTTGTGGAAGATGCGGTTTTGGATAGTGAGCAGTCTGTTGTAATTAAACAAGCTAATAATAGAACTTTTGCTGCGCAAATTATATTGAAACAGATTTTGGAGAAATTGTAAACGTCATTACGAATGAGGAACGATTGAAGCAATCTTTTAATTGAAACATATGACTTGGTCTTACTTCGTCATGCTGAATTCATTTCAGTATCACACAAGAAGCTAATAATGAGAAGCTGAAACAAGTTCAGCTTGACGACTGAAGGTTTTAAAGTAGGTAATAAGCTAGTGTTAACCCGTCACGTCATGCTGAATTCATTTCAGCATCACACAAGAAGCTAATAATGAGACCCTGAAACGAGTTCAGCTTGACGACTGAGGTTTTAAAATAAGAAAAGAGGTTACGTCAATACGATTGCGTCATCCTGAATTCATTTCAGTATCACAAAAGGAGCAAATAATGAGAAACTGAAACAAGTTCAGCTTGACGACTGAAGATTTAAAGTAGGTAATAAGCTAATGTTAACCCGTCACGTCATCCTGAATTCATTTCAGCATCACACAAAAAGCTAATAATGAGAAGCTGAAACAAGTTCAGCTTGACGACTGAGGTTTTAAAGTAGGTAATAAGCTAATGTTAACCGTCACGTCATACTGAATTAATTTCAGTATCACATCAAAAGAAGAATAAGCATGAAAACACTAAAAATCATAAAAATTGGAGGAAACATCATCGATGATGATAACGCTTTACAGCAGTTCCTAAAAGCATTCGCGACTATAGATACTCCTAAAATATTAGTGCATGGTGGAGGGAAATTAGCAACCAAATTAGCACAACAAATGCAAGTTGAGGTTAAAATGATTGACGGAAGACGCGTAACCGATCAAGTAACTTTAGATATTATTACAATGGTGTATGCAGGAAAAATTAATAAAACTATAGTCGCACAATTACAAGCCAATAATTGTAATGCTATTGGTTTTTCAGGAGCGGATGGCAACACGATAGTTTCGGATTTAAGACCATCAAAACCTATTGATTATGGTTTTGCTGGAGATGTTAAAAAGGTAAATACAGAAACGTTAGAAATTCTTTTAAACAATGCGATTACACCTGTGTTTTGTGCAATTACACATGATAAAAACGGACAATTATTAAATACAAATGCAGATACGATTGCTTCGGAATTAGCAATAGGTTTCGCAACAAAATATAAAACTGAATTATATTATTGCTTCGAAAAAAATGGTGTTTTAGAAGACGTAAATAATGACGATTCTATTATCCAAAACATCAACACTAAAACCTACCAACCGTTAATTGAAAATGGTATTATTTATGAAGGCATGTTGCCAAAATTAAATAACTGTTTTTATGCTGTAAATAATCAAGTTCAAAAAGTTTGTATTGGTAAATCAGAAATGCTTTTCGATAAAAATAATAAACATACAACCATTTCAAAATGATAGAAAAACTAACAACAAGAGCAATTGCTTTATTAAAACAATTGATAGAAACGCAGTCGTTTTCTTCAGAAGAAGGTCTAACAGCAGCGCATATCGAGCATTGGTTTGTGCAACAGGATATTCCTTTTAAAAGAACCAATCATAATGTTTGGGCAACCAATAAGTATTTTGACGATAGTAAATCAACGCTATTGTTAAACTCGCATCATGATACGGTAAAACCAAATAATGGTTATACCAAAGATCCGTTTAAAGCTATTGTTGAAAACGGAAAATTATATGGTTTAGGAAGCAATGATGCTGGAGGGTGTTTGGTGAGTTTGTTGGCAACGTTTGCCTATTTCTATGATAAAAAAGACCTAAATTATAATCTAGTTATTGTCGCTTCCGCAGAAGAAGAAAGCAGCGGAGAAAATGGGTTAAATAGTATGTTGTCGGTCATTCCAAAAGTGGATGTTGCTATTGTTGGAGAGCCGACTTTAATGAATTTGGCTGTTGCCGAAAAAGGCTTAGTTGTGTTTGATGCAATCGTAAAAGGAACGCCAAGTCACGCTGCGCATCCAAATCACGATAATGCGATTTATAAATCAATTCCGGTATTAGAATGGTTTAAAAATTACACGTTTGATAAGGCGTCGGAAGCTTTGGGAGCGGTAAAGTTAACAGTAACACAAATCAACGCAGGAAAGCAACATAATGCTGTTCCTGCAGATGTGAAATTGGTGGTTGATGTGCGTGTAAATGATAAATATTCTAACCAAGACATTGTTGATATTTTACAAAAGGAAGCGCCTTGTGATAGTATTATTCCTAGAGGTATAAAATTAAATTCGTCATCCATTCCAATCGATCATCCATTGGTAATTGCAGGAATAGAAATTGGTAGAAGCACTTATGGTTCGCCAACATTATCGGATCAGGCAGTATTGAGTTGTCCGTCTTTAAAGTTAGGACCAGGAGATAGCACGCGTTCACATTCTGCAGATGAGTTTATTTACTTGAATGAGATTGAAGAAGGGATTAAAATATATATTGAATTATTAGAAAAAGTACTGTAATGTCAGGTCGAGCGCAGTCGAGACCTATTAGTATTAAAGACCTCTCGACTGCGCTCGAGGAGACAAAAAAAATAAATTATGAAACTCTGGGACAAAGGAATAAGTATCGATAAAAAAATAGAGCAATTTACTGTTGGAAACGATAGAGAAATTGACCTACACATTGCAAAGTACGATGTGCAAGCATCTTTAGCGCACGCAATAATGTTGGAGTCTATTGGCATTGTTTCTTCGGAAGAATTAGGACAGCTTAAAAATGGTTTGCACGCTATTGCGGAAACTATAGAAAACGGAGCCTTTGTTATCGAAGCGTCCTTTGAAGATGTACATTCTAAAATTGAATATGAGCTGACTAAAACCTTAGGTGATGTCGGAAAGAAAATCCACACAGCACGATCTAGAAACGATCAAGTTTTAGTTGCGCTTCAGCTGTATTACAAAGAGAATTTAAAGGAAATCAATCAGAAAACAAAAACGTTTTTTGATACGCTTTTAGGTTTGGCTGAAATGCATAAAGACGCTTTGCTTCCTGGTTATACCCATTTACAAGTAGCTATGCCATCTTCTTTTGGATTGTGGTTTTCTGCTTATGCTGAGGTTTTAATTGATGATGTATACTTGTTAAATGCAGCCTTGAAGACCGTAGATCAAAATCCATTAGGTTCTGCAGCAGGTTATGGAAGTTCGTTTCCTATTGATAGAGAATTAACGACTAAAGAATTAAACTTTGCTACTTTAAAATACAACGTTGTTGCTGCGCAAATGAGCAGAGGAAAAAGTGAACGTACCATTGCTTTAGCTTTAGGTAGTGTGTGTAATACGTTAGCGCGTTTTGCAATGGATATTTGCGTGTATAATAGTCAGAATTTTGGCTTTATTGCTTTTCCTGATGAGTTAACGACTGGAAGCAGTATTATGCCGCACAAAAAGAATCCTGATGTGTTTGAGCTTATTAGAGGGAAAGCCAATAAGATTCAAGCATTGCATACCGAAATGGTTTTGATTACCAATAATTTACCAAGTGGTTATCATAGAGATTTTCAGTTGTTAAAGGAAAATATTATTGCAGCAATTGAAGATGTAAAAGACTTATTAGATATTATTAATTACGCTATTCAGCAAGTCATTGTTAAAGAAATAGACTTAAACGATGCAAAGTATCAATACCTATTTACAGTAGATAATATTAATACTTTAGTAGTAGAAGGCATGCCTTTTAGAGAAGCCTATAAAAAAATTGGAGGCGAAGTTGAAAGCGGAACTTATGTGCCAGATACATCTAAACAACACACGCATGTTGGTAGTGTTGGTAATTTGTGTTTAGATGGGATTCGTGGGAAGTATCCTGAGTAACGTTTTAGGTTTATAACTGTCAATTTGAGCGTAGTCGAAAATCTTATGATTTAGGCTTTATTAGCATTTCGACTGCGCTCAATGTGACATTAGTTTTTGTACTGATTCTTGAAATTGAAAAAACCCTACTTCTGTATGATTAAATTTAAGTTTATTCCCCTTTGTGAATAGTCGTTCAAAACAAGAAAGTATTTTAGCTATATCACTGTCAGTTTGAGCGCAGTCGAAAACCTTAAGGTTTAATTTTAGATAGCATTTTGACTGTGCTCAATATAACAAAGAGTTGTGTTTAGTTAAACTCGAGGCAAATCACTATCATCTTTTAAAGGTAAGCTAGATTCTCCCATTAAATACGTGTCAATATGATGTGCAGCTTGTCTTCCTTCAGAAATAGCCCAAACAATCAGCGATTGTCCACGACGCATGTCTCCAGCTGCAAAAACACCAGGGATATTTGTTTTGTAATCCTTTGTTGTAGCTTCAATATTGGTTCTAAAATCCATTTTTAAACCAAACTGATCAGCTAAAGTTTTTTCAGCGCCTGTAAATCCAAGTGCTAATAATGCGATGTCGCATTTCCATTCTTTTTCCGTGCCTTCCACCTCATTAAGTTGTGGTCGTTCTCCTGGAGTAAAAATCCATTCGACTTCAACTGTTTTTAAGCCTTTTAAGTTTCCTTTTTTGTCGCCAATAAACTCTTTAGTTGAAATGCTAAAAAAACGTTCGACACCTTCTTGGTGCGATGAGGTTGTTTTTAACTTCATAGGCCAGTAAGGCCAAGGTTGATTTGCTGGTCTGCCTTCAGAAGGTTTGCTTAAAATCTCAAAATTAGTCACAGAAGTTGCGCCATGACGATTAGAAGTTCCTATACAATCACTTCCTGTATCTCCACCACCAATTACGATAATGTCTTTTCCTTTAGCAGAAATCACGTCTTTAAAATCCACTAAACCATCCACGTATTGATTATTTATTTTTAAAAAATCCATCGCTTGAGTCACGCCTTTTAAGTCTGCTCCAGGAATGGGAATGCTTCGTCTTACTGTAGCGCCTCCACATAACACAACAGCATCAAAGTCATCTTTCAGTTTGTTTGCATCCACATTAACACCAACATGTACGTTGGTTTTAAAAATAATACCTTCTTCTTCTAAAACAGCAACACGTCTATCTATTACGTTTTTTTCCATTTTAAAATCTGGGATACCATAACGTAATAAGCCTCCTACTTTTTCGTCACGTTCAAAAACAGTAACAGTGTGTCCTGCACGATTTAATTGTTGCGCAGCAGCTAATCCTGCTGGTCCAGAGCCAATAACAGCAACGGTTTTTTCGGTTCTAACTTTTGGTGGCTGTGCAGTAATCCAACCTTCATTAAAGGCGGTTTCTACTATGTTTTTTTCAATATTTTCTATGGTTACTGGGTCTTCATTTATACCAAGTACGCAAGCTTCTTCGCAGGGTGCTGGGCACAAACGTCCTGTAAACTCTGGGAAGTTATTGGTTTTGTGTAAAATTTCAGCAGCTTCTTTCCATTTTCCTTGATAGACTTTATCGTTAAAATCTGGAATTAAATTCCCAAGCGGACAACCACTATGGCAAAACGGAATTCCGCAATCCATACATCGTGCGCCTTGGTCTTTCAAATGATTTTCTGGTAACGGAACCGTAAATTCTTTGTAATTTTCTATGCGTTTTTCTGGCGCGATATAACTTTCGTTCTCACGCTTAAACTCTAAAAATCCTGTTATCTTTCCCATAATTTACGCTAATTCTAGTTGTTCTTGTTCTAATCTTACTAAGGCTTGCCTGTACTCTTCTGGCAACACTTTTTTAAACTTAGGAAGGTAATTACTCCAGTCTTTTAAAATACGTGCTGCTAACGGGCTTCCTGTTGCTTCAAAATGATTTTCGATTAATTGTTTTAACTGAATCGTGTCAGCTTCGTTTTCAATTGGATCGATATTTAAATCTTCGGAATTGCAGTTTTGTTTGAAGGTTCCTTTTTCATCTAAAACATAAGCAACTCCTCCGCTCATTCCTGCTCCAAAGTTTCGACCTACAGTACCAAGAATAACAGCAACTCCACCAGTCATATACTCGCAGCCGTGATCTCCAATACCTTCAACTACTGCTTGTGCGCCAGAATTTCTAACACAAAAACGCTCACCAGCTTTACCGTTTATATAAACTTCTCCAGAGGTTGCACCATAAAGTGTTACGTTTCCTGTAATGATATTGTCTTCCGGAATAATGGTGCATTTTTCTGGTACTTTAATAATTAATTTGGCACCTGATAAACCTTTACCTAAGTAATCATTGGTATTACCGTGTACGGTGAATTTTAAACCTTTGGTTGCAAAAGCTCCAAAACTTTGTCCTGCAGAACCTGTAAAGTCAATATCTATAGTGTCTTTAGGTAAACCATCGGCACCATAAATTTTGGAAATTTCGTTACTTATTATCGCTCCAACTGCTCTATCTATATTTGTAATAGGCATGGCTAAGTTTGTTTTTTGTCTTCTAAATAAAGCTTGGTGTGCTTGTTTGATTATTTTAAAATCTAAGTGCACATTCAGGTTGTGGTCTTGACAATACGTGTTGTATAATTGTACATCTTCCGCGACTTCTACTTTGTGTAAGATTGGTGTTAAGTCAATTCCTGAAGATTTGTAATGATCTATAGCTTTATTTCTGTTTAGTTTTTGAGATTGTCCAACCATTTCATTAATAGTTCTGAATCCTAATTTTGCCATAATCTCGCGTAATTCTTGTGCTACAAAATACATGTAGTTAACGACGTGTTCTGGTTTTCCTTTAAATTTTTTACGTAAGTCAGGGTTTTGAGTTGCAATACCGACAGGGCATGTATTTAAATGGCATACACGCATCATGATACATCCTGAAGCTACTAAAGGTGCTGTTGCAAAACCAAATTCTTCTGCGCCAAGTAGGCAAGCAATTGCGACATCGCGACCTGTTTTTAGTTGTCCGTCACATTCTAAAACTACACGATTTCTAAGATCATTCATCACTAAGGTTTGCTGTGCTTCTGCAACGCCAAGTTCCCAAGGTAAACCAGTGTGTTTTTGTGAGGTTAAAGGTGTTGCACCTGTCCCGCCATCAAAACCAGCAATTAAAATAACGTCTGCTTTTGCTTTAGCAACTCCCGCTGCAACTGTACCAACACCAATTTCTGATACTAGTTTTACATTAATTCTGGCTTCTCTATTTGCTGATTTTACATCGTAAATTAATTGCGATAAATCTTCAATAGAATAAATGTCGTGATGTGGTGGTGGTGAGATTAAACCAACATAAGGTGTCGAGTTTCTTGTTTTTGCAATTTCTGGATTTACTTTTGGTCCGGGTAATTGACCGCCTTCTCCGGGTTTTGCACCTTGTGCTATTTTTATCTGAATTTCGCTTGCGCTTGTTAAGTAATTTGAAGTCACTCCAAAACGCCCAGAAGCGACTTGCTTGATTGCTGAGTTTCTCCAGTCTCCTTGTGAGCTTTTATAGAAACGTTCTTGGTCTTCTCCACCTTCACCAGAGTTAGATTTTCCTCCAATTCTGTTCATGGCAACCGCTAAGTTTTCGTGTGCTTCTTTACTAATCGAACCATAAGACATGGCTCCTGTTTTAAAACGTTTTACAATTTCTGTCCAAGGTTCTACTTCTTCTAATGGAATTGGGTCAAATTGATCAAATTCAAATAAGCCTCTAATAGTCATTAGGTTTTTAGATTGATTATTGACTAATTCTGAAAATTCCTTAAATGTAGAGGCTTTATTGGTTCTTACCGATTCCTGAAGTTTGGCAACTGTTAATGGGTTAAACATGTGCTTTTCTTGTCCGCGTCTCCATCTATAATCTCCTCCAACTTCAATTTGTGGTTCTGTGTTTTTATGAAAAGCCCTTCTGTGGCGTTTCACAATTTCTTGTTCTATTTCTCTTAAGCCAATACCTTGAATACGTGTTGGTGTGTTTGGAAAATATTTTTCGACTGTTGAGGTTTTAATTCCGATACATTCAAACAATTGAGATCCACGATAAGAGTTTAAGGTGGAGATTCCAATCTTGTTCATTACTTTTAAAATTCCTTTTCCAACTGCTTTGTTGTAGTTTTTAATGGCAGCTAAATATTCTAAATCTGTAAGATCTGCATTGTTGACTTGCTCTTGTACAATTTCGTTTACAATGTATGGATTTACAGCACTTGCACCATAACCAAATAGTAGTGCAAAGTGGTGTACTTCACGAGGTTCTGCAGATTCAATAATTAAACTAATTCTAGAACGTTTTTTTAATTTGTGTAACGCATGATTAACGTAAGAGCAAGCTAAAAGTGCTGGAATTGGTGCATGATTTTCGTCTACAAATCGATCTGATAAAATAATAATGTTTGCGCCATTATCAATAGCTTTAGAAGCTTTAGTGACTAAGTTTTCTAGTGCGACTTCAAGCTCATTTAATCCACGATTTACTTCGTATAACATCGAAATAGATTCGACTTTAAAATCAGGATTAGTATCATAATCTCTAATCTTATCTAAATCGTGTTTAGAGATAACTGGATTTTGGATTTTTAATTTTTTACAGTGTTCTGCATTGATGTCAAATATATTAACGTCACTACCTAGTGTTAAGCTTATATCTGTAATTAACTCTTCTCTAATACCATCTAAAGGTGGATTGGTAACTTGAGCAAATAACTGTTTGAAGTAGTTGTAAATTAATTGTGGTCTTTCTGATAAAATAGCAATTGGAGTATCGCTTCCCATGGATCCAATAGGCTCTTTTCCTAATTGTGCCATAGGACGAATAATGGTGTTTAAATCCTCTTCCGTATAGCCAAAAACGACTTCACGTTTTTTAAGTTCTATTTCGTCATATTTAATATGTCCTTCTTTAGCTTCAATATCTCTAAGATGTATTAGATTTTCGTTTAACCATTGTCTGTATGGGTGTTTTGCAGCTATTTCTTCTTTAATTTCTTCATCATTAACAATGCGCCCTTCGCTCATGTTAACTAAAAACATTTTTCCTGGTTCTAAGCGACCATGGAATTCTATGTTTTCTGGAGCAATATCTACAACGCCAGTTTCTGAAGACATAATAACATTTCCTTGTTTGGTAACTGTGTATCGTGATGGTCGTAATCCGTTACGGTCCAAAACAGCACCTATAAAATTACCGTCTGTAAATGGGATTGAAGCTGGTCCGTCCCAAGGTTCCATTAGGCAGGAGTTGTATTCGTAAAACGCTTTTTTAGAATCCGACATGTGTGGGTTTTTCTCCCAAGCTTCGGGTACTAACATCATCATGGCTTCTGGAAGCGAGCGTCCTGTCATTAATAGTAACTCAACCACCATGTCTAGGGTTGCAGAATCTGATTTCCCTCTTAAAATAGTAGGGATTATTTTTTTAATATCATCTCCAAATAATGGGCTTTCCATGATTTCTTCGCGAGAAAACATGCGTGATACATTACCTCTTACCGTATTTATTTCTCCATTATGACAGATATATCTAAAAGGTTGTGCTAAATCCCAAGTTGGAAATGTGTTAGTGGAAAAACGCTGGTGTACTAATGCTAGTCTAGTGTCTAAAGCCGAGTTGAATAAGTCTAAATAGTATTGGTTAATATGTTCTGGCATTAGTAAGCCTTTAAATATTATGATTTTAGTAGATAGACTTGGTAGGTAGAAGAATTTTGATTCGGATAATTTAGAATCATATATAGTGTGTTCTGCAATTTTTCGTGCAGCATATAATTTTATGTTAAATTCTCTTTCGGTTTGGGCATCGCTAGCCTTTCCTATAAAAATTTGTTTTACAAAAGGTTCTGTTACTTTTGCAATTTCACCTAAAACTTTACTGTTAACTGGTACGTCTCTCCAACCAATTAATTTAAGGCCTTGATTTTGTATTTCTTTTTCAAAAACATCAATACAATATTGACGTTGATTTTCCTTTCTTGGCAAGAAAACATTACTGACTGCGTACTCTCCAGCTTCAGGTAAATCAAACTCACAGAAAATCTTAAAGAATTTATGCGGAATATCAATTAAAATACCTGCACCATCTCCAGTTACTCCATCGGAACTTACAGCGCCACGATGCTCTAATTTTACTAATATTTCAAGCGCTTTATGGATAATATCGTTAGATCGTTTTCCGGTTAAACTACATATAAATCCTGCACCACAATTATCGTGTTCAAATTCCGGTAAATAAAGTCCTTGTTTTTTAAGCATAATAAGTAAAATTTAAAGGCTTTTTGTGCCTTATTACAACTGTAAGATACACGCTAGTAATGGAATTTGAAAAAAGTAGAAACACTTTTTCGATATTCTGATTTAGACTATTATATAATACACTTTAAACAATTTTATGCGGATTAAACTAATAAATCATCAAAGAGAAATATGTATTAAATAGATTGTTTTATTGCGAAAACGTTTGCGTAAAATATAAAAAACTAAATAAAACTCAAAAAAATATCAGTTTTTATGATAATTACTCAAATTTAACAATGCGGTATTATTAAAAAATAGAGGTGTAATTTATGATACCCTATAAAAAACAGGGTTAAAAATAAAATTATAATAAAAATGAAGCTATACCCCCTTGTTTTTTAGGGGCTAAATAAATTTTAACATAGATTTGGGATATTAACCAACCAATTTAATACCAATTTTTATGAAACAATTACTGACTTTATCGCTTCTTTTGGTTGCAACAACATTGTTTGCTCAAAAGGATTCTAATACACTAGAAAAAAAGTTTGCTTTTGAAGGTAGTGTGGATGCATACTACAGAACCAATTTTACAGCACCAAACGATGATAATCAAATTGCTCCAACAACGTCTTTTGCAAACACTGCGGGATTTTCATTAGGAATGGGAAATATAATTGCCTCTTATGAAAAAGGTAGGGTCGGTGCAGTTGCCGATTTGGTTTTTGGTCCAAGAGGAGAAGAGGCTAGTGCAACCGTATTAAATCAATTGTTTGCTTTTTATAATATTAGCGAAAACACAAAATTAACATTAGGTAAGTTTAATACCTTTTTAGGTTACGAAGTTATTGCACCCGCAGGAAACTTTAATTATAGTACCTCTTATTTATTTTCTAATGGACCATTTTCTCATACAGGTATAAAAGCAGATTTTACGTTGTCTGAAGATTTTAGCCTAATGCTTGGTGTGTTTAATCAAACGGATGTTACGGAGTTTAACCCAGATGGGAGTTATGCGGTAGGTGCGCAATTAGGATATAGTGGTCAGTTTTTAAACCTTTTATGTGATGATGCAGGTTTAGGTTTTGAAGTAGATTACACTGGAGGTTTTGATGCTTCAGACGACTTTTTTATAGGTATTAATGCAGCTTATGCAGACAATGATGGTGAAGGGTTTTACGGGGTAGACTTGTATCCTCAATATGGTCTTAGCGACACATTTACAATTGGATTAAGAGGAGAATATTTTCAAACGCAAAGCGAATCTGTGGATGACGACCCAAGTATTATTGGTTTGACATTAACAGGAAGCTTAGTTATTGACGAAGACTTAATTATTAAACCAGAATTTAGATTGGATAGTAGTTCTGAAGACGATTTTATTGATACAGATTTAATGGCAACAAAAAGCTTAGGTTCTTTTGTTTTGGCAGCGATATATAAATTCTAACAAAAACTAATTATGAAAAAAGTAGAAGCAATAATCAGAAAATCTAAATTTTCTGCAGTTAAAAATGCATTGCATGAAGTTGGCGTAAACTTCTTCTCTTATTGGGATGTTACAGGTTTAGGTAACGAAAAAGAAGGTCATGTATACAGAGGGGTTTCTTATAGTACAAGTGATATACAAAGACGCTATTTATCAATAGTTGTTAATGATGATTTTGAAGAAGTAACCATAAAAGCCATTTTAGAATCAGGGTCTACTGGAGAGGTTGGTGATGGTAAAATATTTGTCTCGCAAATTGATGAGGTTTATAGAATACGAACAGGAGCAAAAGGAGGAAACACTTTAAAATAAAAAACATGGAATTACTTACTACAAATAACGTATGGATGATGATCTGTACAGCACTCGTTTTCTTTATGCATTTAGGTTTTGCATTTCTGGAAATAGGGCTAACGAGACAAAAAAATACAATTAACATACTATTTAAAAACATATTTATAATCACGGTTGGACTATTGCTTTATTGTTTAGTAGGCTTCAACTTAATGTATCCAGGAGAATTTAATGGATTTATAGGTTTTGCAGGTTTTGGATTAGAATCTCCAACTGTAATTGATCCAGAAACAGGAAAAGCAATTTTAGACTTAGCTTATAACGAAGGCTATACATACTGGACAGACTTCTTGTTTCAAGGGATGTTTGCTGCAACAGCTGCAACTATAGTCTCTGGAGCAGTTGCTGAACGTATGAAAATAGGACCATTTATGGTTTTTACTATTATATATGTAGGTTTAGTATATCCAATTGCAGGTTCTTGGAAATGGGGAGGTGGATTTTTGGACAGTTTAGAAACGCCTTTTTATGACTTTGCAGGATCAACCTTAGTACACTCTGTTGGTGGATGGGCAGCATTAGTTGCTGTTTGTTTATTAGGTCCAAGAATTGGTAAATTTAAAGACGGAAAGATTCAAGCAATTCCAGGACACAATATACCATTAGCAACTGCGGGGGTTTTAATACTTTGGCTTGGGTGGTTTGGGTTTAATGGTGGGTCTGTGTTATCTGCTGATCCAAGTTTAACATCGCTAACACTTGTAACTACTTGTCTTGCAGCAGCAGCAGGAGGTGTTGTAGCAGCTTTGGTGTCTACAATGCTTTATAAAAACCTTGATTTAACCATGTTTTTAAATGGTATTTTGGGAGGTTTAGTTGGAATTACTGCAGGAGCAGATCAAATGAGTCCGACAGATGCTATATTAATTGGAGCAATTGCTGGAGCAATAATTGTTTTTGCAGTATCATTAATAGATAAATTAAAACTAGATGACCCGGTTGGGGCAATTGCTGTGCATTTGGCTTGTGGAATTTGGGGTACTTTAGCAGTTGGTATATTTGGAGATTTAGCTAGTGGGTCGCAATTTTTTAGCCAGTTAATTGGTGTTGGGTCTTACGCAGCAATATGTATTGTGTCTTCATTTTTAATTATTTTTATAATGAAGAAAACAGTTGGAATTAGAGTTTCTGAAAAAGAGGAATTAGAAGGACTTGATGCTCATGAGCATGGAATGGATGCTTATCCAGACTTTAGATTAAATGAACATTAAGCTTTAGTTAATTTGTTGAAAAAACCTGAAGACATTTTGTTTTTAGGTTTTTTTTTTGTGTCTAATTATAAATAATTTAAAGCAAAAAAAAGCTCAGCAATTAAATTGCCGAGCATGTTTTGGACTAATAAAAACAGTGTTAAATAATCGTAGATTGTCCTAAGTGAATATTGTTGAAATTAATATTCGTATCATTTGGGTTACTTATAAAATCGGCAATAAAATCTCCAACCTTAGCGGTGGAAACATTAGTGTAGGATGCGTTTAAATCTGGCGTTGTGATTTCTAATTTTAAAGATTTTTCTACACCTTCTTTTATTAAATTAGCTTCTTCGTGTAAGTCAAAATGTTCTAAAAGCATTGCCGCACTTAATATAGATGCAATTGGGTTTGCAATTCCTTTTCCGGTTGCTTGCGGGTAAGATCCGTGTATAGGTTCAAACATAGCGTATTTGTCTCCAATGGAGGCTGAAGCTAACAATCCAATAGAACCACCAATTACACTAGCTTCGTCACTTATAACGTCTCCAAATAAGTTTTCGGTCAAAATAACATCAAACTGTTTTGGGTTTAAAATCATTTGCATGGCAGCATTATCCACAAATAAAAAGTCTAAGGTCACATCTGGATAGTCTTTTGCTAGGTCGGTAACAACTTTGCGCCATAATCTAGAGGTTTCTAAAACATTAGCTTTATCAACTAGTGTTACCTTTTTCTTTCTGCTTTGTGCGTTTTTAAATGCTAAATGCGCGATGCGTTCTATTTCGTGTTTAGAATATTCGCATAAATCAGATGCTGTATTTCCGTCTTCGCTTAAGTGTTTTTTGCCAAAGTAAATTCCGCCTGTCAACTCTCTGTAGATACTAATATCTGTACCTTCTATAATGTGTTGTTTTAGAGGTGATTTGTCTAAAAGCATGTCGTATGCTTTTACAGGTCTTATGTTTGCGTATAAACCAAGTTCTTTTCTAAGTTTTAATAAGCCTTGTTCGGGTCTTATTTTTGCTGTTGGGTCGTTATCATATTTAGGATCTCCAATCGCCCCAAATAATATGGCATCACTAGACTTGCACAAATCCAAAGTGTTATCCGGTAGTGGGTTGTCGTGTTGGTCAATTGCAATTGCGCCAACAGGAGCTTCCTTAAATAAAAAGGTGTGATCAAATTCTAAAGCGATAGCTTTTAAAACTTTTATAGATTGATTAGTCACTTCTGGACCTATACCGTCACCAGGTAAAACTGCTATGTTTAATTTCATAGTATAATTATTAGTATGTTTTTTTTGGCTTCAAAAGCCGAAATTTTTTCTTTTTTACTCAATAAGTAGTCAATATCATCGTAACCATTAATCATACAGGTTTTTTTGTAAGCATCAATTTCAAATGATTCCTTAAAAGAAGTATCTTTTACGGAGATAATTTGTGCTTCAAGGTTAACCTCTAAAACAGTTTCTGGGCTATTAGTTGTAACGTCTAACAATACCTTTAGGAATTCTGCTGAAACTTGAACAGGTAATAGTCCGTTGTTTAATGCGTTACCCTTAAAGATGTCTGCAAAAAAGCTTGAAACTATTACTTTAAAACCGTAATCACTTAAAGCCCAAGCTGCGTGCTCGCGACTAGAACCGCAACCAAAATTATCTCCAGCGACTAAAATGCTTCCAGAGTATTTGGGATTGTTTAAAGAGAAAGCTTCATTTATAGAATTGTCTTTGTTAAATCTCCAGTCTTTAAAAAGGTTGTCTCCAAAGCCTTTGCGGTCTGTTGCTTTTAAAAATCGAGCAGGAATTATCTGATCTGTATCTATGTTTTCTATTGCTAACGGAATAGCTTGAGATTGTAATGTTGTAAACTTTTCCATCTTAATTTAGTTGTTTTGTTATGTCCACAATTTTGCCTTCAATAGCTGTTGCAGCTGCTACTAAAGGACTAGCTAAAATAGTTCTAGAACCTTGTCCTTGTCTTCCTTCAAAGTTTCGGTTTGAGGTTGAGACACAATATTCGCCTTGCGGAATTTTATCGTCGTTCATAGCTAAACAAGCGGAGCAGCCTGGTTGTCTTAATTCAAAACCAGCTGCGTCAAATACATCTTTAAGGCCTTCTTTTATAATTTGGGCTTCTACTTGTTTACTGCCAGGAACTAGCCATGCAGTAACATTATCTGCTTTTTGTTTTCCTTTTATATAATTTGCTGCAACTCTAAAATCTTCAATTCTAGAATTTGTACAGCTACCAATAAAGACATAGTTAATTGGTTTGTTAATTAAAGATTCTCCTTTTTTGAAATCCATGTATTTTAAGGATTTTTCAAAAGAAGCATCATTTATTGTAGGTATGTTTTCTGTAACCTTAATTCCCATTCCTGGGTTTGTACCATAGGTTACCATAGGCTCTATGTCTTGTGCGTCAAAAGCATATTCTTTGTCAAAAATAGCATCAGTATCCGTTGATAATGTTTTCCAATAGGCTACTTTTTTATCAAAAGCATCTCCTTTTGGCGCAAATTCTTTGTCCTTTACATAGTCAAAAGTGGTTTGGTCCGGTGCAATCATTCCGCCTCGAGCGCCCATTTCAATACTCATATTACAAACGGTCATTCGGCCTTCCATGGACATGTTTTCAAAAACATCTCCTGCGTATTCGCAAAAGTAACCAGTACCAGAATTTGTACCTAGTTTGGCAATAATGTATAAAATAACATCTTTAGGTAATACGCCATTTTTAAGTTTACCGTTAACGGTTACTCTCAAGCTTTTTGGCTTAGTTAAAAGCAAGCATTGACTTGCAAAAACTTGTGCGACTTGACTGGTTCCAATACCAAAAGCGATGGTCCCAAAAGCACCATGTGTTGAGGTGTGACTGTCACCGCAAACCATTGTCATTCCTGGTTGGGTAATCCCTAATTCTGGAGCCATAACATGAACAATCCCATTGTATTGGTGTCCTAATTGGTAAAGTGTAATGTTGTTTTTTTTACAGTTTTGAGATAATTGTTCTAATTGATTTCTAGACAATAGATCTTTAACGGGTAAGTGTTGATTTTGTGTAGGTGTATTATGGTCTGCAGTTGCAACAATTTGTTTTGGTCTAAAAACAGGTATATTTCGCTCTTCTAATTCATTAAAAGCTTGCGGACTTGTTACCTCGTGTATTAAGTGTTTGTCGATATATAATACTTGCGGTCCGTCTTTAACGGTTTCTACAACGTGAGCATCCCAAACTTTGTCAAATAATGTTTGTCCCATAATTAAGCCGAAATTATTTGTTGATACACTTTACTTGTTTCAATAATTTGGTGAATATCGCCATCATTTATTTCTTTTTTTCTATCAGCAAAACTTAAAAAGTTGGCATAAACATCATCTAATTGAAGTTTAGTTAATTCGTAACCTACGTTTTTTGCTCTGTATGCTAATGCAGCACGACCACTTCTGGCTGTTAATACAATTGCAGATTCTGTAACACCAACATCTTTAGGGTTGATTATTTCGTAAGTTTCACGGTTTTTTATCACACCGTCTTGATGTATGCCAGAGCTGTGTGCAAAAGCATTTGCACCAACAATAGCTTTATTTGGTTGTGTGTAAATCCCCATGCTGTCTGAAACTAATTGACTAAGACCGTAAAGCATTTCGGTTTTTATACTAGTATCTAGGTTTAGGTAAGGGTGTTGTTTTAATACCATGACTACTTCTTCAAGCGCAGTATTACCCGCACGCTCTCCAATTCCGTTTATGGTACATTCTATTTGTCTTGCTCCGTTAATAACGCCTTCAATAGAGTTGGCAGTTGCTAAACCTAAATCGTTATGGCAATGACAAGATAAAATGGCGTTTTCTATACCTTTTACATTCTCTTTTAAATATTTAATTTTTGCGCCATACTCGCTTGGTAGGCAGTATCCCGTTGTATCTGGGATATTTAATACTGTTGCTCCTGCCTTTATTGCAGCTTCGCACACTCTTGCTAAATATTCGTTATCTGTACGTCCAGCATCTTCAGCATAAAATTCGACATCTTCGACAAAGGATTTTGCATATTTTACAGCTTCGTAAGCGCGTTGTATGATATCTGCTTTGTTAGATTTAAATTTATGAATTATGTGGGAATCTGATGTGCCAATTCCTGTGTGAATTCTTGGGTGTTTAGCATGTGTTAATGCTTGGGCAGCTACTTTTATATCGTTTTCTACAGCTCTAGTTAGGCCACAAACGGTAGCGCTTTTTACGATTTTTGATATTTCTTCTACAGATTTGAAGTCACCTGGACTAGAGACGGGAAAACCTGCTTCGATTACGTTAACACCTAATTGATCTAATTGTGTAGCAATAATTACTTTTTGCTCTGTATTTAGCTTACAACCTGGTACTTGTTCGCCATCACGTAGCGTTGTATCAAATATTTGAATTGCGTTTTTTGACATTTTTAGAGAGAATTATTTTTCTTTTGAATTACTAATGTATACTTTGGTTAACTGTTTGATTTAGCATTGGAGGAGAAGCTACGATGTTCAAGACACGAAATATATTATAAAATACTAAAAATCAGTTACATAACAAAGTAATTAGTTGATGACTAAAGAGCAAAAAGATAATTTATTTTTATTAGTTAAGTCTTTAACTAAGTCTGAAAAGCGACAATTTAAATTGTACGTGGGTAGACTTGGAGTGAATTCTGATTCTAAATTTTTAAATCTTTTTAATCTTTTAGACAAAGCTTCAGTGTATAATGAAAACGCTATTTTAAAAAGTGGAGTGGTTAAAAAACAGCAGTTAGCTAATGTTAAAGCACACTTGTATAAGCAAATATTAATTAGTCTTAAATTAAACCCTTCTCATCAAAATATTCGCTCTCAAATAAGAGAACAATTGGATTTTGCATCTATATTATATCATAAAGGATTGTATAGACAGAGTCTTAAAATCTTAGATAAGGCCAAAGAGTTAGCAATAATTAATGAAGAAAAAAACCTTGCTTTTGAGATTGTCGAACTTGAAAAAATTATCGAAACACAGTATATAACTAGAAGTATTAGTAATAGGGCAGATCAATTAACTATTCAGGCAAAACAATTAAGTGAGTTAAATGTTGTTGCTAGTAAGTTATCTAATTTATCATTACAGCTTTATAGTATAATATTAAAAACGGGTTATGTAAAAAATGAAGAAGAAAGCAAAGCTGTTACGACGTATTTTAATGACAGATTGCCTAAAGTAGATTTATCTGCTTTGGGGTTTAGAGAAAAATTATGGTATTATAAAGCATATTTGTGGTATAGTTTTTTAACACAGGACTTTTTAAACTGTTATAAATATGCTTTAAAATGGGTGAATTTATTTTATGAAAACCCAAGTATGATTAGCTTAAATCCTGTGTTTTTTTTAAAAGGAAATAACTATTTGTTAGAGGCTTTATATTTTATAAAAAATAAAGAAAAATTTGAAACTAAGTTGGCTAGCTTTCATTCTGTTGTTAACCAATCTAATTTTCCGAAGGATGAAAATGTGGCTTCTTTAGTTTTTTTGTATGGTAATTTTCATAAAATAAATTTACACTTTATAGATGGTAGTTTTGATGATGGCTTAATATTGATTCCGGAAATTGAGACTGAATTAGTTCAATTTGATAATAAAATAGATGCGCATCATAAAATGATATTTTATTACAAGTTTGCAAGTTTACATTTTGGAGCTGGTAATAATAAGGAGTGTATTAAATACTTAGATAAAATTATTTCAAATAAATCATTGTCAATGCGTGAGGATTTATTGTGTTTTTCTAGAGTTTTAAATTTAGTAGCACATTATGAGGCAGGACTGGATTATCATTTAGAAACCTTATTAAAAAGCACTTACAAATTTTTAATTAAAATGAACGACTTACATGAAGTGCAAAAAGAGATGATAAAATTTATTAGAGGATTACAAGATATTTATCCTCAGGACATTAAAAAAGAGTTTAAAAAATTATTAGAAACTTTAAAACAATATGAAGACCATCCTTTTGAACGTCGTGCTTTTTTATATTTAGATATTATCTCGTGGTTAGAAAGTAAAATTGAAAATAAGCCAGTGGGTAAAATTGTACGAGACAAATATTTAGAACTATATGCTAAGTCATAATTTATAATATTGTTAAAAATAAATAGTTTACACGTAAAAAATAAAGTGATTTTTAAATATAAACTGATGTTATCAAATAGTCAAATAAATCAAAATTTACAGCTAAAAGCGCAGTTTACCGAAGAAAATAGTATTTAAAAGGTGTTTTTGTTTAAAAAAGAGAATCAAATGTTTTGATAGCATGCTTTTTTTATTACATTTACAATCTCAAATCGGCAATGAAGAAAAATAAAACATTAATAGCAACAGTCTTATTTTTAATAATAAGCATAGTTGGTGTAGCTCAGATAGTAACTCCACCACCTCCAGCACAACAAGTACCTCCAGTAGGGTTGCCAATAGATGGTAATATTATTGTGCTTGTAGTTATAGGTTTGTTATATGGTGTTTATAAGTTGATATCTAAGCGTAAGTCATCAAACATTTAATTCGTTTAGACGCTTTACATACTTTCCAATAACGTCAAATTCTAAGTTTATTTTAGTGCCAATTTTAAATTGTTTAAAATTTGTATGCTCATACGTATAAGGTATTATGGCTACGCTAAAACTATTTTTTTGAGAGTTTACAACAGTTAGACTTACGCCATTTACCGTAATAGATCCTTTTTCTATTGTAATATTGTTTAGCTCTTGATCGTATTTAAATGTATACAGCCAGCTTCCGTTAGTTTCTTTAGCTTCTATACATAGTGCTGTTTGGTCTACATGACCTTGTACAATATGACCATCCAACCTATCTCCAAGTTTCATAGCACGTTCTATATTTACAATATCATTTATTTGTAAATCTCCAATATTGGTTTTGTCTAAAGTTTCTTTAATTGCAGTAACTTTGTATTGGTCATCATTTATTTCAACTACAGTTAAACAGACACCATTGTGTGCCACACTTTGATCTATTTTTAACTGATTAGTAATGGTGCTTTCAATAGTAATATCTAAATTGTCCTTAACTGTTGTTAATTGTTTAACAGTACCTAGTGTTTCAATTATTCCGGTAAACATAAACTTAATCGTATTATTTGGTTAAATTTGCTTTGGTAAATTTACAAACAATAGTTATTAGTATTAATGAAGAAAGAAGAAAATATTAGACTAGGAATATCAATAGGAGACCTAAATGGTATTGGAGCCGAAGTGGTTTTAAGAATATTTGAAGATAATAGGATGTTAGATTTTTGTACGCCAATTATTTTTGCTTCGATCAAAACCATGAGTTTTGTAAAAAACCACCTAAAATTGGATATTAATTTAAATGGTATCCATAATATAAATCAAGCATTACCTGGACGTGTCAACGTTTTAAACTGCTGGAAAGAAAACGTAAACATAAATTTTGGTCAAGAGGATCTTAAAATAGGTGAATACGCAATTAAATCTCTAGTTCAAGCAACAAAAGCGCTAAAGGAAGATTTAATAGATGTATTAGTTACAGCTCCAATTAACAAGCATAATATACAGTCGGACACTTTTAAGTTTCCTGGTCACACAGATTATCTTAACCAGGAGCTGGAAGGTAATAGTTTAATGTTTATGGTAACTCAAGGATTAAGGGTTGGGTTATTAACAGATCACGTACCAGTAAAAGATATTGCTAATCATATTACCCCTAAACTTATCGAAGAAAAGATTGCGACAGTATATCAATCATTGGTTCAGGACTTTAAAATTAGTAAACCAAAAATTGCTGTTTTAGGCATTAATCCACATACAGGTGATAATGGTGTAATAGGAAGTGAAGACGATACCGTTTTAAGACCAACATTACAAAAAATTAAAGCGACAGGTAAGCTAGTTTTTGGTCCATATGCAGCCGATAGTTTTTTTGGATCAGACAATTACAAAAATTTTGACGCTATAATTGCATCATATCATGATCAAGGATTAATACCATTTAAAACGTTATCTTTTGGACAAGGTGTAAATTATACCGCAGGATTAAATCGTGTAAGAACATCTCCAGATCATGGAACAGCCTATGAAATAGCAGGAAAAGGAACCGCAGATATCAGTTCTTTTAAAGAAGCTATTTTTACAGGAATACAGATTTTTAACAACAGAAAAGAATACGAAGAGCTTACCAAAAACCCATTAGGATTTTCAAAAAGAAAGATATAAACAAAAAAATGTTTATAAGTCTTTTTAATAAAGAAAATTTTATATATTTGCAGGCTCAAAATAGATGTGGTAATGAAGCAATTAAAAGAATTTACAATACCATTTGTAGGTTTAAAAATAGGAAAACATCATTTTGATTATAGTATAGATCAAACGTTCTTTAATCATTTTGAATATGAAGACTTTAACTCTTGTAATATTAAAGTAGATTTAATTTTAGAAAAAAAATCAACTTTATTAGAGTTACATTTTGATATTTCAGGAACAGTAAACGTCAATTGTGATGTTACAAACGAACCATTTGACCTGCCAATAACAACAGAATTTGATTTGGTAGTAAAATTTGGAGACGAGTATAATGATGAGCATATAGACATATTAATCATTCCACATGGAGAATATGAACTAAATGTACAACAATATATATATGAGTCAGTTGTGTTAGCATTACCAAGTAAACGTATACATCCAGGTGTGGAAGACGGAACATTAGATTCTGAAATACTTGACAAATTAGATGAACTTAGCCCAAAGCTAAAAGATAAAAAAGAAGACAAAGAGGAAACAGACCCTCGTTGGAAAACATTAAAAAAACTATTAACGGATAAATAATAATATAAAATGGCACATCCTAAGAGAAAAATCTCGAAAACAAGAAGAGATAAGAGAAGAACACATTATAAAGCAGTTGCGCCACAAATTGCAACTTGCCCAACAACAGGTGAAGCTCATTTATACCACAGAGCGCACTGGAGTGAAGGTAAACTTTACTACAGAGGTCAAGTTTTAATTGACAACTCAGTTGAAGAAAACGTAGCATAATTACTATGCATGCATATAGAAAAACGCTCACTTGTGGGCGTTTTTTTTATGATTTGTTTTTCTTTACGTTAAAAAGCATTTACTTTGCATAGAATTAGTCTAAAAAAGAGTAATTTTATTATAATTAAGTCAATATGGGTCATTTTAGACCTTTTTTTGACTAAAATAGCTAAAAAATGAGCAAAATCTCTGCTGCAATTACTGCTGTTGGTGCCTATGTACCAGACTATGTTTTGTCTAACAAGGTACTAGAAACTCTTGTAGACACAAATGATGAATGGATAACATCAAGAACAGGAATAAAAGAGCGTAGAATACTTAAACTAGAAGGCGAAGGGACATCTTACCTAGCCATTAATGCAGCTAAAGACCTGCTTAAAAAACGCAATCTAGACCCTAAAGAAATAGACTTAGTTATTGTCGCAACTGCAACACCAGATTTACCTGTGGCTGCAACAGCGGTTTATACAGCAACCCAAATTGGTGCAACCAATGCTTTTGCATATGATCTGCAAGCAGCGTGTTCTAGCTTTCTTTACGGTTTGTCCACAGCAACCAGCTATATAGAGTCTGGACGTTACAAAAAAATATTACTTATTGGAGCAGATAAAATGTCGTCTATAATAGATTACACAGATCGTGCTACATGCATTATTTTTGGAGATGGTGCAGGAGCTGTTTTATTAGAGCCAAATACAGAAGGTCTAGGTTTTCAGGATGAATACCTTAGAAGTGATGGTTCTGGTAGAGAATTTTTAAAAATTGAAGCAGGTGGATCAATATTACCACCTTCACAGGAAACCATAGACAACAAACAACACTTCGTACACCAAGATGGACGTACAGTATTTAAGTTTGCGGTTTCTAATATGGCAGATGTTTGCGAAAAAATAATGGAACGTAACAACCTTAGTCATGATGATGTATCATGGTTGGTGCCACACCAAGCTAATATGCGTATTATTGACGCAACAGCTAACAGAATGAGCTTACAAGACGATAAAGTCTTAAAAAACATACACAGATATGGTAATACAACCTCTGCAACATTACCATTATTATTAAACGATTTTGAATCCAAGCTTAAAAAAGGAGATAATTTAATATTTGCTGCTTTTGGAGGTGGATTTACTTGGGGTTCTATTTATTTAAAATGGGCTTACAACTCTTAAACTAACTAAAATAAAGATTAATAACTTATAATTATGGATTTAAAAGACATTCAAAACTTAATTAAATTTGTTGCTAAATCAGGAGCAAGTGAAGTTAAATTAGAAACTGACGATGTAAAAATCACGATAAAAACGGGATCAGAAACAGAGACAACTTACGTTCAACAAATTCCTATGCAGGCTCAAATGCCAATGCAACAAGCAATGCAACAAGCTCCAGCAGCACCAGCCTCTACAGAGGCAGCAGCACCTGCAGCTGATGAAAATTCAAAATATATCACTGTTAAATCTCCTATTATTGGGACTTTTTACAGAAAACCATCTCCTGACAAACCATTATTTGTAGAGGTAGGACAAACAATTGCAGAAGGTGATGTACTTTGTATTATTGAAGCAATGAAATTATTTAACGAAATAGAATCTGAAGTATCAGGTAAAATCGTTAAAATATTAGTGGACGATTCTTCTCCTGTAGAGTTTGATCAACCATTATTTTTAGTAGACCCATCTTAATTTTAGATTATTAGTATTTTTTAGCTACTTATAAAGTAGTATAAAATCGAATAATCAAATCGTCTAATTATCTAATTTATACAAGATGTTTAAAAAAGTATTAATTGCCAATAGAGGAGAGATAGCATTACGTGTTATCAGAACCTGTAAAGAAATGGGCATAAAGACCGTTGCAGTATACTCTACTGCAGATGCTGAGAGTTTACACGTCAAATTTGCTGATGAAGCAGTTTGTATTGGACCTCCATCAAGTAGTGAGTCTTATTTAAAAATGTCAAATATTATTGCTGCAGCAGAAATTACAAATGCAGATGCCATCCATCCTGGTTATGGATTTTTATCTGAAAATGCTAAGTTTTCTAAAATCTGTGAAGAACACCAAATTAAATTTATTGGTGCATCTGAAGAGATGATTAACAGAATGGGAGACAAAGCAAACGCTAAAGCAACTATGATTGCTGCAGGTGTACCTGTAGTACCAGGAAGCGAAGGTGTAATAGCAGACTTTAAAGACTGCCTAAAAGTAGCTAAAGAAACAGGATATCCTGTAATGCTTAAAGCTTCTGCAGGTGGTGGTGGTAAAGGTATGCGTGCTGTTTGGAAAGAAGAAGATTTGCAAAACGCTTGGGAGTCTGCTCGTGCAGAATCTAAAGCAGCTTTTGGAAATGATGATATGTACATGGAAAAACTTATTGAAGAGCCACGTCACATCGAAATCCAAATTGTAGGAGATAGCACAGGAAAAGCATGTCACTTATCAGAAAGAGATTGCTCTATCCAACGTCGTCACCAAAAGTTAACAGAAGAAGTACCTTCTCCTTTTATGACAACAGCTTTACGTAAAAAAATGGGTGAAGCAGCTGTAAAAGCAGCAGAATATATTAAATACGAAGGTGCAGGAACAGTAGAGTTTTTAGTAGATAAGCATAGAAATTTCTACTTCATGGAAATGAATACGCGTATCCAAGTAGAGCATCCAATTACAGAGCAAGTTATTGATTTTGACTTAATCCGTGAGCAAATTTTAGTTGCAGCAGGTGTGCCAATTTCTGGAAAAAACTATACTCCAAATTTACATTCTATTGAGTGTCGTATTAATGCGGAAGACCCTTTTAATGACTTCCGTCCGTCACCAGGAAAAATTACAACATTACATGCTCCAGGTGGTCATGGTGTTAGACTAGACACGCATGTATATGCAGGTTATAGCATTCCGCCAAATTATGACTCAATGATTGCTAAGTTAATTACAACAGCTCAAACTAGAGAAGAAGCTATCAATAAAATGAAGCGTGCTTTAGACGAGTTTGTTATAGAAGGAATTAAAACAACCATTCCTTTTCATAGACAATTAATGGATCATCCAGATTATTTAGCTGGTAATTATACCACTAAATTTATGGAAGATTTTGTTATAGAAAAGCAAATAGAAGAATAAAACTAAGGCTCCGAAATTAATTTCGGAGTTTTTTTTTGATGCATATAACAAATAGCTTCAGTATATTTGAATACTAAAGCAATTTACATGAAAAGTCCTAGTTACCTAAAATACAGTCTTTTGTTATTGGTGTTTTTTTCAATAACATCTTGTTTTGAAATTATTGAAGAGATTGATCTAAATAGTGATGGTACAGGTACAATGACCTTTACATTAAACATGAGTAAAAGCAAATCAAAATTAGCTTCAATCATGTTGTTAGACTCTGTTAATGGTTATAAAGTGCCTTCAAAAGCAGATATACAAAAAGGATTAAACGATATGGTTTCGGAGCTTAAAAAAGCAGAAGGCATTACTAATATTGTTAAAACAGCAGATTACGAAAATTTTGTGTTTTCAGTAAAATGTGATTTCAATAAAATCGATAATATCAATAAGATTACTAACAAAATAACTAGTCAGCAAAAAAGTAACGCAGGATCCACTTCTTATCTTTTTGATGATAAAAATGGTGTTTTTAAAAGAAGATACACTTACTCTTCAGAAGTAAAAAAACAGTATAATAAATTAAAAACCGAGAATAAAAAGGTGTTTAATGATGCCTCTTATACAGTGATTTATAGATTTGATAACGAGGTAATCAGTCAAAATAATAAACAAGCTAAAGTTTCTAATTCCAAAAAAGCAGTTATGCAACGCGTAAGTGCAATGGATGTGATTAATGGTACTGGAGATTTTACCACTCATATCCAATTAAAAAAATAATCCTTAAACTAACACCCAACCAATGAAAAAATTATCATGTATAATCATGCTATGTGTATCTGTATTTTCTTTTGCACAAAATTCAACATCAAAAATCCCAAGTGATGCAGCTGTTGTTGCCACAATAAAAGGAAATAATTTGTTACAATTAATGTCAATAGATGAGTTAAATAACTCGTTTATGGGAACTGAGATTTTAAAAGAATTATCCAGAAAACAGACTAAATACAACTCGTTGGAAGATTTTGGTTTTGACTTAAATGGCTCTGCTCATTATTTTTTCCAAGCTAATGATAGTATTAATTACAATGCATTTATCGTTCCTTTAAAAAATGTAACTGCTTTTGAAAGTTTTTTAACAACTCAAAGCAAAAAAGAAATTGCAAACGTTAACGGAATAAGATCGTTTAAAGATCATAATCAAGGCGGTATTGTTTGGGATAGCTCAACATTAATTATGGTTGTAGGAAGCACTAACGAGGCGTATTTTCAAAACCCAGAAGTCATGGAGCGTTACGGACTAACAGAAGATGATTACTATGGATACGCAATAGATGATGCTGTTGTTGAAAGTGCAGAGGATTACGATGATGAAGTTATTGAGGCTGAAGAAGCATATGAGGAAGAAATAGAAGAAACGGTTATCGAGTCTACAGAAAGTGAAGAGGTTTATGAGGACGAGTATATTGAAGAGGAAGCTACTGAGGTTGTAGAGTATGATTACAATAATGATACATCTAACTACCAAATTAAAAATGCCATAAATAAAAATTGGGCTTTATTAAAGGCAGAGCAGCTTTTAAAGCAACAACCAAATCGTTCTATCTTAAAAAACAAATCATATTTAAGTAGCCTAGATAGTAAAGCAGAAGCTACATTATGGGTCAATGACTTTGGTCAACTATATTCTAATATGTTAGGGTCTATGTACTACAATCAATTAGTTGGTTTTGATTTATCAAGCATGTATGCTAATAATGGTTTAACAGCTAAATTGTTTTTAGAAAACGACAAAATGGTACTAAATACAAAGTATACTATGTCTGATCAAATGGCAGATAGTTATAAAAAAATGACCTCTAGAAAACTTAATAAAAAGTTTTTAGACTATGTAAATGAAGACAGAATGATTGGTTTTATGAGTTACTCTATAGACACAGAAGCCATGTTAGAAGAGTATCCTAAATTAATGAAGTCTATGTATAGCAACATGCCATACTACGGAGAAGAAGCTAGTTTGGGTATAGATTTATTTTCTTTATTATTAGATGAGGAAGCTGTTGGAGAAGTAATTAATGGAGATTTACTATTTTTATTATCAGGTATCTCTCAGCAAGAAGTTACCTATACTACATACCAATATAATGACGATTATGAGTATGTTGAAGTTGAAAAAACAAAAACAGAAACAGTTCCAGATTTTTTATTAATGGCATCTACGGATGAGCCTAGTATGCTTAATAAATTAATACAATATACTGTAAATAAAGAAATGGCAACTTTTGATAATGGTTATTACACATTTGAAGTCCCAAGAAGCCCACTGGCTATTCACTTTGTAATTAAAGACGGAATTGCTTTTTTAGGTACATCTCAAGTAGAAATGAATAAAATCGTCTCAGGTACATTTGATGCTAAAGTAACATCTAAAACTAAAAAAATGATGTTAGACAATTCTTATTCTGTATTTGTTAGCGCTAAACAATTAGCACAACAACTACCAATAGAAGAGATGGGAATTGACAGAAGTGGTAAGCTAGAATGGTTTTTGAATACTACAGAGGATGCTTATATCACTGCATCAAAAATTAAAGGAAATGCAGTTAAAAGCGAAATGGTTGTTGGTGTGCCTCCAACCGAAGAAAATGCTTTAAAATACATCTTTAATATCATCGAAAAATTTGCAAAATAATTATTAATGAAAATTAAGAAAATATTAAAAAAAGCAGCCATTAGTATTAGTGTGCTGCTTTTGGCTTTTAAAGGCTTTTTAATGTACCGTAATTACACGTCTTACCAAGATGTGATTCATTATAAGGCCAATCAAATAGTTAAGGTGAATATAGATGGTATCGCTCAATCACTAGTGTTAAATGCAATAGCAAATCCTTCATTTTATTTAAAATCAAAAAGAGAGAAAGACACTATTATTGATGAGGATGACAAACAAAAAAAAGGATTCAATATTCCAGCAAACATCTTTTTATACACTATTAAAGGACAACCTATAACCACATTATTTACATCCTTTAAAATTTCAGAACAAAACACCTTTAAGGACTACCTTAAAGCTAATTATAAAGCGGAAGATTTTAAAGACAGCCAAGACTATACTGTTGCAAGATTATTTAATAATAGTGTGATTATAGCATTTAACAAAACACAAGCAGTTATAGCTTACAATCCAAGTAAGGACGATGTAAATCAAGTGTTTGAAGATATATTGGTAGACCATAAAACATTAGAAAAGTCAGATGTAAAATGGAAGAAATTACAGGATGCAGATGGACATTTTAACTACCTCACAAAAACAGATCATTTGACTATTAATTTCCAATCTGGAAAAGCCATAATACAAGGTAATTTTGTGTTGCCTGTATTTTTGGATACACCAAAAATTTATAAAAGCACAAATTTTTCTAAAGATGCTAGTGTAACATTTAATCTTAATCTACTTTCAACATTAAAGTATGTCAGCTTTAAACACAAAAATCAAGCTATAGATACAGACAGTTTAGATACATATTATAAAGGTCATATGGCTCTAGAAATTGGTAAATCGACAACACAATTAGATTCAGTAATAACTTATGAGTATAATGACGATTTTGAAAAAGTAGAAACCTTAACAACGGTAACAAAACAAGTACCAGAAATTAATTTGCAATTAACATCTGACGCTTCAAAACTTTATAAATATTTAGAAAAAATAGCGATAGTAAAAGATGGTAAATTAAGTAAAGATATATTTCCTTTGTATCAAGTTAAAATAGATTCTTCTAACGCTAAAAGTTTGCAAGCAAGTACTAATTTATCCAATAAAGTAAAATCTAAATTAAACGAAACTTCGGAAGTTTTTGCTTTAAAAGTTAATTTTGAAAGGCTGCAAAAGCAGAATCATTTTCCGCTACTGAATAGTTATTTAGAAAAACTGACAACCTTAAAAATTGTTGGAAATAATTCTAAAAACGAAACGATAGCTATTGATGGTCAATTCAATTTAAAAAACGAAGACATAAATGCGCTCGTACAATTATTTATTAATCAAAAAGAATAAACAAATTTAGTATCTTATTAAAATGACATTAAGTTATTGGGAAATAAAATCATGGCTAACCAACGTAGATTACACTATTGTTGGTAGCGGAATTGTGGGTTTAAATTGCGCTTTACAATTAAGAAAAAGATTTCCAAAAGCTAACATTTTAATTTTAGAAAAAGGCACTTTACCTCAAGGAGCAAGTACTAAAAATGCAGGTTTTGCCTGTTTTGGTAGCTTGTCAGAAATTGTAGATGACCTTAAAACACATAGTGAACAAGAGGTTTTAGACTTGGTTAAAAAACGTGTCAAAGGATTACAAAAATTAAGAGAAAACCTAAGAGACAAAACAATCGATTATCAACAATTAGGAGGTTATGAGTTGTTTAATACTAACAGTAATTTATTTGAAATCTGTCTAGAACAAAAAACGTTGGTCAATAATTTATTGAAACCTGTTTTTGGTGACGACGTTTTTAGTTTAAAGGCAAACTCCTTTGGCTTTAATAATATTAAGAGTCAGTACTGTTTTAATCAATATGAAGGACAAATAGACACAGGTCGCATGATGGAAGGGTTGTTGCAAAAAGCGCTCTTAAAAGGCATTAAAATACTTAATAATGTTTCGGTGTCTAGTTTTTCAGAAGATGCCAATGCTGTTAAAGTTGAGACCAATCAATTTAGTTTTTCGACATCAAAATTATTAATAGCAACAAATGGCTTCGCTTCGGTGTTAAACATTCCTGAAGTTAAACCAGCAAGAGCACAGGTGTTAATTACAAAACCAATAAAAAACCTTCATATAAAAGGCACGTTTCATTTGGATGAAGGGTATTATTATTTCCGAAACATCGATAACAGAATACTATTTGGAGGTGGTCGTAATCTAGATTTTAAAGCAGAAGAAACTACGGATTTGGCACAAACGGACTTAATTCAAAATAAATTAGAATCACTTTTAAACACTACAATTTTACCAAACATACCATTTGAAGTAGAACACCGCTGGAGCGGAATTATGGGTGTAGGAGCTCAAAAAAAACCAATTGTAAAACAGCTTAGTAATAATGTGTTTTGTGGTGTGCGATTAGGCGGAATGGGAGTTGCAATTGGAAGTTTAATAGGAGAAGAATTAGCAAACTTAATAGAGTAATATGTTTAAAAAAATATTTAAATTTTTAGCTAAATGTTTACTTTGGTTTATTATTTCAACCGTTGGTGTGGTCATTTTATACAAGTGGATGCCTGTACCAATAACACCATTAATGGTCATTAGATATTTTGAAAAAGACAGTCCAAAACTTTTAAAACACGATTGGGAGCCAATAGAAAATATCTCTAAAAATTTACAGTTGGCAGTTATTTGTAGCGAAGATCAAAGCTTTTTAAAACATAACGGATTTGATTTGGATGCAATTGAAAAAGCTTACCAAAACAATAAAAAAGGAAAACGTATTAAAGGTGGAAGTACCATTAGCCAACAAACAGCAAAAAATGTGTTTTTGTGGCCAAGACGTAGTTGGTTACGTAAGGGGCTGGAAGCTTATTTTACATTTTTAATCGAGCTAACTTGGTCTAAGGAGCGGATCATGGAAGTTTATTTAAACAGTATAGAAATGGGTAATGGTGTTTATGGTGCAGAAGCAGCAGCACAATATTGGTTTAAAAAACCAGCGTTTAAATTATCAAAATTAGAAGCCTCTGCAATAGCAGCAATATTACCAAACCCTAGAAAATATAAAGCAAATCCGGTGACTAATTATATAGCCTCTAGAAAAAGTTGGATAATAAAACAGATGAATTTTTATGGTACTCTAAATTATAAAACGGAGGATGAATAGTACAGAAAAAATTAAACAAGCATTACATGATGGTTGCGCTTTGTTTACGCAAAATAGACTGGATACCATAAATAAAACTATTTCAGAATTGCAAGAATCCTTAACCTCAGAGACTAAAAGTAGCGCTGGAGATAAGCACGAAACTGGACGAGCTATGGTGCAGTTAGAGCGCGAAAAAGCAGGTCACCAATTGGCGCAAATCCAAAAAGTAAACCAATTATTAGCAAAAATTAGCACAGAAAAAACCTCTGAAATTATTGGCTTAGGTAGTGTGGTTTATACAACAAAAGCTAATTATTACATTGCTATTAGTGCAGGAGAGTTAGAGGTTGATGCTCAAAAATTTTATGCAATTGCGGCTAATACACCTATTGCACAATTACTTTTAGGTAAAACCATTGGAGATGACATTGTGTTTAGAGCGCAAAATTTTTCAATAACAAATGTTAACTAAAGTCTAAGTCAACAATTTTCGAGGTATCTTTAGTAAAATTGAATTAGAAAAAAGTTGAATATAATTCCCTCAAATTTTGATGTTATTATTATTGGTGGTGGTTTAGCCGGTTTAAGTAGCGCAATCCATTTGTCAAAAGATAAATTGAGCGTTTTGGTTATCGAAAAAAACGAGTACCCAAAACATAAGGTTTGTGGCGAGTATATTTCAAACGAAGTTTTGCCTTATTTGACTTTTTTAGGAATAGATGTCTTTAAACTAGGCGCAAAAAGGATTGATAAATTTGAATTGTCTACTCCTAAAAACAAGCTTGTAAAAGCCAATTTGCCACTTGGTGGATTTGGTATTAGTCGGTATTGTTTAGATAACAAATTATCAAAAGTTGCATTGACAAATCAAGCTGCAATTACTCAAGATACAGTAGAAAATGTAACGTTTGCAAATGATATGTTTTCGGTTGAAACTAAATCAAATAAGTATACTTCAAAAATAGTGATTGGTGCTTATGGCAAACGTGCTAATTTGGATGTTAAACTCAATCGTACATTCATTAAAAACAAGTCCCCTTTTTTAGCAATAAAAACACATTTAAAAGGCGATTTTCCTGAAAACTTAGTGGCGCTTCATAATTTTGAAGGTGGTTACTGTGGGATCTCAAAAGTAGAAGACGATAGTATAAATGTATGCTACATAACCAATTTTGAGGCTTTTAAAAAGTATAAAAATATTGATGACTTTCAGAAGAAAGTGCTTTATAAAAATACCGCTTTAAAATCAGTATTTGAAAGCACAACTTCAGTTTTTGAAAATCCGTTAACTATTAGTCAAATTTCTTTCGAAACTAAAAGCCCAATAGAAAATCATATGTTAATGTGTGGTGACACTGCAGGAATGATTCATCCTTTATGTGGCAACGGAATGAGTATGGCAATTCGGAGCGCACAAATGGCGTCACTATTAATTATTCAATTTTTTAATGGCACAATACAGGACAGAAAAGCATTAGAAAAACAGTATCTTAGAGAATGGAATACCGAGTTTAAATCGCGATTAACAACAGGTCATATTGTAGCAAAGCTTTTTAGCTACAACAAACTAGCAGAGGTTTTAATACGTGTTGTAAAATGGGCACCAAGTATTTTGCCTCTAATTATTAAGCGCACACACGGTAAAGCAATGACAATTAAATGAGTCTATTAGTCAATACAAAATATAGAAGTGAAGCAGAAGAAATCATGGACGACTTGGATTATAATGGTCCAATACTTCATGATGCATTAGATAAATTGGCAAAAATTAATCAATGGTTAGGCGGAAATATTGTAACTATTAATGGTTTAAAAAAAGCACTTAAAAACCATAATAAATCAGAAGCTATAACAATCATTGATTTGGGTTGTGGAGGAGGAGATATATTAAGAGAAATATCAGTTTTTGGAAAGATAAACAACTATAATTTTAAACTAATAGGGATTGATGCAAACCCACATACGGTTAACTATGCTAATTCTTTATCGTATAAATACGATAACGTAAGTTTTGAAGCAATAGATATATTTTCAGATCAGTTTGATAAATTAGAATATGATTTAGTTTTGACCACGTTATTCTTGCATCATTTTAAAGAAGATCAGTTAATTTCGTTTTTAAAACCAGTGTTACAAAAAGCAAAACTAGGTATTGTGGTTAATGATTTACACAGACATAAATTAGCTTATTATCTGTTTAAACTTTTATGTACAACGATCAAGAATAAAACCATAGTGGAAGATGGACTAACTTCTGTTTTAAGAGGGTTTAGAAGAGAGGAGTTAAAAACTATATCCAAGCAAATAAATGCAAATTATCAAATCCAATGGAAGTGGGCGTTTCGTTTTCAATGGATTTTGAAGCAAAAATAATATGAGCGTAAAAATAACAGCAGTAGCCAAACAATTGCCAAAATATACCAGAGAAACTAAGGATATTATTCCTTTTTTAAAACTTTGGATGACTGGTCAAGACGACCGTTTTCAGCGTAAAGTAATTAAACTTTTTGAAGGCGCAGGCGTTGATAAACGCTACTCAATAATGGATGCAGAAGAAGTTTTTACAAATACCTCTTTTCAAGAAAAAAATGATATTTACGCTCGTGAAGTCGTCAAGTTAGCAGAGCAATCTTTGATAAAGGCATTAGATAAAGCTGCGCTAAAACCAACTGATATTGATTATATTATTACAGTAAGTTGCACTGGAATTATGATTCCCTCAGTCGATGCTTACCTAATAAATAATCTAAAAATGAAACAGGATATTGTAAGATTACCTGTGACAGAAATGGGTTGTGCAGCAGGTGTTTCTGGTATTATTTATGCCAAAAACTTCTTGAAAGCAAATCCTAATAAACGAGCTGCAGTAATTGCGGTGGAGTCGCCAACTGCAACGTTTCAGTTGGATGATTTTTCAATGGTTAATATAGTCAGTGCTGCCATTTTTGGCGATGGTGCTGCAAGTGTTATTTTATCGTCTTATGAAGATGAAATCGGGCCAAAAATAGTAGACGAAGCTATGTATCATTTTTATGATGCTACAACCATGATGGGTTTTAAATTGGTAAATACAGGGTTACAAATGATTTTGGATAAGGCTGTTCCCGAAACCATTTCAGAACACTTTCCTAAGATTGTTCATCCATTTTTAGAACGAAACAACATTTCAATTGAAGCTATAGATCATCTTATTTTTCATCCAGGAGGAAAAAAAATAGTACAAACCGTTGAGGATTTATTTGGATCTTTAGGTAAGAATATAGATGACACAAAAGAAGTATTAAGACTTTACGGAAACATGAGTAGTGCTACTGTTTTATATGTTTTAGAACGTTTTATGGACAAACAATTACCAAAAGGTGACAAAGGATTAATGTTAAGTTTTGGACCTGGTTTTTCCGCACAACGTATATTATTAGAATGGTAATTATAAAGAAAAATGGTAGTTGCTATGTCATGCTGAGCTTGTCGAAGCTTCTTTATGCTATCAACGTAATTTAAAATATAACGTCACACTGAGCGCAGTCGAAGTGTCTTCTAAAAAAGATTTATTAGTTATGACAAAAGATTTTCAACATAAAAACTATTGGGCACTCATTTTAGGAGGTTCTAGCGGACTGGGATTAGCTACAGCAAAAAAGTTAGCTAAGCATGGCATGAATATTTGTATTATTCACAGAAATTCAAGAACTCAAGAATCTGAAATTAATACCGAATTTGATGTAATTAAAGCTGAAGGTGTTCAGTTTAAATCCTTTAATATTGATGCTTTTAAAGCAGAAAAAAGGACTCAAATTATTTCTGAATTAAAAGGAATTTTAGGCTCGGAAGGAAAAATAAGAACATTGGTACATAGCGTTGCTAAAGGGAATTTAAAACCAATGTTGGATGATGAAAAACCAACACTTAAAACTGACGATTTCAATTTAACAATAAACGCTATGGCTATTAGTTTGTTTGATTGGACAAGTGCCCTTTTTGATTCAGAACTATTTGCTTCGGACACCAGAATTATAAGTTTTACAAGTGAAGGTAATACAAAAGCATGGAAAAATTACGCAGCAGTTTCTGCAGCAAAAGTAACACTGGAAGCCATTACTAGAAATATTGCTTTAGAGTTTGCGCCTTTTGGGGTCAGAGCTAATTGTATCCAAGCAGGAGTAACAGATACAGCGTCTTTACGTATGATTCCTGGAAGTGATAAAATTAAAGAACACAGTTTACTTCGTAATCCATTTAACAGACTAACATTACCGGAAGATGTTGCAAATGCAGTATATTTATTAAGTAAGGATGAAGCTAGTTGGATTAATGGAACAATTATAAAAGTAGATGGAGGAGAAAGTTTGAGTTAGAGCAAAAGTGCTTACTATTTTTAGGAAGAAAATTATAATATGAAATACGAACCGCTTGTAGAAGATACGTATTACCACATTTATAACCGTGGTAATAATAAAGAAGACCTTTTTATTGAAGAGAGAAATTATAACTATTTTCTTCAATTAATGAAAAAACATATTACTTCCGTCTGTAGCGTACTATCTTATTGCTTATTGAAAAACCATTTTCACTTTGTTGTAAAAACAAAAGAAAATATTAAATCAAAAGAAATTTCACAAGCTTTTTCAAATTTGTTTAATGCATATTCTAAGAGTATAAATAAAAAGTACAATAGAACAGGAAGTCTATTTCAAGATCGATTTTCTAGGAAAAAAATTGAAGGCGAGACGTATTTAAAAAACTTAATTTTGTACGTGCATTTAAACCCTGTTCATCACGGATTTATAGCAGATTTTAGTCAGTATAAGTATTCATCCTATCAAGTAGTTCTTTCTAATAGTCCAACAAAATTGAATAGAACTTATGTCTTAAGTTTATTTGAAGACAGATTAAATTTTATTAAAACACATAGTTGTCATAAAATAAATAATTTAGAAGAGTATTACTTGGAGTAACAATATAGAGCGTAAATACCTCACAGGTTTTTAAAACCTGTGAGGTCTAATAAAACCTAATTAGCAATTGAATAATAACGATATTATTAAATTATTACCCTATCAGCACCCTTTTCTGTTTGTTGATATTTTAACTACGATTTCAAATAAAGGAATAACAGGAAGTTATACTTTTAAAAAAGACGAATATTTTTACAAAGGACATTTTAAAGACAATCCAATTACGCCAGGCGTTATCTTAACAGAGTGTATGGCACAAATTGGTCTAGTATGTTTGGGTATTTATATGTTGAAAGATGAAATTTTAGAAGACAATAAACCACAAATTGCCTTAACATCAAGTCAGGTAGATTTCTTTTTACCTGTTTTTCCAGGCGAAACAGTGACTGTAGTTTCCGAAAAAGAAGTCTTTAGATTCAATAAATTGAAATGTAAAGTAAAAATGTTTAATCAGAAAAATGAATTGGTTTGTAGAGGACAAATTTCAGGAATGCTAAAAGTGGAATAATGCCAATTGTAAATGATAGGTCACACTGAGTTTGTCGAAGTGTATTTTAATTAATAAAGGATGAAAAACAGAGTCGTAATAACAGGTTTAGGAGTCGTTGCACCAAATGGAGTGGGAGTCGATGCGTTTACTAAAGCCATAAAAAATGGCGTATCCGGAATTACGTTTCATCAGCAATTAGCAGACTTAAATTTTTCGTGTTGTATTGGTGGAATTCCTAATATTTCCGAAGAAAAAAAGCTAGAATACTTAACGCCTTTACAATTAAGAGGCTTTAATAGTTCGGGTATTTTATATGGCTGTGTTGCCGGAATGGATGCTTGGAAAGATGCAGGATTTGAAGTTGATTCTAATAGTGATTTAGACTTTGATTCGGGTACTGTTTTTGGAACAGGTACTTCTGGAGTAGAGAAATTTAGAGAGGCCATTTATAAGTTAGATGATAAACAGGTAAAACGATTAGGAAGTACCGTTGTGGTGCAGACTATGGCTAGCGGAATTAGTGCTTTTTTAGGCGGAATTTTAGGCTTAGGAAATCAAGTAACAACAAACTCCTCAGCATGCACCACAGGTACAGAAGCCATTTTAATGGGGTTTGAACGTATTAAAAACGGTCAAGCAAAACGTATGTTGGTTGGTAGTTGTAGTGACGACGGACCTTATATTTGGGGAGGATTTGATGCTATGCGAGTGATGACATATAAGCATAATGAAACTCCAAAAAAAGGCTCTAGACCAATGAGTGAAACTGCAACGGGTTTTGTGCCAGGTGCAGGTGCTGGTGCTTTAGTTTTAGAATCTTTAGATAGTGCATTAGAAAGAAACGCAACTATTTATGCAGAGGTTTTAGGTGGGAATATAAACTCTGGAGGGCAACGTGATGGCGGAACAATGACAGCTCCAAATGCCAAAGCTGTGCAACGTTGCATCCAAGATGCAATTAAAAATTCAGGAATTTTAGCTGAAGAAATTGACACTATAAATGGGCATTTAACTGCGACTTCAAAAGACAGTTTAGAAATAGAAAATTGGACAAAAGCTTTGGGTAGAAACGGAACGGATTTTCCGTGTATAAACTCGTTGAAAGGGATGGTTGGACATTGTTTGGCAGCTTCGGGTAGTATAGAAAGTGTTGCTACTGTATTGCAGTTAAAACATCAATTTGTGTTTCCTAATATTAATTGCGAGGACGTTCATCCAGAAATATCGGCATTAATTTCCGAAGAAAAGATTGTAAAACAAGCTATAAATATCAAGCTTAATATTGCTGCAAAAGCCAGTTTTGGTTTTGGCGATGTTAATGGGTGTGTTATTTTTAAGAAGTATAATTAGCAATCTTCGACAAGCTCAGACTGACATTAGTTTTTCATGTTTGTGATTGCAATAAACATTGTAGCTTTAATATTGTCAATTGTGATTATAAATGTCACACTGAGCTTGTCGAAGTGCAATCATTAATAAAAGAACCATAAATATGAAATTCTATTTTGTTTATATTTTATTATGTATTGATAATTCGTACTACACTGGTATGACTAATGACTTAGAAAGAAGAGTAGCTCAGCATAAATCTGGTCACAAAAAAGACTCGTATACTGCAACAAGGCTACCTGTTAAATTATTGTGGTATTTACAGTGTGAAAACCCTAAAGAAGCCATAACAATTGAAAAACAAATTAAAGGATGGTCTCGAAGAAAGAAAAAAGCTTTAATAGATGAAAACTGGCAAGATTTAATTGAATTCTCTAAAAATTATTCCGAGTATAATAATCGTATTTAGTCCGTGATTGGTCTTCGACAAGCTCAGCCTGACATTGGTTTTTTATGTTTGTGATTGTAATAAGTATTGTAGCTTTAATATTGCCAATTGTATTTATAAGTGTCACACTGAGCTTGTCGAAGTGCAATCGTATTTAACCCATTATTGGTCTTCGACAAGCTCAGACTGACATTGGTTTTTCATATTTGTAATTATAGTAAACATTATAACCACGGTACTGCCAATTGTGATTATAAGCGTCACTGAGGTTATCGAAGTGTAATTGTTTTTAATCCGTGATTGGTCTTCGACAAGCTCAGCCTGACATTGGTTTTTCATATTTGTAACTGTAGTAAACATTATAACCATGGTACTGCCAATGGTGATTATAAGCGTCACTGAGCTTGTCGAAGTGCAATCGTATTTAATCCGTGATTGGTCTTCCAAAAGTTCAGACTGACATTGGTTTTTCATATTAGTAATTGTAATAAACATTATAGCTTTAATATTGCCAATTGTGATTATAAATGTCTCACTGAGCTTGTCGAAGTGCTAAAAAAAAGAGATATTTAAAAATATATTTACGCTTACGCTGAAAAATAAAATAGAAAAATAGACTATGACTAAAGAAGAACTTATCGCGAAACTAAAAACCATTGTACAGCCTTATATTCAAAACGAAGATGCTTTTAATAACTTATCTGAATCGACTGATTTTATAAACGATCTTAAAATAAACTCAGCTAATTTAGTAGATGTTATTTTAGATGTAGAAGACGAATTTGATATTAGAATTGAAAATGATGACATGGAAAAAATGACATCTGTAAAGGCTGCAATGGATATTGTTAATGAGAAATTAGCAGCAAAATGATAGGCAATGATATTGTCGATTTAAAGCAAGCTGCTAAAGATAGTAATTGGAAGCGTCCACGTTTTTTAGATAAAATATATACACCAAATGAGCAGAAATTAATTTGGTCTGCTAAAAATCAAGACCAAATGGTTTGGCTACTTTGGAGTATGAAAGAAGCTGCTTATAAAGTGAATGTGCAGCAGTTTGGGAAACGCTTTTTTAATCCAAAACGGTTGGAATGTACTTTATTGTCTAATTTAAAAGGAGAGGTAATTATTGGAGACAATCGTTATATTACAGAGTCTATAATTACTGAAGCTTTTATTTATTCTATTGCGTTAATAGAGTCTGATAAAAGTTATAAAAGTGAATGGTTTTTTAATCAAAGTCAAGATTATATTACACGAAGTAAATGCCTTAAAAAACGCTTTTTAAAAACGTTGAATTTAGATGAAGTAACCATTGTAAAAAACAAGATTGGTGTCCCAAAATTACAGCATAACAGCGACATGTTAGATGTCTCTTTTTCTTTGACACATCATGGTGCTTTTAGTGGTTATGCTATGTTGTGATTTCTAAAAACTGAGTAGTGTTTTTTTCTAAGTTTATTTTACTCTCAAAAAACACAACATCATCATTTAATAAAGCTTCTATTAAGTAATAATGTCCTTTAAAATAAGAGTGTATTACTGTTGCCTTAAGCTCAGAATGGGTAACAATTTTTAATTGATGTGCGTATATTATAGTATCACCAATAATATTAAACTCGCCAAAAAAAGACGCTATTAATGGTGCTTCTGGATTTGTAAATAAATGTTCTGGACTATCATTAACAACAATTTTGTGGTCATATAAAACAATCATTCTGTCTGCAAAACCTAAAACATCTTCTCTGTCATGTGTTGCAACAATACAGGTGATATTTTTGTCTTTTAAATACCTAAATACGTTACGTCTAAGTGATTGTTTTTGGAAGTTATCAATATGACTAAAAGGCTCGTCTAATAAAATAATTTCTGGCTGTTTTGCTAACGCACGTGCTAATGCTACACGTTGTTTTTGACCACCACTTAATGTTTTCACTTTTGTTTTAGCAAGTTCAGTAAGCTCTACAACTTCTAGTAACTCTGCAGTACGTTCTTTTTTTTCTTCAGGAAAAAAGTTAGAAAGGTGTTTACCAATATTTTCTTCAACGGTTATAAAAGGCATCAAGTCAAATTCTTGACTTACGTATTTCATAAAGTCATAACCTACAACCAAATTATATTTTGGTCCCAAAATTTGTTCGTCTTTCCAAAAAATCTGACCTTGGTTTAAGTCGGATTCACCAAAAATAAGATTTAATAGTGTGCTTTTTCCTGAGCCACTTTCGCCAATAATGGCAACGTTTTCACCTTGATTAGCAGTAAAAGATAGGTCTTTTAAAACAGGTGTTTTATTATAAGAAAAGGTAAGATTTTTAACTGTCAGCATAACACAAAAATAATATAAAAAAACCGCTCGACTTTTAAGTTGAGCGGTTTTTAATAGTTTGAAATTATAAATATTTAATCTTTAAAGTCTTCGATTTCGGTTGGTAAAATTTCAAAACCCATATTGTATAATATAAATCCGTAAATGTCAGCATATTGCTCTATAGTTTTACTTACAGGTGTTCCAGCTCCATGTCCAGCATCAGTTTCTATTCTAATTAAAACTGGGTTGTTTCCGGTTTGTTTAGCTTGCAATTCTGCAGCAAATTTAAAACTGTGTGCAGGTACAACTCTATCATCATGGTCACCTGTTGTAACCATAGTAGCTGGATATTGTGTGCCTTCTTTTACATTATGTACAGGAGAGTAGCCTAATAAATAATCAAACATTTCTTTATTATTTTCTGCTGTTCCATAGTCATAAGCCCAACCTGCTCCAGCTGTAAAGGTGTGGTAACGTAACATATCTAAAACGCCTACTGCAGGTAATGCGACTTTCATTAAATCTGGACGTTGGGTCATGGTTGCTCCAACTAATAAACCACCGTTTGATCCACCTCTGATTGCTAAAAAGTCTGATGAAGTATATTTTTGGTCTATAAGGTATTCTGCAGCAGCAATAAAATCGTCAAAAACATTTTGTTTTTTTAATTGCGTTCCTGCATCATGCCATGCTTTTCCGTATTCTCCACCACCACGAAGGTTTGGCACTGCATAGATACCGCCTTGTTCCATCCAAACCGCATTAGCGATACTAAAACTAGGGGTTAAACTGACATTAAAACCACCATAACCGTAAAGGATTGTTGGGTTTTTACCATTAAGTGTTAACCCTTTTTTATGTGTAATAATCATAGGTACTTTTGTACCGTCTTTTGAGTTATAGAAGACTTGTTTGCTTTCGTAATTTTCAGGATTAAAATCAATATTTGGCTTTCGGAATAACTCTGAAGTTCCGGTTTCAATATCATATTTATAGATACTACCTGGAGTTACATAGTTTGTGAATGAATAGTATAATTCTTTTTCTTCTTTTTTAGAACCAAAACCACTAGCACTTCCAACACCAGGAAGTTTTACTTCTCTTACTAATTTACCATCGTAGTCGTACTGCATTACTTTAGATACTGCATCTACCATATACTCAGTAAAAAAGTATCCACCTGCTGTTGATGGGTTTAATACATTTTTAGTTTCTGGAATAAAATCTACCCAGTTTTCTGGTGTCGGATTTGAGGCATCAACGGTAACTATTTTTTTGTTAGGTGCATTAAGATTTGTAACCAAGAATAATTTTGAGTCTTCGTTTTCAATGACATAAGTGTCGCTATCTGTGTTGCCAATAATCTCTACTAATTTTGAGTTTGGTTGCGTTAAATCCTTAATGTATAATTTGTTTCCAGAGGTTGATACACGTGGCGATATTATTAAATATCGATCATCCTCTGTTACGCTTCCGTAGATATATCTGTGTTTTGCAGAAGCTGTTCCTCCAAAAATTAACTGATCTTCTTTTTGCGACGTCCCTAGTTTATGGTAATATACTTTGTGCTGATCTGTTTTTGCAGATAACTCGCTACCTTTTGGTTTGTCATAGCTTGAGTAATAAAAGCCTTCGTTTTTGTACCAAGACATTCCGCTAAATTTTATATCTACTAAGGTATCTTCGATAATTGTTTTAGACTGGGTATCCATTACTAAAATTTTTCGCCAATCACTTCCTCCTTCAGAAATTGCGTAGGCTAGTATCTTTCCGTTTTTAGAAAAGCTAGTACCTCCAAGCGATATAGTACCATCTTCCTTAAATGTATTTGGGTCTAAAAACACGGTTGCTGTACTTGGGTCTTCTTCGGTTTTATAACGGTAGATTACATACTGGTTTTGTAAGCCATCGTTTTTATAAAAATAGGTGTAGTCACCTTCTACAAAAGGCGCTCCAATTTTTTCATAATTCCATAACTTCTCTAAACGTTGCTTTAGTTTTTTTCTGTAAGGAATATTGTCTAAATAAGCATAAGTAGTTTTATTTTCTGCTTTTACCCATGCTTCTGTCTCTGGACTTCTGTCATCCTCTAACCATCTGTAAGGGTCTTTTACTTCGGTACCAAAATAGTTAGTTACAGTGTCAACCTTACTAGTTGTTGGGTAGTCTATTAAGATACTTTTTTCTTTTTTTGTTGCTTCTTTTTTACAAGACATAATAGTTATTACGGTTAAAATACCAATAGCTAGTTTTTTCATGTTGAAGGGATGGTTTAATTATGTGAATAAAATTAACCAAAAAAGCACATGTTAACTACTAACCTGTGCTTTTTAAGATTTTTTTAATGTTTTATAAATTTTTGAGCTTTTATACTTCCGTTACTATTTATTTGTAAAATGTAGTTACCTGATTGGATATTTGAAACATCAATAGTATTAGTTTTTAATTTACCTTTTAATACTTGTCTACCATTCATATCAAATACAAAATATGCTGAGTTATTTAAATGTTGATTTTCAATATTTAAATTTAAACTGTGAGTTGTTGGGTTAGGGTAAAGTATTAGATTAGACAATAAAAACTCATCAATACTTAATTGATTTTGACCTTCAATTATATTTAAAGTTTGATTAACTGTAGGATTTAAAATAACATCTACGATACCAGAAGGCCATTCTACGGTTAAGCTTGCAATCGTGGTTGCTGTACCTAACCCAAAATGAGTATTTAAGGTGTTCATGTATCTAAATCCGTCACCACTTCTAACATCTCTAATTTGACTGCCTAAGGTTGTTTCTATTGTTATTCTAGCTCCAATTCCATTTATATTACTAACGTTTCCAACGGTATTTAATGTTATCCAATTATTAATCGTGGTGTCATTCATGTAAATTGAACCATCACTGCTAAAAGCATCTATAAATCCATCTGTGTTTAAGTCTCCAAAAGATCCTGCTGTAGGTAATAGGCCTGTATAAAGATTAAAAGTCATGTCACCATTACCAATTAATATATTTCCATTTGAAGCTAAGTCTAAAATACCATCATTATCAAAATCGTAAGTTACGTTTTCAATACCTGTAGCAGTCATATCTAAGACTCCTGATCCAGCTGTAACATCTGTAAAGGTTACTATTCCAGTTGTTGTGTCTAAATCATTTCTCATTAATTTATGAGTTCCAGAACTAGCGCCAACAAACACATCCATATCACCATCGTTATCAAAATCTCCCCATGATGAAGACCATGTTTGCATTGGGTCTGATAATCCAATTTGATAGGCTACCTCTGTATAGTTGACTACTAATGTATTTGAAGCATCGTAATAAGAGTCGTTTCTATACATTTGGTTTTTTCTTCTAGCTTCTTCACCACCACATTTGGCGATAAACATATCACTATCTCCATCGTTATCATAATCAACGAAAATTGATCCATAATGTCCACCAGATGCGTAATCTCCTAAATTAAAAGGAGCAGTTCCTACGGTTGATTGATAGTATTGTAAATTACCATTACCATCGTTAATATAATACACAGTAGGCTCTACATCATGACAAACAAATGCATCTAAATGACCATCCATATTAAGGTCTGCAAAATTTGATCTTTGAGAAAAAACATATTCTGAGCCTGAAATTTCTGTAAATCCAGTTCCAGTATCGTTTGCTTTCATAAAGGTTACACCTTGTCCAGCTCCATATAATAAATCCGTATAACCATTCGCGTCATAATCTGCAGCAGCAAGACTCCAGTTTGGTGTAAAATCAGCAGAAGTGGTTGCAATATTGACAGTATTAAAACCACCTGTCGCTAATTGATAATTAATATTAATATTTGTAGCTGTAACAGCAACAACATCATCTAGAAAATCCCCATTCATATCAACAACAGCACGATTTGAACCGTTTGTAGATAGTGATTGTTGAGTAAATGTAACAGGAGCAGGAGGTGGTGGAATAACCACTGCACCTTCCGTTAATTCCCAATCAAACTCTGAGTCACTCCATTTATCATCAAAAGCAATGTAATATGTTGTACCAGCTATTACATTAAATGTCGCAACAGACAAGAAATTAGTTCCAGAATCATCATCTCCAGCAACACAAGTTAGGCTACCACAAGCTCCGGAATAGATATGTACACGTGTGTCTTTACCAGAATTTTGAGTTAAGTCTGTACTGATGGTTACAGAGTAGTCGTTAGTTGGTATATACCTGTACCATTCTCCATTTGTTGCTCCAGTTCCATTTGCTGCACAAATAGGAGAAGGTATTTCTGTACCATCAATAATTCCGTTAAGGGTAAATGTCCCAGGACCAACTATAGCTGTGTCTGTATTGGTATCCAAGCAGCTGTTGCTGTTGGTTTGTGCTTTAATTATAAATGTAACTAAGCAAATTAAAATAGTAAGTAGTGGTTTTTTCATGGTTAGACGGTTAGTTTATTGGCAGGTTTGTGTTAGTGAAGTAATCCATTGTTCTAAAAGAATAACACCTTCTTGGTGTATTAGTGTTCTACCTAATAAAGGCATTCTATATTCTTCTTGTGTATTATTTAATCTAAAGTGAATTAATGAGCGTGCTATGTTATTTGGTTCTACAATTTTAGAGTAAGGTGCTATTGGTGTATCTGGATCTACACAAACACCTAAACTAGTATCTCCTTGATAATCTCCAAATGCAAACCTTACAGGTCTGTAGTCACAATGTCTATCTTGACTGTGGCAGTGTGCACAATTAATATCTAAGTAACCTCTAATCCTGTCACTAAGTGTAGAGGTAACATCTTGCCAGTTAGAAACTGTATTGATAGTGTTAGGTAAGTTGTCTTTTAAATAACCAATTTCTATCCATTTTTGTAATTGATTTTTTACACCATCAGCGTAGGCTAAATCGTTATTTAGATTTTGTGGTTTTGGACCAATTGGAATGGAGTTAACTTCAGACTTGTGGCAAGTAAAGCATTCTGCAGCAGACGGAATTCTGTAAATGGTGTTTTTTGTTACTCCGTTTTCAATAAAACTAACATCTGTATAACTTCCGGTTAAATCAAAGTATGCTTCTGTTTGATCATCATTCCAGATATAATTTGCAAATTTCCAACCTTCAGAAGATTTATACATTAATCGTGTTTCAATAATCCTTGATAAATTACTAGGTAATGTATTTTGGTAATAAAAGTTTTTTATAAAAACAGTGCCATCAGGAAAATTTAAAATTGAATAATCATTAACATAAGTTGCCTTTTGGTTTTTAGGCATCCAAATAAATCTTTTTTTGCGCGCGTAATCTGTAAATAAGGAATTAATAGGTTGATATGGCAGGACGCCTACAACAGGAGTTAAGTCTTTAAGGTTGTCTTTAAAAAAATGGTATTCTGATAATGTATTAAAAGGTGTTGCTTCTGGATTAAAAATAACAGGAGAGGTCTCTGTACTTTCTTGGATTGGGATATACGTTTCTTCTGAGCTACAAGAAAATTGCAACAAAGTAAAAAAAGCAATAACTAATAAGCGCGTGTAGTTTTTGACCATATAAAAAATATATGGTCACTAATATATAAATTAATTGGCCTAAAAATGGTATTAACTTAATGAAATTTAGCTTGTTATATCTAAACTAAGTTGTGTTTTACTAAATATTCTGCAATCTGAACTGTGTTTGTAGCTGCTCCCTTACGCAGGTTGTCACTAACAATCCACATATTAATAGAGTTTGCCTGAGATAAGTCGCGTCTAATACGACCTACAAAAACGTCATCTTTACCATTGGCATATAAAGGCATTGGATAGGTGTTAGTGTCTAAATTATCTTGTACGACTACACCTTCAGTTTGACTTAAAATCGTTTTAACTTCATCAATATCAAAATCGTTTTCAAATGCAATATTAACTGACTCACTATGTCCTCCAGCAGTAGGTATTCTTACAGCAGTTGCTGTTACAGCAATAGTGTTATCGTTTAATATTTTCTGGGTTTCGTTAACCAACTTTAATTCTTCTTTGGTGTATCCATTGTCTTCAAATACGTCACAATGCGGAATTGCATTTTTAAAGATAGGATAGTGATATGCCATTTCTCCTGTAACGCCATTTAATTCGTTTTCTAATTGTTGCACAGCTTTTACTCCTGTACCAGAAATGGATTGGTAAGTTGAAACGACTATTCTTTTGATTTTATATTTTTTATGAAGAGGAGCCAAGCACATAACCATTTGTATGGTCGAGCAATTAGGATTGGCTATTATTTTGTCTTCTTTAGTAAGTTGATTTGCATTAATCTCCGGAACCACTAGTTTTTTGTCCTGATCCATTCTCCAAGCCGAAGAATTATCAATCACAGTTGTACCTACTTCTGCAAATTTTGGAGCCCATTCTAAAGATGTGCTTCCACCAGCCGAAAATAAAGCAATATCTGGTTTGGCATTTACCGCATCTTGTAAGCTTACAATTGTATAATCTTTACCGTTAAATGAAAGTGATTTACCTACTGATCTTTCTGAAGCTACAGGTATAAATTCTGATATAGGAAATTGTCTTTCTTCTAATACTTTACGCATAACTTCTCCAACCATTCCGGTTGCTCCAACTACAGCTACTCTCATTTTAAATACAAATTAAATTAAAGGCTAAAATTAGGGTATTTAACTAAAAAAATAATATAATTAGTATTAATTTTTTCGTAAAAATTTGAGCATAAAAAAACCGATTTTAAAACTAAAATCGGTTTTTTATGATAATACTAAAAATTAGATTACTTTTTTAAAGCATCTCTAATTTCCATTAATAATTCGTTATCAGATGGTCCTGCTGGTGCAGCTGGCTCAACTGGTTTTTTAGTTTTATTGTATGCTTTAACAATTAAGAACATGATAAATCCAACAATTATTAAGTTAATTATTGTATTAATCCAGCTACCATACATTATTGCGTTTTCTGGTTTTGTAACAACACCAGCTGCGTCTACTACTGCCTCATCAAGTACAAGTTTTTTTGCAGCAAAATCAATCCCTCCTGCAAAATGTCCTACAAATGGCATAGCAACGTTATTTACAAAGCCATTAATTACTTGGCCTAATGCTCCAGCCATAATTACAGCAACCGCAAATTCAATTACGTTTCCTGTCATGATAAAATTCTTAAATTCTTTAAGCATAATTTTAATTTTTAATGTTAGTTAATATTAATGATATTCGAATTTAGTTAAAATTTTAACATAATTGGTATTTATCAAATATATGTAAATGACATTTATCGACGAAATACACGTTTTACACGTTGAGAGATGGCAGTAATTAATTCGTAGGAAATAGATTGCACCTTTTCTGCTAAAGTTTCAGCAGTGTGTTGGTCATTAAAAACAATAACTTCGTCACCTTCATTACAGTTAATTGATGTAATATCTACCATAATCATATCCATGCAAACATTACCTAATATATATGCTTTTTGATTATTTATGGTTACAAATCCATTACTATTACCATATTGTCTTTTTATACCATCTGCGTGACCAATTGGTAACGTTGCAGTTTTTGTATCTGTTTGCGCTATAAAAGCTCTGTTATAACCTAAGCTTTCTCCTTTTTTTATATGATGAATTTGCGAGATGTTAGTTTTTAAAGCTGCTATTGGTTTTAGGTGTTTATTTACATTTGGATCGTTTCCAAAACCGTTTAATCCAATACCACTTCTAACCATATCAAAGTGTGCTTCTGGGTAGTTTATAATACCAGAGGTGTTACAAAGGTGTAAAAATGGCTTGTAGTCTAATTTGGCATAGACTTGTTTGTATATTGTTGTGAACAATTTTATTTGAGATTCAGTAAATACTTTATCGTCCAAGACTTCACTTTCTGCTAGATGAGAAAATAAACTGGTGATGTGTACCGCTTCGGTTTTAGATACTGTTTCAACTATTTTAGAAATATCTTCCAAGCCAAAACCTAATCTATTTAATCCAGTGTTAAATTTTAAATGTACAGGATAGTTGTGTTGCTTATGTGTTTCTGCGGAAGCGATAAAAAGGTCTAAAACTCTTTGTGAGTATAGGCTTGGTTCTAGGCAACGTGTAATAATGTCGTCAAAACTTACAGGTTGTGGATGTAATACTAGTATTGGTGTTGTAATTCCTGCATCCCGCAGTGCTACACCTTCATAGGTATAGGCTACAGCAAAATAGTCTACGTCTAATTGTTGCAGATATTTTGCAACTTCTACAGCGTCACTACCGTAGGCAAAGGCTTTTACAACCGCTAAAAATTTAGTGTTTCCGGAGAGTTTTGATTTTAAAAACTTAAAATTATGTTTTAGTGCTTTAAGGTCTATTTCTAAAACTGTTTCTTGAGCTTTATTCATTAGAGATTTTAGATTTAGTGTCAATCTCTTGGGCATCTTCTACCTTCATGTGTTTCACTTTTTCTCTAAGTGTTGCTTTATAATACGCAGCTCTGCTTAGTGGCTCATACTCTTCAGTTTCACCTAACAAAACAAGGTTGTCATTTGCAGATTTCCTGAAACTATATTGTGCTAGGTTTCCGGTTCTTGTACAAACAGCGTGTACTTTTGTAACATATTCTGCTGTTGCCATTAAATAAGGCATTGGTCCAAAAGGGTTACCTTTAAAGTCCATATCTAAACCTGCAACAATTACACGTATGCCTTTGTTAGCCAGGTCGTTACAAACACGAACGATTTCGTCATCAAAAAACTGAGCTTCGTCAATACCAACCACATCACAGCCATCTGCAAGAATTGGAATATTAGCTGCAGCAGGTACAGGAGTGGATCTAATCTCGTTAGCATCGTGCGATACTACCATTTCATCATCGTAACGAACATCAATAGCTGGTTTAAAGATTTCTACTTTTTGTTTAGCAAATTGAGCGCGTTTAAGTCTTCGGATTAACTCTTCAGTCTTTCCAGAAAACATTGATCCACAGATGACTTCAATCCATCCAAATTGTTCTTTTTGATTTACTGTATTTTCAAGAAACATTTTGTAAATTTAGCACTAAAACGTAAAGCATTTACGTTTTGTATAAAGGTGGGTCAAATTTATTAAAAATCAAAAGGCTAACTTGCAATTAATTCAAAAATTATAAAAAAAAATAAAACCATGAAGAAGAAATTAGAATCAGAATTAATGAGTATTGCACACAGGATTCTAAAACTAGTTGGTAAAGAAGACGTTAATAGGATGCATGCAGAAGTTGCTGTTTTGTATGAAAAGTTAACCGTTTTAAAATTTGCTAACGAAAACTTTGAAGATAGTTTACCGACTATTGGTAATGACTCTTCATTTTTTGATATGTTAGATTCTGCTTTTAATAACAAAGTAAGCGATAACATAGAGGTAGATGATAAAACCTATATCAATTTGGATGATGCAGATCAGGATGATATTATGGAGCCAGTCATGGAGAAAATAAAGGATATGGTAGCTCAAATGCCACAAGAAACTCACCAAGTGGATGACCTAATTGAAGCAGTTATACCAAAGCAAAACTATACTAAAAATGATTTTGAAGAGATAACAGCAGGCTTTGATGAGATTCCTGTTTTTGATCCTGTGTCAAAATCTGATATAAATGAAAAAAAGAGTTTAAATGATAAACTTAAATCTGGTTTAAACATTGGGTTAAACGATAAATTGGCATTTATTAAGCATTTATTTGATGGTGAACCTGACGATTATAATAGAGTGTTATCACAACTTAATACGACTACAACTTTAGACGAAGCGTTTAATTTAATTAATAATGTGGTTAAACCAGACTACAATAATTGGGTTGGTAAAGAAGACTACGAAGTTCGGTTTATGGAAATTATCGAAGCTAGATTTAAGTAGTTAGTAAACATTAATACTTAATTTAAATGAAACAAACGTCTATAAAGACTGTGTTGTATTGGATTGTTACAATTTTAGTTTGTGTGATTTTTTTATATTCAGCACAGATGTATTTTTTTAATATAGAGATGGTTGAAGGTTTTTTTAAAGCACTAAACTATCCAATCTACTTAGTAATCCCTTTAGCAATTGTTAAGGTGCTTGGTGTTATAATGATTTTATGGCGAAAAAGTAAATGGTTAACAGAATGGGCTTACGCTGGATTTTTCTTTGATGCTTTATTGGCAACAGTAGCGCATTATAATGCTGGACATGGACTTTTTGGCCTGTCTTTTTACACCATATTTATAGTGTTACTGTCTTACTATTTGGGATTGGCTGTCCGTGAAAAAAATAAATTAGTAGTTTAAATATATATAACCTACAAAAGGATTTTTTATAGTTGAAATATTTAAAACGTAATAATAAGTGCCAACTGGTAACACTTTATTTTGATTAAAAGGACCTTGATTTGGCATTCCCTTCCAATCATTAATATAGTTATTACTTTGGTATATTAATGTACCATATCGATTGTAAATTTTTAAATCATTATTGGGATAGTCTTCAATACATGGTATTACAAATGTATCATTTACCATATCACTACCAGGAGAAAACCCTTTAGGCATTTGTAAACAAGCATCAACAGTAACCACTGCCCAATCCTGATTATTTGTGTCATCTCTATCAATTTGTAAAACTTCAGTTAAAGTAGCAGTGTTGAGAAGATTATTGGAAGATATAACTTGAGCTGTTATTGTTAAACTCTCTGATTGATTTGGTAGTAAGTGGCTTATACTCCATAAAAACGAATTTACGTCATAATTTCCAAAGCTTGTGTTAGCAGTTATAAGCTGATAGCCAATTGGGAGTTTTTCAAAAATCATAATATTTGTAGCTTCGGTTGTTCCAATATTACTAGCGCTAATGGTAAAAGTAACCTCTTGACCAATAGAAGTTTGTGTTGGAGTTACAGATTTTAATACTTCAATATCAACATTAGTTGTATCCTCTAAAACAGTTAATGTTGCATTTGCTTGAGAGCTATCAATATTATTTTGATTGCTAAAATTGCTACTGTTATTATTGTATATACCTTCCATTGTAGAGGTGACCAAAACCGAAAAACTACAACTTCCCACACCTTCTGGAATAATTAAGTCAGATACGCCAACAAATGTTCCGCCTAATGAGCTAGTAAATGTTGCAGTACATCCATTACTATCTGTCCAAGATATTGGACCTGCTATAGTTAATCCAAGAGGCAAATTGTCTGTAAAGGTTATATTTGATTGCGCTACGTTACCAGAAACATTAAATACTGTAAACTCTAATATACTTTGTTGACCTACAATTATTTGGTCTGGAGTAAAGGTTTTTAAAACCGTTGGAGCAATAACTTGCATATTGCTAATAGACAGGTTGGTGTCTGGAGTTAGCTCATTATTTTCGTTAATGTTGGCTATGGCTTGTGCAGTATTTGTAAATGCACCACCATAGCTTGGAGCTGTTACCGGAATTGCTATTTGTATTGTAGAGCCTCCTTCCATATTTGTAATATTACCAGAAATAGTATTACCAGAAATATTAAATGCGGACATGCAGGATGCTATGCCTGAAGTCACAATACAAGTTGGTGTTCCGTTTATTGTAAATTCTGGACCTAATATATCTTCAAAAGCAATATTTGTTGCGTTTGAACTTGTGTTACTATTTGTGATGTCTATTATCCAATTAAATGTACTGTTTACACCAACAGTTGTATACTCAGAATATGTTTGAACTAAGATGTCAATGCATGGAGCCATGTAAGTTAAAACAAGTTCTGAATTGTCGCTTATATTACTCTCGTTAGTGTAGTTAACACTACCTATTATTGCATTGTTTCTAACAGTGATAGGATTTATTGTACATTCTGGTTGCCAATCTATAACGACTTCATACGTTATTGAGCTTTGTGCAGGAAGTATTACATTTTCTTCAGGAGTAATTTCCCAAAAAACATCGTTTTCTCCTGCTTCAGGAAAACCATCTTGAAATATACCAATATTAGCATTGACTATGTCATAACAGTTTGCAGAGCCTGTTGTGTCAATACAAGTTACAGACACTAATGTGCCAGGTGAGCCATCATTGATAAAATCACTTAAATAAATTATAGAATCTACGCTACCATAATTAATCGCTACAACGTGATAAGTGATTTCACCCCAACTTACAGTATTTGAATTATTACTTCCTGCTGGTAATTCTGGGCTTATTTGATCTTTTAAAATACTGAGTTTTACAAATGTTTCAGGATCACATGACTCTAAAGGAGGTAATAATAAGAAATCACTATCAGCATTATTTGCGATATTTGGATCGATAATAGTACTTTCTAATAAATTCACACCACTTCTAACGTTTACCAAAGTATCATCTTCTGCTTGTGTCGAGCAGTCTGGTTCAATAAATACTACAACTGTAGTTACTGTTATTGTAGTGTTAGTAGGTAGGATAAATTCGCTACTTTCCCAAAACTGATCCTGATCAATCAAAGTAAAGTCTGAGCAGGTAACAGGACCTGTGGTAGTGTCACAATTTATGGATATAATCTCCCAATCTGTATTAAAGGTTAGATTTTGAAGAAAAAAACGCATATAAGCATCTTGTGGACCCATATTACAAATTGTTGTTACAAAAGTTACTTCTTCATTCCAATTAATTTGTGCTAAAGGATCTGGATTAGTTTGTATGGTATTTATGCATAAATCTGCCATGCCACATAGATTTCCTTGTGGTAATGGATTAGTTATTGTGTTGGAATTGTCTGAAGATTGATTAATATTAGTTGGGTAAAGTGTTAACTCAATTAAACTTGATACTTCTAAATTTGCTAATTGAGCAGCACATGTTGGTTCTAAAAAAAGAACTTCCATTTCAAAAGTTAAGGATCCTCCAGGCGTAAACTCGATAGGTGTTCCAAAAGAGAATAAAGGTTGCGACGATGTAATACTTGTCATCGCACCAGTATAACTTGAGGTATCAGGACATGACATACCTGAGGTTGTATTTATACAAGTTAAATTATTAAGCTGTATTATAGGCACTCCAATTAAAGGACCATTAGCGTTATTAAACGTACTCGTAAAATATTGTAAAGGAAAAGGTACTGTACTGCTATTAGTAATAGTAAACTGGTAAGTTATGGCCTGATTCCAATCCGTTATTGACGTTCCAGCTATTGGCGTGATTTGACTATAATCTACAGTAAAGTTTATTGGCAACTCAACGATATCAATAGATATAACAGACGTGTTATTGGATAAATTATTATCCGTTGTGCCTTCAGGTGAAAAAACTGTGGCGTTGGTAGCAACACCTCCAGGCGTTAAAGAAGCTTTAACAACAACCTTTAATTGTACACTGCTATTTGAGGGTAGGCTTGCTATTGTACCAGATATTGTGTTTCCGCTTAAAGTGATTGGTGTAATCACGCTAGCTCCACCAGTTTGATTTTGACTATTAGTACTTAAAACCGTTAAGGAGGGATTTAATGTTTGTGTAAAAGTTGCATTAGTAACATTGCCTCCCGAATTAAAAATGGTAACAATATATTGAAAATCTTGATAAATATTAACTTGCGAAATTGAACTGCCAGATAAGTTTTGTGCAGCAACAACTATTGATAAATCTGTAGTTTGAGCTTTGCTTATTAAAAATGAAAAACAAAATATAATTAAGCAAAACGATTTTTTCATAGCTGGTTGGTTTATTGATAGATGTCTAAATTACTAAAAGGTTGCTTCAACTCTCTCAAAAAGATTGTAAATTTGAATTAGAATTCAGTTAAAACATGAGTAAATTATACATAGTTCCAACACCAATTGGTAATCTTAAAGACATGACATTTAGGGCTGTAGAGGTTTTGAAAGCAGTCGATTTAATTTTAGCAGAGGACACGCGTACCTCAGGCAAGTTATTAAAACATTACGAGATCGGTACACAAATGCAAAGCCACCATATGCATAATGAGCATAAGACGGTGGATAATTTGGTGCAAAAATTAAAGACAGGAACAACCATTGCGTTAATTAGTGATGCTGGTACACCAGCCATTTCTGATCCAGGATTTTTACTAACTAGAGCATGTATAGAGCATAATATTGAGGTGGACTGTTTACCTGGAGCAACTGCTTTTGTGCCTGCGTTAGTAAATAGTGGTTTTCCTAATGATAAATTTATTTTTGAAGGCTTTTTGCCAGTAAAAAAAGGGCGTCAAACAAGATTGAAATTATTAGCCGAAGAGACTAGAACCATCATCTTTTACGAAAGTCCACATAAGTTAATCAAAACCTTAGGTCATTTTTGCGATTATTTTGGAGAAGACAGACCTGTGTCTGTGTCTAGAGAATTAACTAAATTATACGAAGAAACCATTCGCGGAACCGCAAAAGAGGTTTTAGAACATTACACCAATAAGCCACCTAAAGGCGAAATTGTAATTGTGGTAGGCGGAAAAAGTAAATAAAATTAAAACAGAACGATGACTATAACAGCGTTTAAATTAAAATTAAAAAACACACCAAATACTATCGCTTTCGCGGAAACTATGCAAGTAGTGGACACATCTTTTGATTTTACACCAACAGCTTTTATAAATGGGTTGTTGCAAAATGCCGAAGGAGAAAATTCGGGATCATGTAAAGTGTTTGCTTTTGCAAAAGCAGAAGCGTTATCTAAAACCGAAACTTTGGCATGCTTTGGACAATATTATTTTGATGAGGTTTTAAACGATCCCAATGGAACAGGTCATCAAAATATAAGAAACTTTATTAAAACAGGTTTTGAAGGCTTAAGTTTTAATCAAAATCCATTAACTAAAAAATAGAGTACTATAACAATTAGTGGATAAGCTTCTAGATAAAATATCGCAATGCACTATTTGTAAAGCCCATTTACCATTAGGTCCACATCCCGTTGTTACAGCTAGTAAGGACTCTAAAATTATAATTATTGGTCAAGCACCAGGTACTAAAGTCCATAACTCAGGAGTCCCTTGGGATGATCAAAGTGGTAAAAAGTTAAGAGAATGGCTAAATGTAAGTGACTCGGATTTTTATGACACTAAAAATTTTGCTATTCTGCCTATGGGGTTTTGTTATCCTGGCAAAGGTAAAACAGGAGATTTGCCACCAAGAAAAGAATGTGCTCCAGAGTGGCATGATGCACTACTTAAACAGATGCCAAAAGTAGAGTTGGTGATACTTATCGGTGCCTATGCGCAAAAGTATTATTTAAAAGATAAAGCAAAACGCACGTTAACAGAAACTGTTGGCGATTATAAAACCTACTTACCATATTATTTTCCTGTGCCACATCCATCTCCCACCAATCGTTTTTGGCGTAGTAAAAATCCTTGGTTTGAATTAACTATTGTACCAGAATTGCAGCAGGTTGTAAAGCAAATTTTAAAATAAAAAACCTCACTATTTCTAGTAAGGTTTTTTGTTATATAATAATTATAAATAAGCTTTAATTATACGTGTTTTCCAACTTCAAAACCATGCTTTCCTAAATATTGGTTTCCGCTATCAATAGCATCTTCTTCTAAAGTTGTTCCCATACTATCATTCCATCTGTTTAGGTATCCAAACAAAGAAATTACACCAAGCATTTCTACAATTTCCCCTTCGTCCCAATGTTCGTGTAAACGTGTTTTAATGTCGCCATCAACAGCATTTGGTACTTGACTGGCAGCTAAACTAAAGTCTAAAGCAGCGCGTTCTGCGTCGCTAAAAGCAGCATGTGTACGGTATTCCCAAATGTTATCTAATTGTTCTTGTTCTGCTCCGTAACGCTCTGCAGCTCTAATGGCATGCGCTTGACAATATCTGCAACCTGTAGCATTACTGCTTACCCATGCAATCATTCGTTTTAAAGCGGAAGTTACACGACCTTCATTAGCCATTACTGCTTTGTTTAAATTGATAAAGGCTTTACTAATAGCAGGTCTACGTTGCATGGTTAAAACCGAATTTGGACAAAATCCAAGGGTCTCGTTAAAGAATGTTGCCAGTTCTTTAGTTTCTAAATCGTGATCTGCTGTTAAAGGTGTTATTAAAGGCATTGTTTTTTATTTTTAAGTAGTATTTTTGATTGATATCAATAAACGAAAAAATATTCAATTATGTCGCATAAAATTACAACCAATTGGAAAGGAAACATGTTATTCGATTCTGATAACCCAAGTGGTCATCATGTTTTAATGGATACAGATGTAGAAGGTAAAGAACGCGAAGGATTATCTCCAAAAGCATTAATGTTATCGTCCTTAGCAGGTTGTTCTGGATTAGATGTCGTATCTATTTTAGATAAAATGAAAATTGATACTTATGATTTAAAAATGGAAGTTGAAGGGTTGTTAACTGATGAGCATCCTAAATATTATCATACCGTAATTTTAGATTATCATTTTACTGGTACAGATTTAAATGAAGAAAAAATAAACAGAGCAGTACAATTATCTGTCGAAAAATACTGTGGTGTTATGGAGATGTTTAGACGTTTTGCCGAGGTTAAAACCAATGTGCATTTTCATAATAAGTAATTATAATTACTTAGAAAAAGTCTAATTTATATTCTAAATCCATTACATGCGCTGGACCTTAAAACCAAAACCAAATCCTGAAACCGTTAAGAATTTAGCGGATAGTTTGCAAATTGATGCACCCATTGCATCGCTTTTAGTACAACGTGGCATTGAAAATTTTGAGGACGCTAAATCTTTTTTTAGACCTAGTTTAGACCATTTGCATGATCCGTATTTAATGAAGGATATGGATAAAGCTGTAGTTAGAATAGAGCACGCTATTGCTAATAATGAAAATATATTGGTATATGGCGATTATGATGTAGATGGTACGACTTCTGTCGCGTTAATGTCTTCTTATTTAAAAACAAAAACACCATTAGTTGCGACTTATATTCCAGACAGATATGACGAAGGTTATGGCGTGTCTTATCAAGGTATTGACTTTGCAGAAGACAACGACTTTAGTCTAATAATAGCATTAGATTGTGGTGTAAAAGCGGTAGATAAAGTTGCTTACGCAAAACAAAAAAATATAGATTTTATAATCTGTGATCACCATAGACCAGGAGCTGTAATCCCAAATGCAGTCGCAGTTTTAGATCCAAAACAAACAGATTGTAATTATCCTTATAAAGAGTTATGTGGTTGCGGTGTTGGATTTAAATTAATTCAGGCTTTAGCCAAAAAGGATAGTGAAACTATTGATGATTTACTTCCGTATTTAGATTTAGTAGCGACTGCAATTGGTGCAGATATTGTTCCCATTACTGGGGAAAATAGGATTTTAGCTTACCATGGTTTAAAAGTGGTCAATCAAAAATCGAGAGCAGGATTTAAAGCGATTATCAATCAGCTTAAAAAAGACACGCTAACTATTACAGATGTTGTGTTTACTATTGCACCACGTATTAATGCTGCAGGACGCATGAAACATGGGCAGTATGCGGTAGACTTATTAACGGAAGTCGATTTTGCTACAGCGGTGACGTATGCTGAAGAAATTGAAGCATTTAATTCTGACCGACGTGAAACGGATAAAACAATTACAGTTGAAGCGTTAGAACAAATCATAGAAAACAAAGAAGAACAAAGACTAACCTCCGTAGTGTATCAAGAAGATTGGCACAAAGGTGTTATTGGTATTGTAGCCTCAAGATTAATAGAGACATATTACAGACCAACATTGGTGTTTACTAAAAGTGGAGACAAATTAGCTGCGTCTGCCAGATCAGTTTCTGGGTTTGATGTCTATAATGCTTTGGAGGCTTGTAGTGCCCATATCGAACAGTTTGGAGGTCATATGTATGCTGCAGGTTTAACGCTTAAAGAAGAAAACTACGAAGCCTTTAAACAAGCGTTTGAAGATGAGGTTTCTAAAACCATAGATAAAAATTTACTAACACCAGAAATTAAAATTGATACCACTTTAGAACTGAGTGCAATTGACGATAAATTTTGGCGTATTGTTAAACAGTTTGCACCTTTTGGACCAGGAAATATGACGCCTATTTTTATGACTGAAGAGTTGAAAGATACGGGTTACGGAAAATGTGTTGGAGAGGATGATAAACATATTAGATGCACGGTGACGCAATCTGGTAGAGAAAAATTTGTGTGTATTGGTTTTAATTTAGGAGATAAATTAGACCTAATAAAAAACAGAAAGCGTTTTAAGGCGGTCTATTCTGTGGATGAAAACCATTGGCAAGGCAATGTGTCTTTGCAATTAAAATTAAGAGATTTAAAAGAGTAATATGGCTAAAAATGATCCATACGCGGCATTAAGAATAAGAGAGTTTAATATCTTTTTATTATTAAGATTTGCTTTAGTTTTTGGTTGGTCCATGCAATTTATTGTAATTGAATGGGAAGTCTATACATTGACAAAAGATCCTTTGTATTTAGGGTTAATTGGACTAATGGAAATTATTCCAGCATTTTCTATGGCTTTATTTGCTGGTCATATTGTGGACCAAAAAGAAAAACGGAATTTGTTAGCACTATGTATTGCAGCATTTTCGTTAATTAGTTTGGGCTTGTTTTTATTGACTTGGGACAAAATTGTTGCCAACTGGGAAACCAGCAGTATTTTATATTGCATTTACGCTTTGGTCTTTTTTGGTGGTTTTTTGCGTTCGTTTTTTGGACCGACTATTTTTTCGTTAATAGCCTTATTGGTGCCTAAAAAGATTTATCCTAATGCAGCGACTTGGAGTAGTAGTACTTGGAAAGCAGCAACCGTTTTAGGAGCCTTATTTGGTGGTTTTTTTATTGGTTGGATTGGTGTGGCTAGTACATTGTGTATTGTATTTGTTTTAGTGGCATTGGCTTTTGTAATTACATTCCAGATACAGAAGAAGCCTATTTTAAATCCTAAGATTGGCGAGTCTGTAAAGGACAGCCTAAAAGTTGGACTTAAATTTGTGTTTAATAATAAAGCTATTTTAGGGGCATTATCTTTAGATATGATAGCAGTTTTATTTGGTGGTGCAGTTGCTTTATTGTCTGTGTTTGCACAGGATATATTACATGTTGGACCTAATGGTTTTGGTATACTTAATGCGTCTGTATCCATTGGTAGTATATTAACCATGTTTATTACAACCTATCTGCCAGTAAATAAAAATGCTGGTAAAAAATTATTAATTTCTATTTTTGGATTTGGTATTTGTATTATCATTTTTGGAATGTCAGAACTGTTTTGGCTTAGCGTTGCAGCTTTATTCTTCTCTGGTGTGACGGATGGTGTATCCATGGTAATACGTCAAACCATTTTACAATTAAAAACACCTGATCACATGCGTGGTCGTGTAGCCTCTGTAAATAGTATGTTTGTGGGATCGTCTAATGAGCTTGGTGCTTTTGAAAGTGGTATTGCTGCCAAGTACTTAGGTGGAGCTGCTAGAGCTGTAATTTTTGGAGGTGTTATGACACTTTTGACAGTAGTTGCTATTGGTGCAAAAAATAAAACCTTAAGAAACTTAGATTTAACTAAGGATATTGAAGAGCATGAAAAGGAAGATTAATACTCTTTTAACGCCATGTTTTCGCCATCAAAAACCCCATAAGTAAAGTACTGTATCCAATCGCCTAGATTAACGTATTTAGAGTTCTTACCTAAGTCTATGTTTAATGGTAAATGTCTGTGTCCAAAGACAAAGTAATCACGATGTTTAGTTTCTAATTTGCGTTTGCAGTATTGCACTAGCCACTCTTTATCGTTTCCTAAAAATTTAGCATCATCGTCACCAGAGATCATTTTATTTTTAACAGACATGTATTGTCCTAATCGTAAAGCAAAATCTGGGTGTAATAAACGTTGGAATAACCATTTAGCAACAGGATTGGTAAACACTTTTTTCATGCGTTTATACCCTTTGTCTTCTGGTCCTAAACCGTCTCCATGTCCTATAAAAAAGATCTTATTGTTAAAGGTAAATTCTTTTGGTTTGTGGTAAACGGGAATGTTTAATTCTTCTTCAAAATAGCCATCCATCCATAAGTCATGGTTACCTACAAAGTAATAGATTGGGATTCCGGAGTCACTAATTTCAGCAAGTTTACCTAATGTTCTGGTAAATCCTTTTGGTATTACACGTTTGTATTCCATCCAAAAATCAAACATATCTCCTAATAAGAAAATAGCTGCTGCATCTTCTTTTACCATGTCTAACCATGCGACAAACTTTTTTTCGCGAGGTAAGGATAGCTCTTTTGTTGGTGCGCCTAAATGATTGTCTGAGGCGAAATATATTTTTTTTCCTTTTGGAATTTGCATGTGGTAAAGATAACTATTTCTTGATAATGCCTATCGTTAGCAGGTGTGTGCGTTAGCGATTGATACGGTATCCTTTTTTGTGCGCGCTTATGCGCAAAAAAGATATAGTGGAAAGCGCGACCCTTGTGGTAACGCCCAAATTATTTATTGGTTATCGCTGGCGTACCATTGTGCGTAGCTGGTTGCGGTTTCGGATAGTTTTAAAGAGTGCAGTTTGATGTTGTTTGGTAGTCGGTCTTGTATTTTTTGTGCAAAATCGATGACCATCATTTCGCTGGTTGGTTGATAATCTACCAGTAACACGTTGTGATCTCTGTCTTGAAGCTCTTTGGCTAGTTGGACATGTGGTGTGTTTTTGTTAAATACTGTGGCGTGATCAAAAACGTCTACAATTTCTTCTTTTACTATTTTTTTTAGATCTGTAAAGTCTATTACCATTCCAAATTTTACATTGTTGCTATCAGAAATTGGTGTACCTATTACTGTTACATCTAGTTTGTAACTGTGTCCATGGACGTTTTTACACTTTCCGTCATAACCATAAAGTGCGTGTCCAGTCTCAAAAGTAAATTGTTTTGTAATACGAATATTGCTCATTAACCTAAGTTTTATTGCGCAAAGATATTGAATTTGTAAAAGCGAATGGTTATTAGGTTACATTTGCGCACTTTTTTAAATATAAAACAGGTTATGAATCAGATTTTTGAAGCTTTAGATTTTATTGAAAATCCATTGTATGAGCAAATTATAGAGGATATTGCAAAGCAAAAATTTACGATTATTGATAATTTTTTTTCTGAAGAAGAAGTTGTTGCTTTAAGAGGATCTATACTTGATAAGTATGAGGAGGATGCTTTTAAAAAGGCTGCTATTGGTAATAAATTTGATGAAGTAATAGTTAGATCTATTAGAGGTGACGTGATTTTATGGATTGAGGAAGCTAGAGCTAATGCAGCGGAATCTTTGTTTTTTAATAAGATTAATGATTTGGTTGGTTATTTAAATAAAACGTGTTTTTTGGGAATTTTACATAAAGAGTTTCATTATGCGATTTATCCAAAGTCAACGTTTTATAAACGACATTTAGATACCTTTAAAAATGATGATAGACGTAAGCTGTCTTTTGTGTGCTACTTAAATCATGAAGATTGGCAACCAGAAAATGGTGGCGAATTGGTATTGTATTTAGACGATAATGGCAAGGAGGTTGAGAAAGTGGTGTATCCTTTTCCTGGTCGTGTGGTAATATTTGAAAGTCAAATTTTAGAGCACGAAGTTAAACCAGTAAATACTAAAAGATTAAGCATTACTGGTTGGCTTAAAACGCGTTAATTAGCGTCTTCTGTTGCGCATTTTATTATAGAAATAAGCTATAATTACAAATAATGCTAGTAATGGAAAAATTAAATTGCTCATAATTTTAAGACTCTTTGTTACGATTTTTATTATATCTGTACAGCAAATAAGCTAGTACTACTAAGATAAAAAGTGGCAAATACGATCCAATTAAAATACCGATTTGATAATTATCATCTGGAGCATTTTTGATTTTGTCTTCAATATTGACTTGTAGTAAGCTTAATAACATACGATTTTATTATGTTGTAAAGTTAGTTGTTTTGTGCAAGAGGCAAAAATTGTTTTCTAAATTTTATAATTAACGGAAAACCACGTGCTATAATCCACAAAGTAAAGGCTATAAATATACCATGTAGTTTTAAATTGTAATAATCTGCAATAAAAAGGACTGGTAAAAAAACAAAAAAAGTGGACAATAAAAGTAAGTTACGTAGGTCTTTCATTTTTCCTAAACCTTTAAACATACCATCAAATATAAAGGCTAAAGCACATATGGGTTGCATGGCTAGTACCATCCAAAAAACACTATAAAAGGTTTTTAAAACTTCGGGTTCCTTGGTAAAAAGTCTGCCTATTGGATAGTAAAATACAGCTCCAATTAGTGCTACTAGGCTACCTAAGTAAATCCCATATTTTATTAGTTTTTTACTTAATTCTAATAGTTCTTTATAGTTTTTTTGACCATATAGTTTGCCAGACAAAATGTTTCCTGCGCTGGCATAACCGTCTATTATAAAGGCTCCTAAAAACCAAAGATTAATTGCAATGGTATAAGCTGCTATATAGTTTTTGCCATAGCCTGTGGCATATTTTGTTGCAAAATATAACGTGATATTTAAGGCTAGTGTACGTACAAACAAGTTTAATATCATGATAGCAAAATTGCTGATTTGTTTGTTTAATGGGAATTTAACCCGAAGCGGAATATTAGTTTTGGTTAAAAGTAAATAGCCAGATAGGATTGCCATTATTATTTGTGCTATTATGCTTGCATACGCAGCACCTTTTATATGCATAGGTTGTATAAATCCATTAATACCATAGACTAGCATAAAGTCTAAAATTACATTTAAAAAGGCTCCAATAATTGCAATTACCATGGGATAGTAAGTGTTTTGTAATCCTCTAAAGGTGCCAAAAACTGCGATAACAAATAAGGTAAACGGAAAACCAAATACTCTAATTTTATAATACTCTATACTATAATCCAAAATCAGTCCTGAGGCATTATAAAGTTTAAATATCTGCGATGTAAATGGATATGTTGTTGCTATTATAACTAAGCTTAACGAGGTAATTAATAAAATAGCTTGAGCAGGTAAGTCTTTAACCTGGTCTAACTTATTAGCGCCAACATGTTGTGATATTATAGAAGAAATAGCGCTTCTAGTTTGGCCTAATATCCAAATTAACATGGATAAAAATGTGGTAACTATACCAATTGCAGCTAAGGACTCGGTTGGGTTAAGCTGTACATTTCCAACAACAGCAGCATCTGTTAAAGATAAAATAGGTTCTGATATACCTGCTATAAGTGCAGGAATGGCTAGTTTATTTATATGTCTTAAGCTTATGGAGGTATTCAAAATTTGTATTCAAAATGATTTTGTAAAGGTCGTAAAAGATTATCGAAGTTTTTGTAAAGAAAAATCTGTATTTTTGATTTCTAAACACTCTTTATATGAAATCTATTTTAGTTCCTGTTGGGTCATCAAAAAACGCACAAAGTCATTTACAATACGCAGTAGATTTTGCTGAAGCTTTTGGCGCAAAATTATATGTTGTTCAAGTATATAATGTTTATACCAAATCAGGAACAATGATTAAGGTGGATCATATTTTAGAAAGAGAAAGTTTAGATTTTTTAAATAAGCACGTTGCTTCGGTTAATAAAAAAAATGTTGAGGTTATTGTAAAAACCTTTAAAGGAAAATTAGTAGACACGTTAGAGTTAGTTTCTAAATCGTTAGACATTGATTTAATTATTTTAGAGCCTAGAACAAATTCTATTAAAGATGAAGTTTATTTAGGTAAGACCTCTGGTAAAATCATTAAGCAAACTAATATTCCTGCACTTATTGTTCCTGAAGGTTATGTTTATAAACCAATAAATTCAATACTATTTGCATTAAAATCTGCAGTCATTAACAAAGTTGATGCTTTGTATCCTTTAATAAGTTTAAAAAATCATTTTAATGCTAAGTTAAATTTACTGCTAGTAAAAACACCTTTTCACTCACAAAGTGATTTTGTTATAGCAGAGGATTTAAAAGAACATTTATCATCTACAAAAGAATCTGAAAACGCTACTACGTTTCAAGGTGTCTTAGAGCATTATAAAGAATTTAATCCTGATATCCTTTGTGTTGTGCGTCGTAAAAGAGGATTTTTTACTAAAATGTGGGAAAAAAACAGCATCCTTAAAAAGGATTTTTATGTGACTACATTTCCTGTTTTAGTGTTAAGCGGACTAAAATAAGTTACTCGTGTTTTGTGCTTTTATCGGTAAAATCATTGGATTTAACTAATATAATAGCTGTTTGTCGTAAAGTCACTATTTGGTAAAACTCGACTTTGCCTTATTGCGTAAGTTTATAAAACTAACCAAATAATGAAACACTTATACCTGCTAATCTGTTTTATAAACTTTTCTGTATTTGCACAAAATACAACCTACAACCCAATCACTAGTTCTGGAGATTTATATGAATATAGTCAGTATGCATCGGTTGGGAATAAGGATTTAAGTATACAAGATATACTTTTAGAAAAAAATCTTGAATATCAAGATTTAAGCTCTGAAAATCAAAGTTTAGGATTTACTTCTCAAAATTATTGGGTGAAATTTAAATTAGAAAACACGTCTAATGATAAAGCGACCTATTATTTAGAAACTGCAAGACCTGTAACAGATAAAGCTAATATGTTTATTGTTACACAAGACAGTATACAAACGTTTAAAAGTGGTGATCAAATTCCTTTTGAAACCAGACAGGTGGCACACAGATCTACTGTATTTAAACTAGTTTTATTACCTAACACTGTTCAGGATGTTTATATGGAGTTTGGTAGTGATGGAGAAACAATCAACTTACCACTTAACCTATTTACAGAGTCTGAGTTTTGGATCATGAATTATAAGCAACAATTGTTTTTGGGCTTATTTTATGGTCTTTTATTTTTGGCTGGGATTATATACTTGTTTTTTTATACTAGTTTAAAAGAAAAAACATTTTTATATTATGGCTGTTATGTGTTTTCAATAGCTTTATTACAAGGTGCTTTGGATGGTTTTATTTTTGAATTTTTACTAACCAATGGTGGTTATTTAAATAGTAAAGCGGTTTTAATAGCAGCATTATTTTCTAATTTTTTTCTATTAAAATATTGTGAGTATTTTTTAAAAGTTTCTCAATATTTAAGCAGTTTTAAGATTGTATATAATGTTATCTATGTCGTCTTAGGTGTTTTATTTGTCATGGTATTTATTTCACCAAAAACAATGGAGTTTGTTTACCCATTATCTAATTTAAATGGATTGCTAAGCCTTATTTTGCTCTTGGCTACCATTTTTACAATGCGTTATAAAAAACTACGTGTCGATTTTTATTTTTCTATTGGAATTTTCTTTTTGATAATTGGTTTATTAGGCTTTGTAATGAATAACTTAAGTCTATTGCCTAATAATTTTTTTACTTTAAATAGCTCTAAATTTGGATCAGGAATGGAGGTTGTTTTCTTGTCTTTATCTATGACTAACTTGCTTAAAAAATTAAGAGAAGATAAGGAAGAGTCGCAAGAATTAGCGTTAAATAGGTCTCAGGAAATAAGTCAATTAAAGACTTTTTTTATGTCCAATATGAGTCATGAATTAAGAACACCTATTAACGCAATTATGGGTATTGCACAAACCGAATTGAAAAATAATGGCAATTCTGAAAGTAATAAAAATTACGAAATTATTAAAAATGCATCACTTAGTTTACTAAGTAATGTTAATGATATTTTAGATTTTGAGAAGATTGAAAAAAATGAATTAAAATTGGTCAACGAGGTATTTAATCCTTTTAATGCAGTTACTGAAATTAGTAATAATTGGAAGCTTGAAGCACAGCGTAAAGGCTTAAATTATCATTTTGAAATAGATGCAGATATACCAGATTTTATTGAAAGTGATTTAGAGCGTTTTGTGCAAATTATAAATAATGTTTTAAGTAACGCTGTTAAGTTTACAGCAGAAGGTAGTATTGGATTTAAATTAAAATGTTTTCCGCAACCTAATGATGTTAATCGGTTTTCACTTCAAGTCTCAGATTCTGGCGTTGGTATGACACCAGAAACCAAGAAAAACATTTTTGACAGTTTTAATCAAATGAGGAACAACCACAAAAGAAAATTTGGTGGTATCGGTTTAGGATTAACTATAGTCAACCGTTTAGTAGATTTATTTGATGGAGAAATAACGGTAGAGAGTCAGTTAGATAAAGGTACTGTTGTGTATATAGATTTGCCTTTAAAAGTTGTCAAAATAGCGACCCTTAGCGATCAAAAAGCAAACCCAAGCACACGTCATGCTGCTCCTTTAAATGTTTTAGTTGTAGAGGATAATATGCTAAACCAAATGGTTATTAAAAAACTACTTAGTACAGATAACAAGTTTACAATGGTTATTGCTAACAATGGTGAAGAGGCTTTAAAACTATTAACAAACTCTAGTTTTGACCTAATTTTGATGGATTTGCAAATGCCTATTATGGATGGTTACGAGGCTACGCAACATATTAGAAGTGGTATTTGTGGACCCAAAATACAATCAATACCAATTATAGCAGTAACCGCAGATGTTATGCAGGAAACTAAACAACGTGTTTTAAACATTGGTATGAATGATTACATGACAAAACCGATTAATAAAGAGCTTTTGTTTAAAAAAATAGAGCGTTGTATTTATGATACTACTAATTTAAAAATTGCTTAATTTATAAAAGCTATGCTTTTTTTGGTGACAACTTCTAATGTTTCTGGTAGATAATTTTCAGTCCAAGGATGTTTAGCATTAAATACATGATTGGTTTCTGGTAGTGCAATTAAGGTGTTTTTAGTACTCCAAAGTTTGAGGGATTTTGCTTCTTCAAAGCTTACCGAAGGATCTTTAGTACCATGAATTATTAAATGAGGAATAGTTAATCGTTTACAGCAATTTTCTATATCCAATCGGTCTTTATTATTTATATAATCTAAGTAAAACTGAAAATTATGAGGCATATTTTGTTTTGTCCGACTGTTTAAAACGTATTTAACACCATCTTGTTTCCATTGTTCTAAATCTCCTGTTGTGGAGGTGCGTTTGCCAAAAGCACAAACACTAGCCCAAGTTATTAGCTTTGTAATTCTGTGGTCTTCGCTTGCTTTAATTATTGAAATTCCACCACCTCTAGAATGTCCAATTAAAGTGATATTATTAGTGTCAATATTATTTTTGTATATACTTTGGTCTGACGTAAAATGATTTAGTATATCGTCTAAATCTTGTAATTCTTTAGTGTAGTTGTTTTCCGCGAAAGCGTCTAAATCCGGAAAATCTATAGGTTGATTTACAGTTCCTCCATTATGCGAAAAGTTGAATTTTACAAAAAATAAATCTTGTTTAGCAAAGTTATTTGCTACTAAATCCCACGTTCCCCAATCTTTAAAACCCTTATAGCCATGACAAAAAACCACTAAAGGTTTTTGCTTTTTGTTATCATTATAAAACGTATCATAAACAATTGGTTTTTGATTAATACGTGTTAATATTTGATTTTTTATCTTCATTTATAGCTCTTTTTCTATAAAATCTTGATCTGTATTAAAGATTTCTATGATTAAATTTTTAAGCTGAATTTCAAATTCATTTAAAGTGTCCTGCGTGATTAATGTATCCTTGTTCCTGTCGTGACTGCTTTCTTTTTTTATGAAGGGAATAAAACCTGCACTTAAATTTTTAAACGAAATAATACCTGCTTCTACAGGTAAATTTATTTTTTTATCCTTTAAAAGCATATAGACATACATCAAAACCTGAAAAGATTTGCTATACTTATTATAGTCCGTTAATAAGTCATCCCAATTAATAACTGACACTTTACTTTGGTCTACTTTTCCTGTTTTGTAATCTATTATTCTAACAACACCATTACATTGGTCTATTCTATCAACTGTACCTCTTAATTGTATTGTAAAAGGTAAGGTGTCTATATTTATTTTTACGTTTTCGACCTTAGCTTCTAATGCAATAATTTTTATGGAATCTCCTTTTTTTAAAGCTTCAATTTCTAAGTTTAAAAAATTTAAAACATAGCGTTTAGCAATTTCAAAAACAATAAGGTTTTTACCTTTTGTCATATCACCTTCCTTGTATTCTTCTTTAAAAAACGAGGTGATAAGAGTATCTATTTTTGGTATTAAAGATTTTACGTTGTCAACAGTTATTGTTTGTCCAATAAAAGGTGTATAAAGACTTTCAAGTGTATTGTGTACAACGGTTCCTAGTGTATTGGCAGCAATGGTTTCTTCTACTTCTTCTAGATTAGAAATACCTAGTAACTTTTGATAGTAAAAGTCAATTGGGTTTCTAACATAACTGGTTAATGATGAAGGAGAAAATCCTCTGTTAGCAATATTTTTTAATTGCGAAATAACACTTTTGGTTTTACTAACTGTTATTAGTTGCTTATTATGGTTAGGTACTTTTGGCGTTAGTATTTTATGAGTGACCTGATGTGTACCTTCTAATTCTAATTGATTGATAAATCTACTTTTTTCTCCTCCAATTAGCGTATCAATTTCTGTGTTATATAATATATAAACATTTTTTGCTCGTTGTAATAAGTGATAAAAGTGATAGGTGTATACTGCGTCTTTTTCTTTATAAGTTGGTAGTTTGTTTTCTAATTTTACATCAAAAGGAATAAAGGAGTTATTCGTTTTTCCTGAAGGTAAAATACCTTCATTAACATTAGATATAATTATAGTTTCAAAATCTAAAACTCTAGATTCTAACATTCCCATGATTTGTAAACCTTGTAAAGGTTCTCCTTGAAAATCTAGTGTTTCAGAGCTTAGTAACTCTTTATAAATACTATATAAACCTTTTATATCTTTTATGTGGTTGTAGTTTTCATTTAGTCGTAAAATCTCATTAAATAAGATATTAAATCTGTATAGATATTCTAATCCTAATTGATTTTTATCTTTATTTTCTGTGAGATGTTCTTTAATTATATTAATCAGTTTAAAACAGTTGTTTAGAGCTGTTTTAGCGTCGTTATTCCAATTGCTAAACAATAGTGACACTAACGCTTTATTGTCTTGAGCTAAGGCTGATATTTGAGCTTCTGTTAGATAGACTAAATTGTTTTTATTGATAAGCTCGATAACATTAATAGCGTTATCGTTTTTAAATAATGGTTGTATATATTGATGAGAAATTATACTTATAACATCCTTGTGATAAAATGGATTAGCATGCTTTTTATGTAAAGTGAAAATATGTTCAAATAAAGAAGCTAATGGGATGGTTTTTAAAGGAAATCCCATGGTTATATTTAACGTCGAAACGGATTCTGGTACGGAATTTAATACGGGAATTAATAAGTTTTCGTCACCTAAAACTACAGCTGTATTTTTTAAACTGGCATCGTTTTTACTTAAATCCTGTAGTATTGTACCTATGGCTTTTGCTTGACCTATATTTTTAGGTACACCAAAAATATTAATGTTTTTTTTAGTTGAGTAATGGTCGTTGATCCAGTTAAAATCATGATCGCTAAAATAACTCCATTTGTTTTTATGTTGTCTTAAAAACAATCCAGCATCATGAATTTTGTTATTCATAAATTGCTTGTCAGTGTCCCAATAAATGGTTGCTAATTTATTATGTAGTAGTTGTTGTATTATTTTTTCTTCTGCTTCATTTAAGGCATTAAACCCTAAAAACACATGGTGTTTGTCTGTGCTTGATATGTATGCATTACTGTTGTTAAAGGCTTCTCTATAAAGCAAGCCTTGATAACCTTTGTTTTTAGAAATTAAAGATGTAGTGAAGGCGTTATAATAATCGTTTAACTTATTCCAGAATTTTAAATAGCTACTGACCAGTTTAGTTTGATCTTCTTGTAGTGACCAATGTTCTAGGTTTTTAATAGCTTTTAGGTAGTCAAATATTTTTTTCTGCGGAATTAGGTAGCGATCAATCTCATTAAAATCTTGAAGTATAATTTGTGCCCATTTTGAAAAGGTATCAAACGACTCTCTTTCCTTTTCTGGAGTTAGTGCAATATATACATTATAAAACTCAAAAAGCAACTCTGTGTTTGTTGTCGTTTTTAAATCTGATAATTCTTCTACAAAGGATTCTATGCTAATAATTTTTGGAGCAAAAATAGTCTGATTTAAAGTTAAGCTTAACGTGCGTCTTAAAAAAACACCTGCTCTTCTGCTGGGTAATATAAAGACAAGTTCGCTAAAGTTTACTTCCTTAGTTACTAAATCGTCAATTACATCTTGTATAAAACTTGTCATTATATAAAAATAAAAAACGCTTCGGAATACCGAAGCGTTTTTCTATAAAACTTATTAGTGTTTGGTTATAACTTATTTTCTAAGTTTAACTTCTACACGTCTGTTGTTAAATCTTCCAGCTTTTGTTTTGTTGCTGTCAATTGGATAGTCTTCACCAAATCCGTAAGCGTTTAATCTTTCAGAGTTAATTCCGTTTTCGATTAAGTAAGCCATTACAGCGTTAGCTCTAGAATCAGATAATGTTTGGTTAGAAGTTTTGCTTCCAACGCTATCTGTGTGACCTTCAATTGTAAAGTTAGCGTCTGGGTATTCTTTTAAGATTGCAGTAATAGACTGTAATACAGAGAAAGTTTCTTTTCTGAAGCTAGATTTTCCAGTGTCAAATAAGATAGTTTTAGCATAGCTATTTAATTTATCTAATACAACTTGAGTTGGTATAACAGCTTCTGGACAACCATTGTTAGCTACTGTTCCTACTTCTTTAGGACAGTTATCATCTTTGTCTAATACACCGTCACCATCAGTATCTGGCCAAGGACATCCTCCATTTGCAGCAGGACCTGCTTCGTTTGGACATTTATCTTTAGCATCAGCAACACCATCACCATCAGCATCTGGACAACCTTTTAAAGATTTTAATCCTTTAACTTGTGGACAATCGTCGTTATTATCAGATACTCCGTCACCATCAGAATCAGGACATCCGTTAAACTCAGCTAAACCAGCTTCGTTTGGACAAGTATCTTTAGAGTCTTCGATTCCATCACCATCAGAATCTGGACAACCGTTAAATGCTTCTAATCCAAAAGTATCAGGACAAGCATCATCTTTGTCATATATTCCGTCACCATCAGTGTCAGTTCCACCAAATTTAACTGCTAAACCAGCTGAATGTTGGAAATGCTTAGTTAAATAATCTTCAAATGAGTGCTTGTATTTAGACTCAACAAATAAACCAATATTATCAGAAAACCAGTAAGTTAATCCTAAAGAAGCATTAACTGTTCCTGCTCCAACTGCGTTGTTAGAACCTGCTTTTGTAGAGTAAGTGTTATAAGCACCTTCTTCAATCCAAGTGTAACCACCTCCAACTCCAATAGCTGGATCTAATCTTTTTGAACCTAATACTTCACCTAAGTGGTATCTTACGTTACCATCAAGAGCGTAGTATGCTAAATCATTAACACGTAAACTAGGGTTAGTACTATCTTGTCCCCATTTGTTAATTCTGTTTATAGAACCTCCAGCTTGGATAGAGAAGTTATCACCAACATACTTAGATACAGAAATTGTAGATAAAGATGGTAAAATACTCCAGTGATCGTTAGCGTTAAAGAATTCTTGGAAATAATCTCCTTGTGGAGCGTTTTCACCTACAGGAAAAACATCTACTGCGTTTACACCGAAGTTAATAGCCCATGGGTTGTTTTGGTCTTGTGCCATAACGTTACCTAAACTAGAAAGTAGTAACATTGTGAACAATAATCTGCTAAGATTTTTCATATTCAAAAATTTAATTTTTAAGTGTTAATTAAAAGCAAAAATAAGTTGTTATATATTATTAACAAAGACAAATATATAAAAATATTGATTATTTGTTGCTTTTATATCAGTATTATAGATTGTTTCTAAATAATTTCCAATACTTTACCAACTTTAATAAAAGCACTTACAGCTTTCTCTAGTTGTTCCTTAGTATGCGCTGCAGATAACTGCACTCTAATTCTAGCTTTGTCTTTTGGTACTACTGGGAAGAAAAATCCTATTACATAGATACCTTCTTTTAATAACATATTTGCCATGGTTTGAGATAGTTTAGCATCGTATAACATTACTGGTACAATTGCTGAGTCACCATCAATAATATCAAATCCTGCAGCTTTCATTTCTTTTTTGAAAAATTTGGTATTTTCTTCTAGTTTATTACGTAATGAGTTGTCATTGGCTAACATATCAAACACTTTTATTGAAGCACCTACAATAGCTGGTGCTAATGAGTTTGAAAATAAATAAGGTCTTGAGCGTTGACGTAATAGCTCTATAATTTCTTTTTTACCAGTAGTGTAGCCACCCATTGCGCCTCCAAGTGCTTTTCCTAAAGTTCCTGTTATGATGTCTACTCTGTCCATAACGCCTTTTTCTTCTAGAGTACCACGTCCAGTTTCTCCAATAAATCCAGCCGAGTGACACTCGTCTATCATTACCATAGCGTCATATTTATCTGCTAAGTCACATATTTTATCTAAAGGTGCTACTAATCCATCCATAGAGAATACACCATCAGTCACAATTATTTTAAAACGTGCGCCATTTGCGTTAGCATCAATAAGTTGCTTTTCTAAATCAGCCATGTCGTTGTTTTGGTAACGGTAGCGCGCAGCTTTACATAATCTTACACCATCAATAATTGAGGCGTGATTTAACGAGTCTGATATAATCGCATCTTCTTTACCTAATAAAGGTTCAAATACACCACCATTTGCATCAAAAGCTGCTGCATATAATATGGTGTCTTCTGTACCATAAAATTCTGCTATTTTGTGTTCCAAAGTTTTATGTATGTCTTGTGTACCACAAATAAATCTAACAGATGACATACCAAAACCATGCGTATTCATTGTGTCTTGTGCTGCTTTAATAACTTCTGGGTGAGAGGATAATCCTAAATAGTTATTTGCACAAAAATTTAAAACAGTTTCGCCTGTGTTTAAAGTTATTTCGGCACCTTGAGCAGACGTTATAATACGTTCTTCTTTAAAAAGACCGTTGTCTTTAATGTCTTGTATTTCGTTTTGTAAGTGTTCTTTTATTTTACTGTACATAATTGTATTTTTTTACAAATTTAATAATGTTATCGCGTTAATTGCTTAGTTAAATCTATTCTTTAATTTAATACGTTACTATTTTGATTGTATCGTTTACATAGATTAATATTTTTTTCTTTACCATATAGTTCATTTCCTTTAAAGTATCAGAATATTCCTCTAGTTGTTGTTGGTACTTAGGATTAGATAATCCTGTTTTGTAATCTATAATAATAGCTTCGTTATCTTTTATTGCTAGTCGGTCTGGTCTAATTATTTTGCCTGATTTTGTAATAATATCTCTTTCGTTATATATGGTATAATTATCAGTAAAATAAGGATTTAACTCTGGTGTATTAATAATGTTAGTAATTGTATTGTTTAAAATTAATGCTTGTTCCTTATTAATAGTTCCTGTTTGAGTATAGGTTAAAATAACAGGCTCAACATCTACTATCGTGTTTATTTCTGACATTATATCGTGTATCAGGTTTCCTTTTTCGATTGCGTTTTCTTGTTCTGTATCCCATAGATAGCCTGATTTAGTAATAATTTTAATATCATGATCTTGTTTAGCAACGCTAATAAACAATTCTGTTTCTTGGGTGTTTTCTAACTTGTCTTCTTGTTGCGATTCGCGATTAGCTTTTCCAAAGGTATACTCTAATTGTGAGTCACTCCATAGACCCTTGTCTATTAAGTAATTTGTTAGTAATCCAGAATACGTATTGTGTGTCACTATTCCTTTTACTGATTTTTCTTTTTTAGATATAATATAGAGTTGCTCTATGGGTCTAGTTAATGCTACATATAATAGGTTAATATTGTCTAATTCTTGTTCTGCTCTATGTTGATTGTAAATGGTTTCGCCAGTTGTACCATATTCCTCAAAGTCTTTATTAAAATTGAGTAGCGTTTTAGAAAAACCGCTAAATTGTTCTTGGTCTAACGGAAACCATTCTTTGGGTTCCACTTCTTTATAAATATCTAAATGTGCATACGGAAAGATAACCACCGGAAACTCTAATCCTTTAGATTTATGGATTGTCATTATCTGAACCGCATTTTGATTGCTAGGAGAGACAATATTTAAACTGTCCTTTTTAGATTCGTAATAATCTACAAAACTTGGTAAATCGGATATTTGCTTTTGAGAAAACTCTAAAACGATGTCTAAAAAGTACTGTATATAGGCATTTGACGTTTCCGTCATTTTAAAACTTCTGACAATATCTTCAGTTAAATCAAATAAGGATAATTCTACTAATTCGGTTGGATTGCAATGTATTGAGAATTGCTCAAAACCTTTAAAAAACTCGGGAAGTGGCAATTCTAAGTTGGTTTTAAAATAAGCATGTTTATCTTGTATTGCATTAGTATTTGCTAAATAATCCAACACTTTAATTCTAACCTCTAAGTGATTTGGGTTTATTAGTAGTTTAAATATATTAATAACTAGTTTAACCTCTTCAGAGTTGTTTATCAACATGGTTTCGGAAGAGGTGATTCTAACTCCTTTTTCGCTTAAAAATTCGGCAATAGCCACACCTTCTTTTTTCTTTCTTACTAATATGCAAATATCTTTAAGGTTGTATCCGTTTGTTAAGCATTGGTTTATGGTGTCAAAAACTGTTTCTGGAAACAACTCGTTAATATCGTCTTCTTTTTGTAAATCTAAAAACTGAATATTAACAAAGCCTTCTTGATTTAACACCGGAATTTGATTTGCTTTTTTATACAAATCAGAATAGTCGTTACTACTAAAACTAGTGTTAGCCAAAAACTCAAAAAACGTATTATTAAACGTAATAACCTTTTTAAAACTTCTGTAATTATACTCTAACCTAACAACTTCTTTGTCAATAGGAAACGGGTTGTCGGTTTTAGTCAGTCCTAAAAATTGTTCTGCTTTTCCACCTCGCCATCTATAAATAGCCTGTTTAGCATCACCTACCAACATGGCTGTGCCTTGCTCACCTTTTAAGTTTTGTCCTGTTAGTGTGTTTTCTATTAAAGGCACTAAGTTTTCCCATTGCATTTGTGACGTATCCTGAAACTCGTCGATAAAATAATGTCTAAACTTTTCGCCTAAACGCTCATAAATAAAAGGCGTTGGTTGGTTTTTAATTTCTTTACTGATAAGCGTATTAAACTCGGAAATCAATAATTTGTTTTCGTCTTCCTTAATCGTAGTTAACTCTTTGTTTATAGCATTTAAAACGGATAAAGGCGTTACATTTTTGTACACAGCTTTTATAAATTTTAAGCTAATAACATTGTCTTTAATTAAATGATATGCTTTATCTATCTGTGGTAAAAGTTGATCAATTAATTGCGCTTTCGCGGAATCTAAAGTCTTTGTGTAAACGTTACCTTCAGCAATATTATCGGCTAATTTATTATCATATAATTTGTAAAATTCAAAATTAGAAACTTTTACAAAATGGTTATATAACGTTCCTCTAGAAAAACTTTTGGCATCCAGACCATTGGTTTTAAAAACCTCTAATAATTGGTTGGCTGTTTGCTTAATTAATGTTTCTTGATGTTTTATTTTTTTAATTAATTGCGTTTTTAAGGATTTAAAATCCTCTAGTGTTTTATGTTTAAAACTGTCTAAATGTGGTAAGTCGTTGTCGTTAATCAATAGTTTGGCAATACTATTAAAATCTCTAGAAACGTCCCAACTTTTATCATCATCAGCTTTTTCTAAAGCAAAATCAATTAAAACTTTAGTAAGTGCCACATCAGTTCCTGCTTTAGCTATAAGACTATCCACTGCTTGATTAAGTAGTGATGGTGTATCAAGCTCGACCTCAAAATTTATCGGAATTTTTAAATCATGCGCAAAAGTCCTGATTAATCTATGGTTAAAACCGTCTATGGTAGAAATGTCAAAAGCAGCATAATTATGCATTATGGTGTTTAATAAAGCAATTGATTTTAAATGGACATCAGTAGGTTTAAGGTCTAACTCAGTAGTGATAGCCTCAAACATTCCGTTTGGTTTAGTAATAATTTCTGGATCAGAAAACGATTTTAATGTGTCTAAAATTCTAATTTTCATCTCGCCTACAGCCTTATTTGTAAAGGTTATGGCTAATATTTGTTTAAAACCGTCATTATGTTTTCTGGTAAACAATAGTTTTAAATACTCCTTAACTAAAGCAAAGGTTTTTCCGCTACCAGCAGAGGCGTCATAAACTTTAAAAGGTGTTTTTGTAGACATTGTAATTTTAAATTTTAGACAAGATAATAACAATATTATGGTTCCTAAATTTATTTTAAAACATTCTTTGATAATTAAATGGCGATGTTAAAATATTATTAAATACATTTAATCCATTGCTTAAATATTTTCAATTGAAGGCTTTAATGTTTAATTTTGATTATATTGAATATTAACACTTAAAAACATACAATTATGGCTTTTGAATTACCAAAATTAAAATATGCGTATGATGCATTAGAACCAAATATCGATGCACGTACAATGGAAATACATCACACAAAGCACCACAATGGTTACACAACTAAACTAAATGGAGCTATTGAAGGAACTGACTTAGAAGGAAAATCTATTGAAGATATTCTTACTAATTTAGATATGAATAATATGGCTGTTAGAAATAATGGAGGAGGTTTTTATAACCACTCATTATTTTGGGAAGTTATGAATCCAGAAGGTAAAGGACGTTTATCTGGAGAATTAAAAGATGCTATTGAGGCAGCTTATGGAAGTTTTGATGCTTTTAAAGATGCTTTTAGTAATGCAGCAGCAACTCAATTTGGATCAGGTTGGGCTTGGTTATGTGTGCATAAAGGAGGTAAGGTTGAAGTGTGTTCTACACCAAACCAAGATAACCCATTAATGCCAGGAGTAACTTGCGAAGGAACACCAATCTTAGGATTAGACGTTTGGGAGCATGCTTACTATTTAAACTACCAAAACAGAAGACCAGATTATATCGATGCATTTTTTAATGTTATTAACTGGAACGAAGTAGAAAGACGTTATGCAGAAGCTAAATAAGCTTTAAAACGTTATAATATTAAAAAAGCAGATTCATATTTGAATCTGCTTTTTTTATGCTGTAAACTGTGTGTTTTGTAAAATTTTGGCAAATAAAAAAGGAGAACGAGAGTTCTCCTTTTTTGCCCCAAATCTACCATGAACTTAACCTACTTATGTTATGGTAAGCTCAAATATAACGACATTTAATTTGATATATTATAAAATATAGTTAAAACGTAAAAATATTCGCTTAAATGAGTGTGTCGTGAGAAAATTTGTACTTCTTATAATTAGTAAGCACGTTCTTTATTTCCTTCGAAAAAATTAATAAAAGCTCTGTTAACTACTCGGTTACCACCAACTGTTGGATAGTTTCCTGTAAAATACCAATCTCCTAAATGATCAGGTATTGCTTTATGCAAATTAGCAACTGGCTGAAAAATGATTTCAACTTCAGCATTAACCGACTCATCAGTTAAAAGTTGAGAGATCTTAGCCGAAATTTGTTCTGTTGTAAATTGGTCATAAATTTCGTTTACAAAATTCTTAACATCTTTATCTGCTAAGTCTTCTTGTGCTTTACATCTGTGATATACTTCTTCTACTAAGTCGTATTTTCCGTTTTCTTTAAGTAGCGCTAATGCAGCATTAAAAGCTACCAAGGTTTCTAGATTAGCCATGTCAATACCATAACAATCAGGAAAACGTATTTGTGGTGCAGACGATACGATAACAATCTTTTTAGGATGTAATCGGTCCATCATTTTAATAATACTCTTTTTTAATGTTGTACCACGTACAATACTATCGTCAATAATTACAAGATTATCCGTAGGTTTTATAACACCATAGGTTACATCGTAAACGTGAGCAACTAAGTCGTCACGACTACTATCTTCTGTAATAAAGGTTCTAAGTTTAACATCCTTTATTGCTATTTTTTCTATACGTGGTCTTTCTTTTAATATAGATGTTACCTGATCTGCAGATAATTGTCCATTTCCATCTAAAATTGCTTTGGTTTTTTTCTCATTTAAATGCTCCTCGACGGTTTCAATCATTCCATAAAATGAAGTTTCAGCAGTATTAGGAATATAAGAGAAAACACTATTTTTTGTATCATTATTAATAGCCTTTAAAACTTGTGGCATTAATAAACGTCCAAGCATTTTACGCTCTTGATAGATTTCGGCGTCACTTCCTCTAGAAAAGTAAATGCGCTCAAAACTACAAGATTTACGCTCTAAGGGTTCTAATATTTTTTTTATCGAAACTGCACCAGATTTTTTAGAGATTAAAGCATGACCTGGTGTTAGCTCTTTAACATCATCAAACTCGACATTAAAAACAGTTTGTATCACAGGACGTTCTGAAGCAACAACAACTATCTCGTCATCTGTATAATAATATACAGGACGTATACCTGCTGGATCACGAAGTACAAAAGCATCTCCATGTCCAATTAAACCAGCCATAGCATAACCACCATCCCAGTTTTTAGCAGCACGTCTTAATATTTTTGCGATTTTTAACCGTTCGGCAATTAAAGGAGAACATTCATGTTTACCGTAACCTTCTTTTTTTAGGTCTTTATAGATTTTGCTTACTGCATCATCTAAAAAGTGACCTATTTTTTCCATTATAGTAATGGTGTCTGTATATTCTTTTGGATGTTGTCCAAGGTCTACTAGATTTTTAAACAGCTCTTTAACATTAGTCATATTAAAGTTACCTGCCAAAATCAGGTTACGATGCATCCAGTTATTTTGTCTTAAAAAAGGATGAACACTTTCCACACTATTTTTACCAAACGTACCATAACGTACGTGTCCTAATAGTAGCTCACCTATATAAGGTATGTGTTTTTTTTGAAGCGCAACACTATCTTGGTATTCTGGATGTTGTGCTAACTCTTTATTTACACGTTCGTTAATTTGTGCAAAAATATCCTGAATAGGTTGTTGTGCTATGGAGCGTACACGACTAATGTAACGTTCTCCTGGAAGCGTGTCCATTTTAATACTTGCAAAACCAGCACCATCTTGACCACGATTGTGTTGCTTTTCCATCATTAAGTACATTTTATTTACACCATAAAAAGCACTTCCATATTTTTCTTTATAAAATTCTAAAGGTTTACGTAATCTTATCAGTGCAATTCCGCACTCATGTTTTAAAGCATCACTCATTGTTGTTGTGTTGTGAGTTGTTTATTAAAAAGATAAAAATAAAAAACGCGCTCATAATTACGAGCGCGTTTTTTTTATTTTAATTCGATATCGAAATGTGTTAATTTTTTAAATTCTTTTAGTCGATTGTTGACCTCGTCTTTTTTAAGGTCAATCATGCGCTCAGTTCCAAATTTTTCGACACAAAAAGAGGCTAAAGTAGATCCGTAGATTACAGCGTTTTTCATGTTTTCAAAACTAATGTCTCCTGTACTTGCTAAATAACCAGCAAATCCACCAGCAAAAGTGTCTCCTGCTCCAGTCGGATCAAATACTTCTTCCAATGGTAAAGCAGGTGCATAAAACATATGGTCATCATGGAACAATAAAGCACCATGCTCTCCTTTTTTGATAACTACATATTTTGGTCCCATTTCATGAATCTTTCTAGCAGCAACAACTAAACTGTATTCTCCAGTTAATTGTCTTGCTTCTTCATCATTAATAGTAATTACATCTACATTTTTAATCACTGCAAGTAAATCGTCTAATGCGATGTCCATCCAGAAATTCATAGTATCTAAAATAGCTAATTTTGGCTTTTTAGTCATTTGATCTAAAACACCTTGTTGTACTAAAGGGTGTAAATTACCTAACATTACAATCTCTGCATCACGATAATTTTGCGGTACTACAGGATTAAAATGCTCTAATACGTTTAATTCAGTTGCTAAAGTATCACGAGAGTTCATGTCGTTGTGATATTTTCCACTCCAAAAAAACGTTTTACCGTCTTTTACAATCTCGATACCTTCAATATTTACTTTTCTATCTGTTAAAAGATCTAAATATTCCTGAGGAAAATCTCCTCCAACAACAGATACTGCTGCTTGATCTACATCAAAATTTGCTGCAGATAACCCTATATAGGTTGCTGCTCCACCAAGAATTTTATCGGTTTTACCAAAAGGAGTTTCTATTGCGTCAAATGCTACTGTACCTACTATTACTAACTTGCTCATAAAAGCTATTTTAATTAAAGTGCAAATATAGGTTTTTTAGTCGCATTTTTTTTAATTTCCTTTCGGAATAAAATGAAGTCTGTAACATTAGTTTTATAATTCTTAACAATTCACTTATATTAAAGAACACTTCACTAATCTTTATTTTTTTTGAGGCTGTAAATCATGGATGTTTGCTTTAAATTAAAACAAATTAAAAAGGCTTTGGTGTATGCGTTGGTTTGAACTCTAGTTATTACTTCCTCCCAAAATCCGCAGGAATTTCTCCCCAAGCTTTAGTTTCCCATTTAACAATAGTAGTTTTATAATCGTTTGTTTTTAGCCAGGCTACAGCACGATCCACCAAATCATAAACTGGTTTATTTTTTGCGTTACGCTCAAGTTTACTATTACAGGTTTTTTTGCGTACCCAACTCATAGCTGTTTTAGAGTCTGTATATATAATACGGTCGCTATTATGTTTTTTTAAAAAACTTAAACCATGTACTAAAGCCAAAAACTCGCCTAGATTGTTTGTGCCTTGCTCAAATGGTCCTTGTTTAAATAATTGTTTCTTGGTTTTGGTATCTACGCCTCTATATTCCATTATACCTGGATTACCAGAAGAGGCTGCATCCACAGAGATAGAATTATAATTTGGACGTCCAATTTTTTTAAGCTGTTCATGGCTTAACTCACTTTTAAAATCTTCTTTTTTTCCAATATAGTCAAAGTAGTTACCTTTTAAGGCTTCTTTGGCAGCATCAAAAGTAGCAAAGGATTTATATTGCGCACCTGGATAGTCTTTAATTTGTGCTTTACAATCATTCCAAGTTTCAAAAACGCCTTTATGGTGTCCTTGCCAAACGGTATAATATTTTTTCTTCTTTTTACTCATTTTAGTATTTCCGTGTAAACGGAAATCTTATTTTTTTAATAGTTGATCAACCACTTCCGGAAAATGTTTCATCTCTAATTCGTGAATCTTGTCTGCAACATCTTGTGCAGTGTCTGAAGCTAAAACCTCACATTTTGATTGAAAAATGATCGCACCTTCGTCATAATTCTCGTTTACGTAATGAATTGTGATACCTGTTTCTGTTTCTTTATTATTAATTACAGCTTGATGTACATGCATTCCATACATGCCTTTTCCACCAAATTTTGGTAATAAAGCTGGATGTACATTGATGACTTTATTTGGAAAGTCTTTTAGGATTTTTTCTGGAAATTTCCATAAAAAACCAGCTAGAATAATTAGGTCAGGTTTATTAACTTTAAGAATATTTAATACATCATCTGTCTCTGTAAAGGCTGTTTTGTTGAAGGATAAAGCGCTAACTTTCAATTTTTTACAGCGATCTAAAACTTTGGCATGAGGATTGTTAGTTAATACCTGAATAACAGACGCATTGTCTCTATTTTGAAAAAACCTTATTAAATTTTCAGCATTAGATCCGCTTCCGGACGCAAAAATTACTACACGTTTCATTTTCTATTTTCAATGTTAAATTCTTCAAACAAAAAAAGCAATAATTATTAACAATTATGGGCTAAAATCGAAATTCTTCGATTTAAATAATTAAATTCGTAGCACATTTTTAAAGTAAACGTGTGTTTTAAAATAAAGTTTTTTATTTTTGCCTCTTAATTAAAACTAAAAAAATTAAAATTATGTCAGACATTGCATCAAGAGTAAAAGCGATTATCGTAGACAAATTAGGTGTTGATGAAAACGAAGTTGTAACTGAAGCTAGCTTCACAAACGACTTAGGAGCAGATTCATTAGACACTGTAGAATTAATCATGGAATTTGAAAAAGAATTCGATATCCAGATTCCAGACGACCAAGCAGAAAACATTGCTACAGTAGGTCAAGCTGTATCTTATATTGAAGCTGCTAAATAAGCACAATATTTATGGAACTTAAGCGAGTAGTAGTTACAGGATTAGGAGCGTTAACGCCAATTGGAAACACTAAGGACGAGTATTGGTCTGGTCTTATTAGTGGTAAAAGTGGTGCTGCACCTATAACATATTTTGATACTGAAAAGTTCAAGACAAACTTTGCTTGCGAGTTAAAAAATTTCGTGGCAACTGATTTTCTAGATAGAAAAGAAGCCCGCAAAATGGACAGGTTTACGCAGTACGCAATGGTCGCATCTGATGAGGCTATTGCGGACTCTAAACTAGACTTAGAGACCATAAATAAATTAAGAGTAGGTGTAATTTGGGGAGCCGGAATTGGTGGATTAGAAACATTTCAAAATGAGGTGTTAAATTTTGCCGAAGGTGATGGTACTCCAAGATTTAATCCTTTTTTCATCCCTAAGATGATTGCAGACATTGCTCCAGGAAACATTTCTATAAAAAATGGTTTTATGGGTCCTAATTACACAACTGTATCTGCATGTGCATCTTCTGCAAACGCGATGATAGATGCCTTAAACTACATACGTTTAGGACATTGTGATGTTATTGTTACAGGAGGTAGTGAAGCAGCAGTTACAATTGCTGGAATGGGAGGATTTAATGCAATGCATGCTTTATCAACCAGAAATGAAAGTCCAGAAACAGCATCAAGACCTTTTGATGCCACTCGTGATGGATTTGTTTTAGGTGAAGGAGCAGGTGCAATTATTCTAGAAGAATATGAGCACGCTAAAGCAAGAGGAGCCAAAATCTATGCAGAAGTTTTAGGAGGCGGAATGTCTTCTGACGCGTACCACATGACTGCACCACATCCAGACGGAATTGGAGTAATTGCAGTAATGAAAAACTGTTTAGAAAACGCTGGTTTAAAACCAGAAGACGTTGATCACATTAATACGCATGGTACATCTACACCTTTAGGTGATGTTGCCGAGCTAAAAGCTATTAAAGAAGTTTTTGGTGATCACGCAAAAAATATTAATATCAATTCTACCAAGTCTATGACTGGTCATTTATTAGGTGCTGCAGGTGCTATTGAGTCTATTGCTGCTATATTAGCAATGGAACATGGTATTGTGCCACCAACAATAAATCACACGACCGTAGACGAAAATATTGATCCAGATTTAAATTTAACACTTAATGCACCTCAAAAAAGAGAGATTAATGTTGCCATGAGCAATACTTTTGGTTTTGGAGGACACAATGCTTGTGTGTTATTTAAAAAACTAGACTAGTTTTATTGAATGAAACGCATTCGTAACATATTTAATTCCCAATCAAATGACGATGGGAATTTTTTTGTGGCTATATCTAAAATACTAAAGTTTAAACCAAAAACTTTAAAGTTTTATCAAACAGCCTTTACGCATCGTTCCATGAATATTAAAGACGAAAAAGGACACATAATTAATTATGAACGTCTAGAGTTTTTAGGCGACGCTATGCTTAGTGCTGTGATTGCGCATCATTTATACATGGAAGTTCCTGGAGGTGATGAAGGTTATCTAACCAAAATGCGATCAAAAGTAGTTAGTCGAGAGCATTTAAATGAACTTGGTAAAGATTTAGGACTTATAGATCTTGTAGAAAGTAAAATACCTAAAGGTCAATTTGGAGATAATATACATGGTAACCTATTTGAAGCATTAATAGGAGCAATATATCTTGACAAAGGTTACAAAAACTGCGATAAGTTTATTCAAAAACGCGTTATAGATCCTTATGTTGATATCGAAAAATTAGAAGGTAAAGTTATAAGCTATAAAAGTTTATTGATAGAGTGGTGTCAAAAAGAAAAAAAGGTCTTTGACTACAATGTTTATGAAGACACTGGTAATGACAATATTAAACACTTCTCTGTAAAATTATCTATTGACTCAAAAATAGTAGCTAAGGCTAGAGCAACTTCAAAAAAGAAAGCTGAAGAAAAAGCCTCCAAACGCGCCTTTTTTGCACTTCAAAGTCAAATTACTAAAGCTGGCTTTATATAATAAAAGTACTATTCTTAAATTCTTAATAATTTAGGTTTTACTAAAACGTTTTCGTGGTTTTTTGTTGTTAAGTTTAAGTAAAATTGAATTATAATAAGCGTTTAAATGCTATATTTACAATTAATTTTATATTAAAATGGCTGTTCGGAAACTCTCCTTAGATGATTTTTTAGAAGAAGAGCATTACGCATTAATAGGTATTCATTGCGTAATAGAAGACTATAGATTAGCTTTTTTAATAAATCAAACATTAGATATTAAACTTAGAAGACGGTTAGATGACCTAACCAATCCAAGTTTAAATTCCAGTTATGCATTGTTTGAGTGGTTTGACGAAAAACAACTTACCACATACCACCTAGTAGCCAATACATGTAAGGTACAGCATAATAATTTACAGCAACAATCAAATTCGTTATTTGGAGAAGACTCATCAGGTGCAACTAATTTTTATTTGTTACCAGAATTTAAAAAAGTAAATTATCTTCTTAAAATAGAAACCGAATTCCATAATAAAGAAAAAATTATTTTAAATAACATTCTAAGGATTCCACAAGTAGTGACTGCTTACAGTATAGACACAGATGCTTTAAAATCCAAGGACAATTTAATATTCAACTAATGCCAATAAGAAAAAAAACTAAGATCGTTGCAACTTTAGGACCAGCAACTAGCAGCAAAGAGGTATTAAAAGGTATGTTAGACGAAGGTGCTAATGTATTTAGAATCAACTTCTCTCACGCAGATTATAAAGACGTTGAAGAACGTGTAAAAATGATACGAGAGCTAAACGACGAGTTTGGTTATAATGCTTCCATATTAGGAGACTTGCAAGGACCAAAACTTCGTGTAGGAGTGATGAAGGGAGAGGTAATAGTAAATCCAGGAGACGAGATTGTTTTTGCAACAGGTAAACGTTTTGAAGGTACTAAAGATCGTGTATACATGACTTATGACCGTTTTCCGCAGGATGCAAAACCTGGAGAACGTATCCTTTTAGATGACGGAAAATTAATTTTTGAAGTACTATCAACAGATAAAAAATCAGAAGTAAAAGCCAAGGTAATTCAAGGTGGACCATTAAAATCTAAAAAAGGAGTTAACCTTCCTAATACAAACATCTCTCAGCCAGCTTTAACAGAAAAAGACGTCGAAGACGCTATTTTTGCATGTAAGTTAGGAGTCGATTGGATGGCCTTATCATTTGTGCGTCATGCAGAGGATTTAATGCAATTACAAGAACTAATAAAAAAACATAGCGATCATAAAATTCCGATTATTGCAAAAATCGAAAAACCAGAAGCAGTAGAAAACATAGACAAAATTGTAGCCTATTGTGACGGATTAATGGTAGCACGTGGTGATCTTGGAGTAGAGATTCCTGCAGAAGAAGTACCATTAGTTCAAAAACAACTAGTACTACGTGCAAAACGTGCCAGAATACCAGTAATTATAGCAACACAAATGATGGAAACTATGATTACTAGTTTAACACCAACTCGAGCAGAAGTTAATGACGTTGCAAACAGTGTAATGGATGGTGCAGATGCAGTAATGCTATCAGGAGAGACAAGTGTAGGACAATACCCTGTACAAGTTATCAGACAAATGTCTAACATTATTAAAAGTGTAGAAAACTCTGAGCTAATAAAGGTGCCACAATCACCACCACACATACGTACCAACAGATATATTACAAAATCCATATGTTATCACGCAGCACACATGGCTAATGATATTGACGCAAAAGCAATATCAACATTAACCAATAGTGGATATACAGCGTTCCAGATATCAGCATGGAGACCAAAATCACATATATTAGTATTTACCTCAAACAAGCGTATATTAACGCAGTTAAATTTACTTTGGGGAGTAACAGCATTTTATTACGACAAGTTTGTTAGCACAGACGAGACCATTGAAGACGTAAACGCTATTGCATGTAAAAAAGGGTTTTTAGAAGTAGGAGACATGCTAATAAGCTTAGCAGCCATGCCAATTCAAGAAAAAGGAATGGTAAACACACTAAGAGTCACAGAGATTACAAGTTGTAGTTTTTAAAATAACTTGGGCGTTACCACAAGGGTCGCGCTATCCACTATATCTTTTTTGCGCATAAGCGCGCACAAAAAAGGATGTCGTTTCTATCGCTAACGCATAGCCAAGAACAAAACAATAAATTAAAACCAGTTATAGAGATATAACTGGTTTTTTGTTTTAAAACACTTACAAACTATGTTAAATATTAATCAAAATAGCAATTAAATTAGTCAGTTAAGTAATGATTATGTAATTTAAAGTAATAAACGATTAATAGTATATAAAATGAACAACCTAGCGATACAAACAATAGAAAAAGAGCAAATAAAATTTTTAAAATTCCCTAAAGAAGAATTATTATCCTCAAAAAAAGAAAAAGTAGAACGCTGTCAGACTCTAACAAGAGCAATGGTATTAGGTAATATAGAGCACGAGAAAGTACATATTTTGTTTGCAGACAACGAAGGATTAAAAAGAGTAAATACCACAATTTGGGGAGTAACAGAAGACTATGTAATATTAAAAACGTCTACAATTATTCCAATGGAGCGTATTGTATCTGTAGCCTAAAATTTAAAACTCAATTGGACACTAATGGTTTTATCCGACTCTATCTTTTTAGGTTTATTTAAAGTATTTAGATTGGATAATGAGATGCCAAGTAAACGCACAGAATTATTCATTTTTTCTTGATATAGCAAATCCTTTGCAGTATCCAAAATTATAGCAGCATCAGCAATAAAATAAGGTAATGTTTTACTGCGTGTTTGTAGCGTAAAATCACTGTATTTAATTTTTAACGTAATAGTTTTTCCTGCAACTTTGCTATTAGCTAATCGTTTGGCAACTTCGTCAGCAATAAGCTTTAGTTTTTCAAGCATAAAGACTTCGGAGGACAAGTTTTCAGTAAACGTACGCTCAGCAGCTAGACTTTTTCTAATTCTATTTGGTTTTACTTCGCTGTTATGGATACCTCTAACAATGTAATAGTACGATTTTCCTGACTTGCCAAAGTTAGACTCTAAAAACTCAATTGATTTAGATTTTAAATCCTTACCATTATAAATTCCCTTTTGGTACATTTTTTCGGCAGTAACCTTACCAATGCCATAAAATTTTCTAATGTCTAAAGCTTCTAAAAAAGCTAAAACCTCTTCAGGATTTACAACTTTTTGTCCATTAGGTTTGTTGTAATCACTAGCAACTTTAGCAACAAATTTATTAATGCTAATTCCAGCTGAAGCAGTTAAGCCAACTTCATTAAAAATTCTTGATCTAATCTCTTCAGCTAACATAGATGCGCTAGGATTACCTTTCTTGTTTTGGGTAACATCTAAATAGGCTTCGTCCAAGGATAAAGGCTCTACCAAATCGGTATAATCGTAAAAAATTTTCCTAATTTTATTAGAGATTTCTTTATAGCGTTCAAAATCTGTTTTAACAAAAATTAGATGAGGACATAATTTTATTGCCAATCTACCAGACATGGCGCTTTTGACTCCAAATTTTCTTGCTTCATAGCTCGCAGCACTAATAACACCACGCGTTCCGCCACCTCCAACAGCAATAGCTTTTCCTATAAGTTCTGGATTATCCATTTGGGCTACTGACGCGTAAAATGCGTCCATATCCACATGAATAATTTTTCTTATTGGTAAATCGTTTTGCATCTTGTAAATTTAGACATTAAATGTCTTTTATTGATTTCAATTTAATTTAAGATTTATAATTACCTAAAAAAATGATAGAAATAGAACGTAAATTTTTAGTCAAATCTAATGTCTTTAAAGCAGTAGCATTTAAACACACCAAAATTACGCAAGGTTTTTTAAGTACTGACAAAAAAAGAACTGTAAGGGTAAGACTTAAAGATAATCAAGGGTTTTTAACTATAAAAGGAGAATCCTCAAGTACTGGATTGTCTAGGTTTGAATGGGAGAAAGAAATCACAAAAGTAGAAGCAGAACAATTATTATTACTTTGCAAAAAAGGAGTAATTGATAAAACACGTTACGAAGTAAAAGTAGGTGAGCATACGTTTGAAGTGGATGAGTTTTATGCAGATAACCAAGGATTAGTCATTGCAGAAGTTGAGTTAAATCATGAAAATGAAACTTTTGTAAAACCGGATTGGTTAGGTGATGAAGTGACTGGAGATATTAAATATTACAATTCGCAACTTAGTGAAAACCCATATTGTACATGGTAAAATAAAGACTTTAAAACAGCTATAAATTAAAATAGCCTTACTAAGATTAGTAAGGCTATTTTTTGGTTTTTAATTGGTTGTTATACTAGTGTTTATTGTTGTTGTGGT
>NZ_DCQO01000009.1:0-254542 GCF_002323495.1 Olleya sp. UBA1516
GCCATATTTCAGGACTAGACATTTAAACAAAAATTGAGACATGTATAAAACCCTTATATTTTTATTCATAATTATTATTTCCTCGCATACGAGATTAATAGGACAACAAAAAAACACCTATATCAAAGCTGGTTTTTTATACGAAAGTAAAAGCAATAAGCTACTAAAAAACAAACTTATACAAATTCAAGGGACAAAAATTATTTCTATTGGCGAATTTGAATCATTACCTAAAAACAGCAAAGTTATAGATTTAACAAAGTATACTGTTCTTCCTGGACTAATTGATGCTCATACACATGTCCTTTTTTCTCAAGAGGCCAATGAAGATTTTGCTGAACACAGCATTCAATCTCTAACCATGGAAAGTGATGCTTTAAGAGCGCTTCGTGCTGCCAAAAGAGCAAAAAGTTACTTAGAAGAAGGAATAACAAGTATTAAGGATCTTGGAAACTCTGGTTTATACCTTGATGTAGCTCTTCGAGACGCTATTAATGAAGGAACGATTGATGGTCCTCGTATTTTTGCATCTGGTCCAATTTTGGCAGCAAATGGCGGACAAGTTTATGGTGTGCTACCTAAACATCAAAACATAATAGATTTAGAATATCGAATAATAACAAGTCCTGAAGATGCAAAAAATGCTGTCCGTGAACATGTTAATCAAAATGTAGACTTGATCAAAATTTGCGCAGATAATATTCCCAATAACACCTATTTAACAATAGATGAAATAAGATCTATTGTAGAGACTGCTCACTCATATAATTTAAAAGTCACAGCTCATTCCGTAACAAATCAATCCGCATGGAATGCAATTGAAGCAGGTGTAGATGGAATTGAACATGGGTTTAATTTAGCAGATAGCACTTTAGTAAAAATGGCAGAAAAGCAAATCTTTCTTGTACCTACAGAAAATAGTAAATCATATATGTATACTTATGCAAAACTCGCCAATTATAACGAAAATGAGTTAGATTGGATTGATAACTATATTAATAGAATGAAAAAAAGACTTGATAGAGCAATTGAAATAGGTATTCCTATAGTGGCTGGTTCTGATAATTATACAGATATAAAAGTATCATCTGGAAAATCATCCAAAGACATGTATAGGTATTATTTTGAAGCAGGAATGAAGCCTTTAGATATACTTCAATCCAGCACATATATATCAGCTTTTCAATTAGGAAGAGAAAATGAAATTGGACACATAAAACCTAAAGCAAATGCAGATATAATAGCTGTAAAAGGAGATATTATTAATGATTTCATCTCTACATTAGAAAACGTTGTATTTATAATGAAAGATGGAAATATTTATAGAAACAAAAATAACTAAAATACACTTTAAGCAAAAAACGTATGCCAACACCGTATCTAATATATTGCTAGTTCCAGCATACTTCTGAAAATGCTCGCGGATTTTCTATTCGGTTTTTATTTGCTAAATTAGGTGATTAAACAACGCAACAAACCATTAATAAACACGTTGTAAAAAATTAAAAACAAAACCAGTGGAAGATTTCCAAATTAGGTATAATAGAGCATCTGAATTGCTTGAAAAAGTAGCTGATAAATATTATCAAGGGGATTCTTGTGCTTGTCAACATCCAAGATTTATCCAAATAGTTGGAATAAATTGTGTCGACTTCGGAAAATCTTTTAAAGCTTGGGAAACAACATTATTAATCTCAAAAGTCAAAAAGAATTTTGACATTGAAACTCTGGAAAAAGGTACTGAAAACTCAAACGAAAAATGGACTTGTAAAAAGTGTAAATCTGAATTTAATTTTGGCTGGTCAGATTTTAGCATTGCTGTAGAAAGAGAAGTTTTATTACCTAATGATATAAAAACTAAAGAAAACGGAAAAAAAGCCGAAAAACCAATTCCACTCTTTGCAGGATTATATGGACACAGTTATCCTTCAAAAAAAGAAATTGAAAGTGTTGAATTTGAAACTTTCGAAAAATATATAATGGAAAAATAAGGTGTTACAACACCATATATAATTTATTGCTAGTTCTAGCCTACTTATGAAAATCTTCGCGGATTTTCTATGCGGTTTTTATTTGTTAAATTTAGTGCTTAAACCACGTAACAAACCATATATTAAACGTTGTGTGTAATTAAAATTCTTATGAAAAAAACTTATTTAACTTTATTATTATTGTCCTACTATATGCTTTCTTTTTCTCAAGATAAACATAAATTAGGCGATGAATACTCAATTTATTTTCACGTATATGAGCAAGAATTAATGTTTCCTTTTATAACAAAACAAGTCGATAAAATTGAAACTTTTGAAAAATATCCTTCTTATTATAATACAAATAAAGAGTTTTCAAAATCAATTAGATACTTTGATTCTAAGGGTAAAGATTCGTTAACCGTTTTTAAACTAATTGATCAGGAAATAGTAAGTAAGTTTACATTTGAATATTCAAACAATCAAATAATTAAAATAACTGACAGTAAAAATATTGAAAATCCAGTTTTTTATTCTTATTCAAAAAACATTGTGACTTATAATATATCTGGAATTCCAACTATACTTTATGAATTCGACTCCAAGAATAGATTAGTAAGAGAATATCATGACTCTATAAATAATATGATTTATGAATATAAATACGATGATAAAAATAAAACTGTAAAACTTTTATCTGAGTGGAAAAATGAAAATACAATTTCTTACTATACTTTTAAAAATCAATTAATCACTCATATCAAAACAATATATATAGAATCTAAAAAGGTTATATGCAATAAATCAATTAGTTACAAACTCAATGAACAAAACCTTATAACTGAAGTTAAAATCGAAGATATAGACTCAGGGAAAATTATAAGAAACGTAATATCTTATAAATAAACTAAACACAACACCGTTTATAATTTTTTGCTAGTTCTAGCCTACTTACTAAAATCCTCGTGGATTTTCTATTCGGTTTTTATTTGCTAAATTAGTTATTTGAAACACGCAACAAACCATATACAAACACATTGTAACACATATGAAAAAAATAATACTATTTCTTATTTTGGCAGTTGGACTTTTAAGTTTTAACAGACCTAATAAAAATATAACTACTGAAAAACTTACTGAAGCTCAATTAAATTTTATCAAAGAAAATTATAAATGGGATTCAGAAGAATTCCTATTTGTGAATTTCAGACAACCGGAAAGTAGTTGTCACTATGATAATTATCAAAATTTGAAAAATTCTTTGAAATGGTGGACTGAATTTTATTCAAAAATGGAACTACAAAACGTTAGGAACATTTTTGTATACTCTGATAAATTGAGAGTAAAAAAAGTTATTGATTCAAAGAATCATTTTGTAGATATTAATAATTTTTTCTTAAATCAAATCTTTTCTAAAGACAAAACTTGTTATGGTATACTAATTATAAATAAAAATGGAGAGTATCAAAAAAAAGCTGGTGAGTATATGCAAAAAGATATTGTCTATTTAATAACTCAATTTGATTAAATAAGTGTTACAACATTGTGTAAAATAATTCTAAATTAGGTGCGTAATCGAGAGTTCATGCAATTTTGTTACATCTGATTTTCCTTCGGACAATCCTCGCACACAAAACCGGACTATTCTTATACGGAACCGTTGTAAAACTATTAAAACAAACATTCTGCTGAATTGAAAAAACTAAAATCTGACTTAACGATAATGGAAATTGGTAAGTTCCGATTTTATAGCGGAATCGTTGTTGGAATTGGATATTGTATTATTTTCAATTCACTTTTACGAATAAGTTTAAAATTGTGTAATATCGGAGATAATATTGAGGCTATGAATTGGCTGAACATTATTAATTACCAATTATCATTTAATTATCTCACTTTAATCGGATTTGCATCGGTTGGATTTTCGTTTTGTTTTACAACATATTTATGGATGAGTAAACCTTTTGCAACTGATAGAAAAAAAACCAAAAGGTTGAGAATGGCACAAATTAATTCAATTTGGATTTTATTTGGAACATTATTGTTCTTATTGAGATTATTTTGGTTTTTTGCTGGAATTGAACTGACCATTGAAAAAGACTTTCCGTATTTAGGTTTTATGATACCAATTTTTATTTATTTGTATTGTTGGAATTTAATTTCGGATATTTATAAAGCTAAAAAACCGTTTATATATACAACGCTGATTTTTATAACAGTCGGATTTATTTTGAGCGGAATTTAAGATTGAGAATAAAAAACATTGGACAACAAAGCTTATAATTAATAGCTAGTTTTAGCCTACTTTTAAAAGTCCTCGCAGATTTTCTATTTGGTTTTAATTTGCTAAATTAGATGCTTAAACCACGAAAAAAGATACAAAACAACGCTATACAACATTAAAAAAATGAAAACGAAAAACATATTTTTATTGACTTTAGCATTAATTTGCTCAACTTCTATTATTTGGGCTCAAGGTGCGGAAGATAGTTTAAAAATAAGGAAAATTATTCATGCAAAATACAGTACAAATAGATTTTCAGAAATGCCACGAGATTCTGCATTTAAAGACGACCATTTTGTAAAGTATGAAGTGTATGATGACAATGAAAAGATAATTGAATACGGTCAATACGATGGCAAAGGGAATATTTATAGGGTTACCAAAATTCAAAAAGACGAAAGTGAAAAACAAATAAAAACAACAATTTGTGATTTAAATGGAAACTTGAAACAATATTATATTATTACAATTGACGATAACGGAAATGAAATAGAACTAAAAAATTATAACAGCAAAAATAAATTATTTTATATCCAAAAAAACGAATATGATAAAAACGGAAATGTAATATCAAAAATAGGAGGCGTCCCTAAATCGGATAAAGTTTCTACAACTGAATTTGAATATAATTCTAATAATGAAATGATACAAAAAATACATTACGATTCATATGGAAGTAACGAAACTCAAACATACATTTATGATTCAAATGGAAATGAAGTGATTTCCGAATTTTTTAAAGCCAATGGTGATTATACAAAATTTATTTCTACTTATGATAAGCAAAACAATATCTTAACACAACATTGGTACGATAAAGATGGTAATCAAAAACAGTGGAATAGTTGGGAATACCATTATGACAAGCAAGGACATTGGATAACTAAAAAAAGCTATAACAATGGAGAGTTAGGTTTGGTATGGGAAAGAAAAATCGAATATCAAAAATAACGATATACAAAATCGTATATAATGTATTACTGGTTCTAGTTTAACTACAAAAATCCTCACGGATGTTTTATCTGTGATTTATTGGTTAACTTTAGTTTGGAAACACGTATCTAAGTCGTACATCAATACGTTACCCAATAGAAGAAAAAAAACATCAAAATGACTAACAAATTTATTTATAATCTTAAAATAGTAATTATCCTTTTGTTAGTCACCTCTTGCAAAGTTGAAGATCAATATTATGATTTAAGTCAAGAAGGTAAAGCATTACTAACTTATGAAATAGGCGAAATTTTTCAATTGAAAAACATTGAAACTAATGAAATTATTTCTTTTTCTGTTAACTCAAAAACTATAGAATATATTGCTGATGGTCCTAACGAATCATCATTTATATTTGGCTCTTCTTCAGACGATTTTATAGAAGTTGGAAGAATTTCGTTTATTGATAATTCAAATTGCTATAAAGGAGAGATAACTGTAAAAAGTGATAGAGATAATGACTTTGAATTTACAGCTTATTTTTATGATTGTTTTGGAGATGATTTTTACTATTTCCAAAATGAATTTATTGACACTACTAGTGTAGAAGGTGTTGATTATTCAAATGTATATATTCTTAGAAATTATCCTAAAACGCTTTACTATTCAAAAGAAAAAGGAATTTTAAAAATTCTTGACGTCGATGAAAATACATTGTTTGGACTGATTGAATAAAAACGTTTGGTAATACCTATATATAATCTGCTACCAGTTTTATCTTACCAACAACAAAAGGCACGTATTTTTTATTCTGTAATTATTTGATAAGTAACTAACTCAAAATATGGGACCTAACTAAACAATTACATTAGTTGCAATAAAAGATAGACTGTAACATTTTGATAAAACATCTATCTTTAATAGAAACAATCACAAATGAATCAAAGTAAATATTTAGTAATTTTAATAGTTTTTTGCATAATTCCAAACATAGTATGCACTCAAAATTTAGATACCAAAATTGATAAATTATATAAAGTAGAAGCAAATGAACCTGGATTTTCGATTGCAGTCTTTAAAAAGGACCAAATTTTGTTTCAAAAACAATATGGAACAACAAATTTAGATTACAATATCCCTATTTCCAGCAAAACGGTTTTTGATATTGCTTCTATTTCTAAGCAATTTACAGCAGCAGCTATTTTATTACTTGAGGAAGAAGGTAAATTAAATATAAAAGAGCCAGCGTATAAGTATATAGATAAACTTCCGCATTATAAAAAAGGAAATCCTACTATAGAACAACTGCTAAATCAAACTAGTGGAATTAAAGAAGTTGATCCTTATTTTGGTGTTATTGATTTGTGGTTTAACGACTATATTGATCAACATCAAATGATTAACATTATTACTAAAGTTAGTGAACTTCGTTTTAAACCTGGAGAGCATTTTTATTATTCCAATGCCAATTATATACTACTAGCATCTATTATAGAAAAAGCTTCTGGCGAAACGTATAGCAATTATCTACAAAAAAACATTTTCAATCCACTTAATATGGCTAATACAGCTATTAAGGACAATATTTATAAGTCCATAAAAAATAGAGCAATTGGGTATATAGAAGATGATGGTCAGTATTATAAAACTCATTTTCATGCTGTAAAATTTGTTGGAGATGGACAGATTTTGACAAACCCTGATGATATGCACAAATGGCACCTTAATTTAAGAAATGCTACAATTGGTTCGCCAGAATTATGGAAAAAAATGCACACTAAAGCCACATTAAATAATGGTAAAAAAATAAATTTTGGTTTAGGTGTAGAGTTTGAAACCTATAATGGACATGAAGCTGTCGGATTTGATGGAATGAGTGCTGGTGGCTTTGTTTCTAAATATCTTTATTTTCCAAGCTTAGAAATCGCCTTTTTTACTACTCAAAATAAATTTGAAGACGAATTTAGAGATACTTTTTTTGATTTTGTAGACTTATATGTAACTCCAAATCCTAAAAACGAAACTTTAGACGAAACATATAATTTTATAACACTTTCAAATAACCAATTAAAGCAATATGAAGGACACTACTTATATTACTATAATGATGACGATAAGAAAGCAAATTCAATTCAAGTAAAAAACGATAAACTTATTGCATATACATTAGATGGAGATAAAATTGCAGAGCTAAAACCTATCGGAAATAATGAATTTATATTTTTAATGGGTAACAGTAAAGCGCTTGTTAAGTTTAATTTAGAAAAGGGAAATACCTATTTTACTTATAATGAATTTAATAATGATAAGCCTTGGGTATTTAACCAATTTAAGCCTTATGTACATTCTGAAAAAGAATTAAGTCAATTTGAAGGAGAATACTATAATGCAGACTTTCAAATAGCAAAAAAAATTAGTTTAGATAATGGGTCGTTATATTTATATTATAAAAATGGAGCATACAAAACAGAATTGACATCAATTTCTAAAAACCTATTAGAAATATCTATTAGCCCAATAGCATTTGAAAGAAATGAGAAAAACGAAATTATCAGTTTTACATTAATGGGAATCCAATTTGAAAAGCTATAAAGACTGTGGTTAACATCATTTATAATTTTTGTAACTATATATACTAGTCAACAAATTCCTCGTGGATATTTATCTGTTTTTTTTAAAGTTATAATAAAAACAAAACAAGAAGTAATACCATAAAAGTGCGATTTAGGTTAATATTTCAATTTTAAAAATGAGTCTGAGGGAGTCTGTTATAATTAAATAGCAATTGTATTATGAATAAAATTATTCTTTAAGTATCTTACAATTCATTAGTGCCTTTTCAATTTTAAAATTATAAATGAGTACACCAAAAACTACAACAATTGCTATCATTGGATGTGGACCAAGAGGTCTTTCAGCATTAGAAAATATAATGATTGCATTATCAAATACTAATTTAAAAACACTTCCAAAAATTGTAGTTTTTGAAAAATCCGCTCAACTAGGTTGTGGTTCTATATATAATTTAGATCAACCAGATACTAATTGGTTAAATATTTCGGAACGCGCTTTAACTATCGCTAAAAGACCTGTAATAAAAATTAAAAACACTAAAATAGAAGGCTTTATGTCTTACCATGATTGGACAGGTAAAAGCCAAGATGCTATTTATAATAATAAACATGAAGTGTTTCCTAAACGTTCTGATGTTGGTAAGTATTTAAAAGCGCGCTACACTAGTATTGCTCAAACGTTACAAAAACTTGATGTAATGACCGTTTTTAATTCTGAAGTTACAGCAGTCAAAAGCAACAATCAATCCTTTACAATTACTGTTGACAATGGTAACAATTATAATGCAGACGAGGTCGTATTGACTATTGGACATCAGGAAACCAAAACATCCAAACAATTAAAAGATTGGATAAATTATGCTCAAAATAATAACACAGTTAATTTGTTTTTAAAAGCGTATCCTATAAAACACTTACTATCTATAGATTATAAAAACAAAGCTCATACAGTTGGACTTAGAGGTTTTGGACTAGCAACCATAGATGTTATTAGGGCTATAACCAAAGCAAATGGTGGTTATTTTGAAGTTATTGATACCAACACAAACAAAATGAATTATCATCCAGGAAAAAGCACCTTAAAACTTATACCTTTTTCATTGGATGGTTTACCTATGGCTTGTAAACCTTTAAACTCCAAAATTGATGCGTTATTTACACCAAGTGATGCTAAAATTTTAAGTTTTAAGTCAGAATTATTACAAATTAAAGAGGATGAAAATTATAATAATGGCAACACTTTTTTAATTAAAGCTATTGCGACTATAGTTGCCAATCAATACTTAAAATTAGGAAATCACGCTTACCAACATAATTTTTCTGTTCTAGCATTAAAAACAATAACAGAAGCCTATCTAAAAGACGAAAATTTTAAACACGAGTTATTACTATCTCACGATAATGCGCCAGAAGTTATTATTCAAGCTTATGTAGATATGGCTACTGCAAAACAGCCAATAAGTTTAGATTATTGCTTAGGTCAAGTTTGGCGTCATTGCCAACCAACATTATACGCAATGATGTCTCACTCAGCTTTACAAGAGGATATAATAAGCAAAGTTATCGCGCTTGATGAGCGTATAAAACGTTACGCTTTTGGACCACCTATTGAAAGTTTACAACAGATATTAGCCTTAACTTATCAAGGTACATTAGATTTAAATTTTGTCAACGATCCTAAAATTAATTTAACAGATAATGGCTGGCAATTACAAAAACATAACCAAGAAATTACAGTAGACACCATGATTAACGCTGTTTTAGACAGTCCAAAAATCGAAAAAGTAATTTCGCCAATTGTAACCAATTTATTAAATGATAATTTAATACAAGCCATACATAGTAAACTTGGTGTAGACACAAAACAAAATGGATTAGTAGTCTCTAAAAATAAAAAACAAACACTTAATCTAGCAGTTTTAGGTAGGCTTGCAAAAGGAAGCGTTGTTGGTGTTGATGCTATTTTAGAATGCTTTGGACCCAGAATTAAAGATTGGGCAGACGGTTTAGTAGAAAGATTAAAAACAGACCATCCAGCTTAAAATATTTGATTGACATTGATGATTAAAATTATAGATCAAAAAAATAAAAATATGATATGAAATATGTAATCTGCTTTGGCTTTTTAATTAGTAGTTTATTTAGTTATGGACAAACGACAGAAAAAGGAGATTTAGAAGTTACTCCAATAATAGGATATAGTGATTCTTACCAATTTTATTCTTTCCTTTTTGGCTCATCATCTGTTTCTGGTATTCAATTAGGAGTTTACGGAAATTATTATTTTAACAACAATTGGAGTTTACGCTCAGGTTTGCTTTATCAAAAAATGGGAACTAACAATGCTGGCTTTTTAATTTTTTCCGACAAATATTCCGAAAGAACAAAGTACATTACTGTTCCATTAACTATTAATTATCACTTTGGAGCAAAACAAAACTGGTACATAAATTATGGAATTAGTATTGGATTTTTAACTGAAGCAGAAGCAAATTATAATGATGGAAATGGTTTTATTAGTATAAATGACTTGGCTAAATCAACTCAATTTGGAATTAATGGAGGCATTGGATATAAATTTCAAATATTACCCAATTTTTTAATGGTCGTTGAAAATTTTAATCTGATTGGACTTACCGACACTACGGAACAAAGAGGTGGAAAGAATTTTTATATGAGTTTTAATGTTGGTGCTGTTTTTAAAATCTAAAAATCACTAATTAACTCTGGGTGACAATTACACAAGCTAATTGACAGAATTTTGAAATGTAATAAACAAACTAAAAATTTAAAATAAATGGAAAAAAAAGGACCAATGCCAACCTTTAAAACTATAGATGACTATATTGATAGTCAAGTATTAGAAGCACAATCAATTTTGCGCGATCTAAGAAGTTTGATAAAAGAAGCTGTTCCAGAAACAGTGGAAATCACTAACTATAAAGTGCCTTCTTTTACCCTTATTCCAAAAGTGAAACCACAGCAACAAATCATGATAGTTGCTTATGCTAAACACATAAGTTTTTATCCTTATCAAGCAACAGTAGACCACTTTTCAGACCAGTTAAAAGATTTAGAAGTAGGTAAGGGGACAGTCAAGTTTCCGTTAAACAAGCCTTTACCTAAAGATTTAATTAAGCGAATGGTAATTTTTAGAAAAGAAGAACTTTTAGGTAAATAAATAATCCACAATAGTGCATACTAAAAGCACGAGACATAGAGGTCTATGAGAATAATAATTTTACTTTTATTGGTTATTTTTACTTTACAATCCTGTAATAAAAATGAAGCTAAATTAAGGGATGAAAACTTAAAATTAAATGATGAATTATCTATTTTAAAATCACAAATTGATTCTTTAGGAAATTTACCAACGATACAATTCGAGAAATTAATTTCAGAAGATTTTTCGTTAGACGCTTTAAGGAAGAAAAACTTTTCAGAGTATGTATCTTATTTAAAAAACAACGAATTAAAAACAAAAGATTCAATTTTAATAGAAAAATACTTAACGTTTGCTAAACAGAATAAAGAGTCCTTTTATTCAATGTACGCAATAGATAGAATTAGAGGGATTAATTTTCAAAAACAACAATTAAACATCAGTCAAATAGTTGGAAAATGGCAATGGGAAACTATGACAAATCTCTTACAACCCTTTAAAGGAAGTAAGGATGAACAGATACTATTTCAAAAAGATAAAACACTAAAAATTTTCAATAATGGTAAATTAGTTTCAAATGGTAAATTTGAGCTTATCAGACAAGGTTGGGGAAATTATTATATTGAATTTGAATGTAATAAACTGTATTCAATACAAGTCAAACAAAATGGACTATTAACTTTAACAAAGGGTAAAGGATTTTGTATTGACTGCGGAACAGATGTGTATAGGAAAGTTGAATAAAAAAATCATGATCCATTTCGTGTAAAATTAATTTTTTAGTTTAAGAGTACTTATTTAAATCTTCACAAATATTCTATCTGTAATTTATTTGACAGATTTAGTGTATAAATATGCTATTAAATCATCCACAAATTAGTGCTAACTTACTATGTCGTAACTTTTATCCAATTTTCTTGTAAAATTTTATAATACATGTCAAACAACAAACAATATATTAACAGGGTAGCAAATATTTAACTGAATGAATAAATTAGGAATTATAATTGGACTGTTAATAGGATTGGGTCTTTTTGGTGCCTATAATGTAAAAACCAAAGCAAAACTAAAATCAAATCAAGAGGTATCAGCAACTCAATTTGTGACAAAAATTGAGGAGTTGGGTTATTATAAATACACTGACAAAAAAAATATTGACAGTTTAAAAAATGAACTAATTAAAAATTATGATCCAACAAACGAGTTGGTTTCCATTTGGGATGATCAAACTGGTGTTCCTCTTGATTATAGATATTATTGGTGTGATGGCGAAACCGTCTTTGAACTTGGTGGATTTACAGAACTATTAGAACAAGTGAAACCAACTTTTAATAAAATTGGGTTGACAATAAATATAACGGACCATATCGAAGTATGGGATGATAAAAATAAATGGTTAAATCATAGGATAACAATAAACGGAACTAAATATGTAATTTTTAAAAACTTTAAAAATTATGGTTGGGGAGAATCAGTGATGAGATTTGCTCAAATAATAAACCAAGAAGCAGAAAAACAAGGCATTAACGAAAGGGTTTATTTAGCTTCTGGCGCAAATGATGGTCGACTAATTTTTTTAACTAAAGCCTTGTACGATTATATTTATAAAGTTTACACCAATAAGCATTGGAAACCTTTAGAAGTGACAGAGTGGATTAAAGTTATGGGAGTTAAACCAATGGAAATAAATTAAAAAACTAATGTCTAAACTTTGTATATACAATGATTGTGCTTTATGTCAAAACGAAAGGACAAGTTTTGAAAATGGTTTGACTTGTAATTTGACCCAAAAAAAGCCTAACTTTATAAATACTTGCTCCAAAATTAAATTTGATGAAAAATTTCTAGAAAAATTAGAAAGGACAAACCTAGAGTTGGTAATATTAAGTAATAATAAAAACTCAATTCATCTCACTATATTTTGGACTAGTATTAGTGGAATTTTATTAATAATTGGAGGATATTATTTTTCAGAATGGACAATACATAGCGTGTTTATATGGTCAGTAAAACTTGGAATTATTGTAATGGGTTTTACTTTTTTAGGAATGGCGTACTCTAAACTTAAAGCGTTTAAAAAACAAGAAACTAAAGCAAAATTTGAGAAATTAAAAATCGACGAAATATTAAAAAAATACAAAATTGACTATCATCCTACTTTTACTTTTGAAAATAAAACTCACGGAATTCAAGAAGTAAAGGTTAATTTAGAATTTAAGAATTGGATAAAAAATCGAACGACAACAGCGTATAAAATTAATGTTTAAATTTATCCTTAATAAATCATAGTAAAAGAGTCTAATTATCTGATCTCATGAAAGAATATCATAATAGTTTTGAATTTCAAATAAATAATAACGCAGTAACAAAGGACAAGCTTATTCACTATTTTCAAAATAATAATCTTAAAATTATAAAGGATGAAACCGATCTTGTTTTTGAGAAAAAAGGGTCAATTTTTGATGGCTGGAAACTAAATGTTCTAAATTGGGAATCTAATATTAAAGTCAAAAGTGTTGATAATCATAAAATTGTTATCCATCATACAGTTAAAACCTATGGTTTTGGAGTTATTACACCAATAGCTTTTTCATCTATTTTTGAAACATATATAGACAATTTAAAACAGTATATTATTAATAATGAATCTTTTGAAAAAAAGAATAATGAATTAGTAAAATTAGGAAGAATTAAATTACTAAAATATATTGTCATTTTAATCTTAGGTATTTTAGCTGGTTTATATTTTGGAACTGTTTTGAAAAATTTGACTCATATCAAACTATTTGGATATCTCGGGATTTTTTGTGGCGCTTTAATTACTCAAATAGTAATTAACAGTTACCTAATTAAAAATAAAAACTCAAAACACCTTGTTTAGCTTTCTGCTAATTAGGGATTAAGCTTAGCTTCCAGTAAGACTTTTAGTTTAAACTTAATCATGACTATAAATGTTGTAGCTAATTTTTAGTTTTCTTGCACAAATTAACACAATAGGAGTTTAATTACTGACAAGGCTAAAAAGCCATGTTAATAGTTACAACTACTAAAGCATTACTAAGTTTTCCAAAGGATTTTAAAAGAGAATTATATAGTCAGCCAATTGTTTAAAGTGTTCAAATGCCACTTCAAATATATCATTGATTTAAGGGATGTTAAAGTAATTTTTTTTTAAATAATTACGTTTTCATTTTTATATATCTAGAATTTTCGATATGTTAGCATTATGAATTTGAAAATAGCAACAGAAATTGGTAAATGCTTATCTAATCAAATCCGATTTCAAATATTAGAATGGCTAAAAGAGCCAGAAAAACATTTTCCGCCACACGAAACATTAAAGCATTTTAATGATGGTGTTTGTGTTACCTATATTCAAGAAAAAACAAAATTATCTCAATCTACTATTTCAACGTATTTAACAAATATGGAAAAATGTGGTCTTTTAATAGCAACAAGACATGGAAAATGGTCCTATTTAAAACGAAACGAAAAGACCATTAAACAGTTCACAGAATTTTTAATTTAAAAAAAATTAAGCATTCATATCTATATTTCGCAATATAACAAACTATGAAATTACTAATTGATATTTTAGGTTGGACAGGTTCAGGATTTATAATCTTGGCATACGCATTAACCTTATTAAAAAATAAAAAATGGTTAGATTATGGTAAGTATTTAAATTTGGTTGGAGGCCTTTTTATAGCCATAAATTGTTATTTCTATAACGCAATACCTCCATTTGTGACCAATTTACTTTGGAGTGTGATTGCTACTTTGACCATTTACAAGTCAAGAAGTAACAAAGATAATTGCAAGAAAAATCAATGTTTAACTTAAAAAACAAACTATGAAAATTTTAATAATAGGAGGAAACGGAACAATAGGAAAAACTGTTGTTGCGCATTTTAAAGAAAACAACCAAATAATAATCGCTGGACGAAGCAATAGCGATGTAAATGTGGATATTGTAGACAGCAAGTCAATAAAAGCCATGTTTGAACAAATTGGAAAATTAGATGCCATTATTTGTATTGCAGGAGAGGCAAAATGGGACGATTTTAATAATCTTACTGAAGACGATTATTATATTGGATTAAGAAGTAAATTAATGGGACAAGTTAATCTGGTGCGTATTGGACAACAGTATTTAAACCCAAAAGGATCAATAACCTTATCCACTGGTATTTTAGCAGACGATCCAGTTGTTAAGACCACAAGTGCTGCTATGGTAAATGGTGGTATTCATAGTTTTGTACAAGCAGTGGCTCTAGAAATTGAAAACGGAATTAGGGTAAATGTGGTGTCTTCAGGAATGGTAGAAGATGCTTATAAAAAATACAAAGACTATTTTCCTGGCCATAATCCAATCCCTATGAATAAAGTTATAAATGGCTATGTTAGAAGTGTAAATGGAAAGGGAAATGGCGAAATAATTAGAATTTACAACTAACATAAATCAAGTTAATTCCCATTTTTTAAATGAATAAACTAATAATTACACTTTTACTTTTAATTAATAACGTCTCATTTGGACAAGATTTTAAAGTTATTAGTAAATATTAAAAATCACGACAGTTATCCAACATAATAAAAGAAAGGCAAGGGTCGATAAACTGTTGTACAACCTTCCTGTTAATATTAAAAATCAAGTAGTAGCAATAATAAAAAAACTCCCAAAGTTATTTGGGAGTTTTGTTTTGGTATAGCACATAAGGTTAACCTCTAAAACTATATCTTGTTATAATATCTTTTAATTTGTATTTTAAGTCTTCTCCAGTGTCATAAACCATTTGTTCATTACTAGGAAAGTGTACAAGTTGGTTTTTTAGTAATTGTAAATCTTCAGTATTTAAAGCTCTGCGATCACCTTTTACAGTTCCAAAAGTGTTTTCAAAAACAAACTCACTATCTATTAAAAAATTATCTATTATTTGATTTTGCTTTAAATCTGTGTAAACAACCTTAGCAATAACTTGCGTAGATTTAAGTTGATTAACTTCAAAAAATCTAGCTTTAATATTTATAATTTTATCTTGTTTAACATCATTACCTAAACTGTCTTTTACAACATTTCCGTTACTGTCTAAAATATACTCCCAACCATCAATAATATCTTTTTGACGTAATGATTGTCTTTCTGTAATATGCTCTGGAGAGATATTTAAACGTTGTAATTGTAACTCCATTGCATAATCGTAATCAATGGTATGATCTTGATTAGCATGATATGCTGTCCAAAACTGATTAAGGCCATAAGTATCAAAATTTAATAAATCGGCTTCCAAACGTTGTGGTAGTATCTGACGTGTCTGGTTTTGTACAGTAACTAAAACAAAATCTGTCCCATTTAAATGTGCCTCACTTAATAAATCTCTAACATTTTTGTAGTTAGGATTAATCGCTTCAATGGACTGTAACAACTCATAAGCATCACGATTGTAAAACTTATTATCTGTTGTCATTAATTGCTTAGCTTGTCCGTATTTATACTCAGATACTTTAGTTTTATAGTTAATTATTTCATCACTATAATCATTAAAATTAAGTTCTAAATTTTGTCCACTAATTTGTAAAGGTAAAACACGTTTGATTGCATTTTGACGACTATCTAAATCTAAATAGGTGTTATATATCGTTTCATACAACTCTGGATTTCCATCTTTAGTTAAATGGTTTAAGTTAGTATGATCTTCGTCAACCACTTTGTAATAGGCATCTTGAAGCATCATTACGTAGCTTTGCTTACGCTTTTTATCTTTGTTGTTTTCTAACTTTTTTAAAGCATTACTAATGGCTAAATCGTAATCACCAGAATGTAATTGTTTCTCGATTTGTTTTCTTCCAACACAAGATGTAAGTACTAGAAGAACTACTGAAATAAGTGTAAATTTTCTCATCTTTTTTGGATTTAATTGGTTTCTATATATATAGAAATTCAATTTACGTGCCAAACCCAAAAAAGAAACCCTTAAATTTTTAAATTTAAGGGTTAACTATTTGATGTTTAATAAGTTGTTATTTTGCCTTTTTAGGCTCAAACACTGGTAATAATTTTGTTTTAACTTCTCCAAATCCAATTCTAGTACCATCTTTTTCGCAGTAACCTCTCATAATAACGGTATCATTATCATTAATAAATTTACGCTCTGTACCATCATTAAGTTTTACAGGTTTTTCACCTCTCCACGATAATTCTAACATCGATCCATAAGTATCTGGTGTCGGTCCTGATATAGTACCACTTCCCATCATATCTCCAGAGTTAACTGGACATCCATTTACAGTATGATGCGCCAATTGTTGCGACATACTCCAATACATATGCTTAAAGTTAGATTTACTAACCACAGTTTCTTTAGCCTTTTCAGGTTGTATAGCAACTTCTAAATTAATATCGTAACTCTTTTTACCGTTTTGTTGTAAGTAAGGTAAAAGCTTTTTAAGTGGTTTTGGGCTGTCAGCTTTAAAAGGCTGTAACGCGTCTAAAGTAACAATCCAAGGAGATATTGATGATGCAAAGTTTTTAGCTAAAAATGGTCCTAATGGCACATATTCCCATTTTTGGATGTCACGTGCAGACCAATCATTAAATAATACTAAACCAAAAATATATTCTTCAGCTTCATTAACCGGAATTGGTTCTCCTAAATCATTTGCATCAGTAGTAATAAAAGCCATTTCTAACTCAAAATCCACTAATTTACTTGGTCCAAATACTGGCTCAGTTGCTCCAGCAGGTAAGGTTTGACCTTGTGGTCTGTGTACTGGTATTCCAGATGGGATGATAGAGCTGCTTCTACCATGGTAACCAACAGGTATGTGTAACCAGTTTGGTAATAAGGCATTGTCAGGATCTCTAAACATGGTCCCAACATTAGTAGCATGTTCTATACTAGAATAAAAATCTGTGTAATCACCAATTTGCACTGGTAACTGCATTTCAATTTCGTCTAATCTAAATAAAACAACTTCTTTATGTTTTACATTATTTTTAAGCGAGTCATTGTCAGCATCAAATATTTCAGCAATTCTATTTCTAACCAAACGCCACGTTTTGCGTCCATCAGCAATAAAATCGTTTAAGGTGTCTTGAAGAAAAATATCATCTGTTAATGGTATGCCTTCAAAATAACCTAATTGGTGTAAAGCGCCTAAATCAATTGCTGTGTCTCCAATTCGTGTTCCAATGGTAATAATGTCGTCTCTAGTTAAGAAAACACCAAAAGGAATATTTTGAATAGGAAAGTCAGAGTTTTTATCGACGTGTAACCATGATTTTCTGTCTGGATTATTTGCGGATAATGGCATATATATAATTGTTGATTTGTTGTTTATAAATTCTAAGTAAATATATGTTTTTTCAATTATTTACAAGCAGTATTTCTTATTTTTGATAAATATTTAACGATAAAACTATTTTCGCTTAAAGCGGAAATTTAAAAACATACAATTATGCAACGCGACGAACAAATTTTTGAACTAATTCAAGCAGAAAAAGAACGCCAACTAGATGGTATAGAATTGATTGCATCCGAAAACTTTGTCAGTGACCAAGTTATGGAAGCAGCTGGATCTGTGTTAACTAACAAATATGCCGAAGGGTATCCTGGAAAGCGCTATTATGGTGGTTGTGAAGTAGTTGACGAGGTAGAGCAGATAGCAATTGATAGAGCCAAAACATTATTTGGTGCAGAGTATGCTAACGTGCAACCACACTCAGGAAGTCAGGCAAACACAGCTGTTTATCACGCAGTTTTACAACCGGGAGATAAAATTTTAGGATTTGATTTATCTCATGGTGGGCATTTAACACATGGTTCTCCAGTAAATTTTTCGGGTAAATTATACAATCCTGTATTTTATGGAGTAGAAGAAGCAACAGGTGTTTTAAACTATGATAAAATTCAAGAAATTGCAACTAAAGAGCAGCCTAAATTAATTATTGCAGGAGCATCTGCATATTCTAGAGATATAGATTTTAAACGTTTTAGAGCAATAGCAGATAGCGTTGGTGCTTTGTTATTAGCAGATATATCGCATCCAGCAGGATTAATTGCAAAAGGTATTTTAAACGATCCATTACCACATTGTCATATTGTAACAACTACAACACATAAAACGTTACGTGGACCAAGAGGAGGTATGATTTTAATGGGTAAAGATTTTGAAAACCCATTTGGATTAAAACTTAAAAACGGAAATTTAAAAATGATGTCATCACTTTTAGATTCTGGTGTATTTCCTGGTAATCAAGGTGGTCCATTGGAGCATATAATTGCAGCAAAAGCAATTGCTTTTGGAGAAGCATTAACAGAACCGTTTATGCATTATATGCTACAGGTTAAAAAAAATGCATCAGCAATGGCAGACGCTTTTGTTAAGCGTGACTACAAAATTATATCTGGTGGTACAGACAACCACATGATGTTAATTGACCTACGTAACAAAAACATTACAGGTAAAGATGCTGAAAAAGCTTTAGTAAAAGCTGACATTACAGTTAATAAAAACATGGTTCCTTTTGATGATAAATCACCATTTGTAACTTCTGGAATTAGAATTGGTACTGCTGCAATTACAACAAGAGGTTTAAAAGAAAACGAAATGGAAGCTATTGTAGAGCTTATTGATCAAGTAATCATGAATCATGAAAACGAAGATTTATTAGACGAAATAGCAATTAAAGTTAATGCAATGATGAGCGAGTTACCATTGTTTGTAGCTTAGTCTATAATAAATGATTTTTCGCTTTCGCGGAAAAAAAGCCTGCTATACTTTAGCAGGCTTTTTTGTTTTATAATTTTTCAAATATATCGTCTAACGACTTAAATTGGTTGCGCTTATATCTAATGTTATCTCTATCTCTTAGATATTTAATCAAATCATGTTTTGGTCCAGAAGTCCAAAAATTCCATGTTTCAATTAATTGATTATCTACATCAATAATAACTTGGTCAACTAAAGTATTATCAAAAGGATAATTAGCAGTGTCATAAACTATAACGTCCTTATTATTGTCATATACTTTTCGGTATAATTTACCATCATCTTTTATAAATTCAAATACTGTATTACTGTCAGAATTTGGATTGTATAACATAACATCATTAATTTCATCCTTACAATAATAATGGTAAGTTTCTCCATCGTCATGCAACACAACATAATTATCAGTAATTGAGTTGTTTAAACTAAAATATCCAATAAGAATTGTTCCATCAGTCAAAGTCATTTCACCTTTATAAAAGTCATTTGGATGTGCGTTTAATGTATTAATAAAAGTAATTAGATTTAAGGTTTCCAAAGCTAATAAGCTAGAGTTGCTTTTATGCTTTGTTTGTCCATTTGCAGTAATCATAAATAATAATAATAATAATAAAGCTGCAATACGTTGAGTAATTTTACTTGATTTCATAAGATTATATTTAAGAGATTAAACTTTTTGTTTATTCTCAATAATCAGACCATTTTTATATAATGTAACTATAAAATCAGATGTTAATGAGGACGTTATAGATAGTCGTCAGAGTCAAAAGTAGAAATGTTAGTCGATTTGTAAAATGGGCAAAAAGCTGTAACACTAGCAAATAAAAACATGGCGGAAACGATTATAATTATAAAAGCTATCAGACCATTAAATTCTCCAACATATAATATAGAGATAAGCAATATAACCACTATAAAACGGACTAATCTATCAAAATTGCTCATATTTCTTTTTAACTTTATCATGACTAAATAATTGAGGGTTGTTATTTAGTTCAAAACTAATTGAAAAAGCTAGTCCTATTTTATTATTTCGCTCAATCTAAAAAGTGATATGTTGAAATGCACCTAAGTCCGGACTAGTGGTTCTGTTAACGCCTAAAATATCATTTGGGACTTGTGCAGCAAATGCTGTGTTACCTTGACCATTAGCAGCTGAGTTTTCACCAATAATCATATCGTTTTCAAAAACATCTCTAAAATCAGGATCTTGGTTAAAAATCATGTTTTCATAATGTGTGGCATCATCAAAATCATAATTAGGACTAGAAAAGAAATTACTAGAATCTTGAAAACGTAGTAAACAATTAGTAAACTTAAAGTTAAAAACTACAGATGCATCTTCAATTTGATCAATTAATAACTCAGGATTATCATTTCCGTAAATAATACAATTACTAAAATTAGCTTCGGTTAAATCCGAAATAAACGCAGTGTTTTCTTCATCGATAACAAAATTATTAATTAATAAAGCTGGAAATTGTCTAAAACTACTGTTCCAATAATTAGCAATAGTGGAGTGGGTGACATTGTATTTTCCACCTAAAGTGGCACCAAAACTAGCTTGTCCAGCATTATTTAAAACAATATTATCTGCTTTAATCGACGTGTTTCGTCCTAATATACCAAACGTACTTATGTTATATATCTGAGAGTTTGTAATGGTTAATTTATCGGTTACAGCATCTGCATTACCATCTGATAACACACCTACGGTTGCATTTTTAATTGTAGCATGATTAATAGTATTATTTTGACTGCCTTCAAATAACCAAATAGTTCCCCATTGTCCAGGTACATCACTGTATATTGGCTCTAAACGGTCACCTTCAAAAATGACTTCATTTTCTAATACTTCTGGGTCACTACTTAAAGTACCATTGACATTTAAAGTAGCACCTTCGGAGACTAATAAACCTGAGTTTGCATGAAAATGAACGCGTGCACCAGCATCTATGGTTAGTGTTTCTCCATTTGGTACAGCTGCATAGCCATAAATAACGTATGGTTTTTGATTAGTAAAAGTTAATTCTTCAGGTAGTAACTCGCGACCTTGTATATCTGTTGCAACAGATTCACCATCAATAGTTAAAGTCAAGGTTTCAATTATGCCAGTTGTATTGTCCTTATCAGGATAAATAAAAATAGCGTCTTTAACTAAAGTTACTAAATCTACATCTTGAAGATTATCTCCAGAATCAAACAATATTTTATCTGTATATACAAACTGATTATCAATAATAGGTGAGTTGTTTGTATTAAAAGTCGTTTCGATAAATATAAAAAGACTGTCTTTTGCTAGGATTTGCACGTCTTGAAAACTTTTTCCAGCTTGACCATCTACATTTAAACGATATCCAGAGTTTTCTCCGTTTTGTAAAGATACATTAGGTATAGATATATCGTCATCACTAGTGTTGTATACCTTTAAGTTGTACGTACTTGATCCTATATTTGCAAAAATAGTGTCTAAATAAACGGTGTCTTTAGAAAAACCTAAATTTCCAGTACTAGCCTGAAATTCAAAATCCTTACGACAAGAACTGCAAAATAATATAAATCCAAGACAGCAAATAAAATATAGCGTACGCTTCATAAAATGTAATTGTAACTTTGGTTGACTAAAATATAACTTTTTTGAAGGGTAAATAGTATATGACTTTAAAATTATTGAAAAATAGAAATAATGTCATTTGTGATTCTTGCAGGTTTATTAGTCTCCGCATGTAATAAACACCATTTGGTTTCGGAATACGCACAAATTTTATCATCAACCAAAACCTCTACAACACGAACAGATTTAACACCTTGGCAAGATTTAATGTAGGTTTTAAGTGTTACTGTATCACCCAAAACAATTTGATGTTTATAGTCAATATGGTGTGACAGTAATACCCAATAAAAATCATTTTGCATTTTAGTTGGTGCTTCTTTTTGCCAATGTGTTTTTGCAATGTGATTTACCCATTCAATATAGCGCACATTATTAACGTGATTTAGCGCATCTAAATCATCAAGAGTAACTATTAAATTTTTATTGTAGGTTTTCATATTTTTAATAAAGTACTAAAATACCACTTATTGTTGGTTTTTAAAGTCAGCAATAATTTTATTAAAGGTCTTTCCTTTTTGTACAAAAAGCTCTATTAAATCTACTTCTTTATCTTTTTTTACAAGCTCGCTATCAAGCCTGTTTTTAATAACAAATTCAAAAAACATAGGAATGTATTCCTCTTCAATTTCTAAATCTTGAGTTAAAAAGCGTCTGTTAAATACACTAGAATTTTCAAAAACTGTTTCTAAATCTTCGTAAGTCATTTCAATAAAAGGTGGCTCGACATATTTGTCCTTATTTTCAAACAATTTAGCAATCAGTCCAATAACTTGTATAATATCAATTCCACCAGTTGTAGGTTGTTTAGAGTACAAATGAGGATTATTTTTTATGTCTGCCAAAATCTGGTTTTTAAGCTCAGTTTCAACAACATTAATATCCGCTAAAATCTCTTTATAAGGTTCAATAAGTTTAACCTCGTCTAGGTTATTAAAAACCTGTTTAAGCTCAATAACTACACTTTCGTGGAAATGATGCCCTTTTAAAACTAACTTTTGCTCATTATAAAATAAGGAACTAACATGAAGCGTGTCTCCAATGTTTCCTGCTATTGAAAACGTTCCGTGAGCATCGGAAGCTGTCATTTTTTTGGAAGACAGGTTGGTTATTTTAATATTTTCTATGGTAGAAATGGAGTCGTAAACAATACCATTTACCGTTTGTGCGGATGCAAAATAGCTTGTCAAAAAGACTAATAAAAGCGTAAAATTTTTCAATAGTTGGTTGGTTGATTAGTCTCAAATTTAGATTTATCAATGACATGAAAAATTTAATTAAGAGACTTTAACACCTAATTTATAATCTTTTAACTTTTATAAGATGACGTTAATTGTCCAAGATTTTAACTTCAAATAATTTGTCCCAACGTTTTCCGGTTAAGAAAAACGTTTGTGTTTCTGGATTGTAAGCAATACCATTTAAACAGTTTTCGTTAATCGAAAAATTAGGAATTTGTTTGGTTAAAATAGTACAGTCAATTACAGCCTCTACAGCACCATTTTTAGGATTGATAATTGCAATTCCGTTTTTCTCCCAGATGTTAGCGTATAATTTGTTATTTGCGAATTCAATTTCGTTTAATCTTCCAATTTTTCCTTTTGTAGTGCACACTTGTATGTGGTCTTCTTCATTTAGCGTATCAGAATTTAGACTCCAGATTAAACTGGTTCCATCACTTTTATACAGGTTAGTTCCGTCGTTAGCAAATCCCCAACCTTCTTTACTTTTTCCGTAATTAAAGCTGCTTTTCTTTTCTAGGGTAGTGGCATCATAAGTAAATCCTTTTTGACCTTGCCAAGTTAAATGGTAAACGGTATTATTAAGTACTGTAATACCTTCTCCAAAAAAAGCATCAGGAATAGTAGTTTCATTAATAACGTCACCAGTTTTATAATCTATTTTTCTAATTTTAGATTCGCCACGTTGTCCAGTACTTTCATAAAGCACACCATTATTAAACTCTAAACCTTGTGTAAAAGAAGTGTTATCATGCGGAAACGTATTTATAATTTCTACTGTTAAAAATTTTGGAGCCACATCACTTAACAATGCAATAGTTTGATTGATTTCGGCAGTTTCGCCATCAAAATTAATGGTAGCTTTTAAATTATGTTCTCCTAATTTAAAGTCAGAAAGCGGTTGTTTAGCCTGAATTGGTTTGCCATCTAATTGATAACTTGCAGAGGTTATTGGTATGTTTTTAGGATTTTTTAAAGACACTTCTAGCGTTTTGTCAATGCTAATTGTACCATTTTGAGCGTTGGTTGTAACCGAAAAGCTCTTTTTTTGCGCTTCTACGTCGTCACCACAAGAAAATAATGTGATTGCTAAAAATATGATTGTAAGGTATTTAAATGCTTTCATTTTGTAAACTTATTTGAGAGCAAGTTATTTATTAAAATTCATTATAAAAAATGATTGCAAGAAAATAAAATGTGTGTATCTTTGCACCTGGCAAGTCCTACACAACCAGCTCCTGTTGAATCCTCCAGGTCGGGAACGAAGCAAAGGTAGATGGTCGTAGCGGTGTGATGTAGGTAGCTTGCCTTTTTTTGATTACTCTAAATCCTTTTTTAAAAAGAGATTTAAAAACATAAAAGAAAGATTTGTTAGTTAATTCTAGCAAATCTTTTTTGCTTTTACGATGTTTTCTCAGAAGCATTATTAATTTTACAGTTCTTAATTTATTATTTACAAATCATGTCTAAAGTTGTATTAATTACAGGAGGCTCTTCTGGAATAGGAAAATCTATAGGTGAGTTTTTAACCGAAAAAGGGTGTATTGTTTATGGTACCAGTCGCAATCCGTCTAATTACGCCAACAGTAAATTTAAGTTGGTAGCTTTAGATGTTAATGATACGGTTACTATTGCAGCTGCTGTAAAAACAGTAATAGACGCAGAAGGTAAGCTAGATGTGTTGGTTAACAATGCAGGTGTTGGTATAAATGGTGCTATTGAAGAAATTCCGCAAGACCAAATCCAACATAATTTTAATACCAACTTTTTTGGACCTATAAATGTTATAAAAGCTGTGTTACCGCAAATGCGAGCACAACAGTCTGGTTTGGTTATAAACATTACATCCATTGCTGGATACATGGGATTACCATATCGTGGTATTTATAGCGCTAGTAAAGGTGCTTTGGAAATTGTTACGGAAGCGTTACGCATGGAAACTAAGGATTTTGGAGTTAAATTTACTAATATAGCACCTGGTGATTTTGCTACAAATATTGCTGCTGGGCGTTACCATGCACCAGTTTTAAAAGACTCGCCATACACCAAGTATCCAAACGTACTTAAAGATATTGACGATCATGTTGATAATAGCAGTAGCCCAATTGCTGTGGCTAAAAAAGTGCATTTGGTTATTAATACTAAAAATCCGCAAATACATTATAAGGTTGGCGCGCCAATGCAAAAATTTTCTATTATTTTAAAGTTTTTATTACCTGATAAGATGTACGAGAAACTATTATTGAATCATTACAAATTATAGGAAATCCCAAATAACAAATTCAAAATTCCAAGTTCCTAAATTAATTTAATCGGTTTTAATTATTTTTAACTTCGTAAAAACGTTTGACTTTGAGTAAAATGTTAATATCATTTGATATCATTATTTTACTTGCAAAAGTTAAATTGTAACTTTGCATTGCGTTAAGGATGGAAGTGGCATCCTTTTTTTGCTGCCACAAATGGCAAAAAAAGATATAACGGACAGCCTGCCCCTTGTGGTAACGCCCAAATAATTAAATATACACAACTTAAATATTTTTTAAATGAAATTTTTTATTGATACTGCCAATTTAGACCAAATTAGAGACGCTCAGGATATGGGTATTTTAGATGGTGTTACCACTAACCCGTCGTTAATGGCTAAAGAAGGGATTACTGGACATGATAATATTATGAAGCATTATGTTGACATTTGCAATATTGTGGATGGTGATGTTAGTGCGGAAGTAATATCTACTGACTTTGAAGGTATGGTTAGAGAAGGTGAGGCACTTGCGGAATTACATGATCAAATCGTGGTTAAATTACCAATGATTAAAGATGGTATTAAGGCTTGTAAATACTTTAGTGATAAAGGTATTAAAACTAATGTAACGTTAGTGTTTTCTCCTGGTCAAGCATTATTAGCTGCTAAGGCTGGTGCGACTTACGTGTCTCCGTTTATTGGACGTTTGGACGATATCTCTACGGATGGTTTAAACTTGATTGCAGAGATTAGACATATCTATGATAATTATGCTTTTGAAACTGAAATTTTAGCTGCATCTGTACGTCACACAATGCACGTTATTGACTGTGCTAAATTAGGTGCTGATGTTATGACTGGACCTTTAAGCTCTATTGAAGGGTTATTAAGACATCCTTTAACGGACAGTGGTTTAGCTAAGTTTTTAGAGGATTACAAAAAAGGAAACTAGTTTTAGGATTTATTAAATAGTGGGCATTTTTACTGCTATTTATTAATATAAAAAAAATCCCAAGTGTTATGCTTGGGATTTTTTTATGCTTTTTATTTTACTATTGTAATTAGGTTAATTATAAATAATAACGTCCAAATTGCTGTTCTGATCCAGTTTTTTGATACTAAATCTTGTAGTGTTTTTTCTGTACTTTTCCCGTTGTTAATTGTGCTGTGCAACGGAACAAATATTGCAAAAGTCGCTATCCACGCACTAATAGTTAAAGCACTTTTAATATAAATAGAGGTGTCGGATTGCGTAAATACTAGATATAAATACAGTATTAACTGACCAAACATTAGCGGGATTACAATACCAGCGATTCTTACCGTGTATTTGGCATGCCATTTTATTAACGCCTCTTGATTATAGTATTTAAAACTTGGATAAATTATAAGTTGTACCATCCAAATTAATACGACTAATCCAAAATCAAATAGTAGACTTATTATATGAAGATTACTCATTATCAATTAAGTCGTTGTCTGTAGCTTCTTCGTCGGTTCTTTTCCAAATGTGTTCCGAGTTTAAATAAAAACTGCCAATAAAGTCAAAATTGCATTGTTCGGGCGCAATAATAGATAAAAAGGGTTGTCCTTTATTATCTCTATATAAATGATACGTCTCTCCAATTATGGGCTGAAAACTAAACTTAGCATTATAAACTAGATTATTATATTCTAGTTCTGCCATCATTTTTTCGTATTCGGCTTTTAACTCTAAATACTTGGCTTTAATTTGCTTATTGGCTTTGTGTACGTTTTTGTTTTTCCAGGTAACGTTTTCTGTTACTTTTATGGCAGGCGCACCAACATTTGTTGCATACGGTTTTAATGATGCATCGTATTTTTGTGTCTCTGGATTAAAAACAATATTATCAGGTTTTTTAGTGTCTGACATTCTTTTTCTTTTTTAACAAAGATACTAAATAGCTATTATTTAATAGATTTACGCTGTATGTTATCCGTTAAATGTTTGCTAAACTTTTGTTGTAATAACTTAAGTTTTGGATTAATATAAGTTTTACAAAACGGTTTATTTGGATTGTTTTTATAGTAGTTTTTAAATTGAATTTCTGACGGTTTAAAGTCTTTAAAAGGAAGTGTTTTGGTAATTAGTGGTGTATCAAATTCTGATTGTAACTTAATTAGAAGTTGGGAAGTAGCTTCTTTTTGAGCTTCTGAAAAATAATAGATAGCCGATCTGTATTTTGTCCGCATTGAATGGTTAGAGCTACTTTTATGCGTGTATAAATGTATTTGAATTAAGATATCAAGTGTAATTATTTCCGAATCAAAATGAACAATAACAGCTTCTGAGAAAGTTGTGTTACTTTTGGTTGAAGCTATAAAACCTTGGTCGACTTTATTTACACCTTTTAAGGCTTGAAATACTGCTTCTGTACACCAATGACAACCACCTCCAAATGCTATTTTATTGTTCATTGTTTTCTTTTTTTTATTTAGCTCTCCTCTTATTTTAAGAGGAGAATGAATTTCTGATTTGGAAAAAAAAGCAGTAAGAAAGAGGAGTTAGATTGTTATTTGTGTTTATTTTTTGTTGTTTTAAAACTGCTGCGCGTTTTAGGTCAAACTCTCCGATTTTTTCTGAAGTAAAAACCACCTCTCTTTAGCTAAAGAGAGGAGCTGTTTGCTATTTTGTTTTTTTGGTTATAGTTTTAGCTTTTGTTATTGCTTTTGTAATATCGTTACTCTATTCTTTTTTTGTTTTTCTCATATTTTTTAGAGGAAAATGAATTTCTGCTTTGTAAAAAAGCAGGAAGAAAGAAGCGTTAAACATAATATATTTATAAAACTAAGAGCTACAAGATAACATGGAGCAACCAACCTTGTGTCTAGCCCATTCTGGTCGTTTTGCAAACCATTTTTCGTGTTTTGGCTGCTCTGCGTAAGGTTGTTTTAGTAAGTTGAATAAGTCATCAATAAGCTTGTAATCACCTTTGTTAGCATCGTCTATTGCTAATTGCGCCATGTAATTACGTAATACGTATTTTGGGTTTACGTTGTTCATGTTTTCTTTTTTCGCTTTCGCTGAAATTGGGTCGCGTTCCAAACGGTCTGCATAACTATCAAACCATAAATTCCATCTGTCTTTTACAGCTTCTGTTACAGATTTTATGTCGTAAAAAGAATCACGAATAATTTGTAATCCATTAGTCGGATTTGCACCATCAAAATCTGATAGATTACGGAAAAAGATAGTCATATCTGTTTCTGTTAGTTGCAAACAATCTTCTAATTCTTGAATCAAGTTGGCGTCTAATTGTTCTTCGGATGACAATCCAATTTTACTACGCATCATTTGTAGGTATTGGATGTCTTTTTGCTCGGCATAATTTGCTAACACTGCTTCTAAACCTTCTGCCTCTTCAATTAATGGATATAAGGCATTTGCTAATTGGTATAAATTCCAAAGGACAATATCTGGTTGTGATCCATATTGGTAGCGTTTGTTTTGATTGTCTGTCGTATTTGGCGTCCATCCAGGCTCAAAACCTTCTAACCAACCGTATGGTCCGTAATCTATGGTTAAACCTAGGATTGATAAGTTATCGGTATTCATAACACCATGCACAAAACCAACACGTTGCCAATGGATAACCATGTCTAAACTACGCATGGCTACGTCGTTAAAAAACTGAACGTAAGCTTGTTTGCTTGGTGCGCCTAAATGCGAAAAATGATTTTTTATAGTATAGTCTACTAGTGTTTTTAAGGTTTCTGTATCCTGTCTTGAGGCTAAAATCTCAAAACTTCCAAAACGTAAAAAACTTGGTGAAATTCGGGACACAATTGCGCCTTTTTCGTAAGCAGGATTACCGTTATACATGACGTCACGTAATACTTGGTCTCCGGATAACGCTAAGCTTAAAGCGCGTGTAGTTGGTACACCTAAATGATACATGGCTTCGCTACATAAATACTCTCTGACTGAGCTTCGTAAAACAGCTAAACCATCTGCTGTTCTAGAATACGGAGTTTCACCAGCTCCTTTTAATTGTAGTTTCCAGTTTTTATTATTGTGTTCGACTTCAAATAAATTAATAGCACGTCCATCGCCTAATTGTCCGGCCCAATGTCCAAATTGGTGCCCACCATAACACATCGCATATGGCGTGGTGCCTTCAAACACGGTATTACCTGTAAACACATTTAAAAACTGTTTTGTTTTAGCATCGTTTTCTGAAAAACCTAAGGTGTCCAACATCTCTGGAGAGACATGGATTAACTCTGATTTTGCAGTCTGTTTAGGAGTCACAAAACTATAACAGGCTTTAGTGACTTGACGTCTACTATTGTCTGTTATTGGGTCTGCTGGAAGTTGTGTAGTAAATGTGTTTTTTATGTTCAGTTTCATGTCAAGCCTTTATATGACAAAGATACGGAATTGCTTGTCATAATAAGAGGTGTGCATTTTATTGCTTAACGGAATATATTTTAAGTCTTTGATTTTTGGTTTTTTAAGACGTCTTTCATGCTATCGTAACCAATTTTATAAATAGCATCGATATTTTTTTTGTCAAAAAGTGCAAATTGACTTAGTGCTTGAGGTGCTATTAAAATATCACAATTTGAAAACTTTTCCATATCTGTTTTTACAGCACCTAAAGTAATGGAACGCTCAATAATATTATGAAAATGTTTTAATTGCGCTTCTGTTTTTGTGTTATATAAATTTAAATAAACGCCAATAATCTGATCGCATTCTTTTTGTAGCACGTCCACAGGAAAGTTGTTAAGTACACCACCATCGACGTACAAGCCCTGTTTCATTTTTATTGGAGAAAATAATCCAGGAAAAGCTGCCGATGCTAAAACAGGTTTAATTAATTCGCCTTCATTAAAAACTTCTAAATCACCACTTAAAATATTTGTAGCAGTTATAAAAAGCTGTTTGTTTAATGCTTTAAAATTATCCTCTGGAAACTGTTTTTTAAAGTAGTTATAATATTTTTCGGCATCAATAAAACCAGGTTTGCTAATAGCAAATTTTTTGTAGTTAAAAAGTTGGGTGGTTTTTAAAAATTCCATCATTTGTTGGCACGAAAAGCCATATGCATATAATGAACCAATAATAGCTCCTGCACTTGTACCAGCAATGTGTGTAGGGAAAATATTGTGTTCTTCTAATGCTTTAATTGCACCAATATGTGCAGCACCTCGCATACCACCACCAGAAAGAACTAAGCCTATATTCATCTTTTAAATTATTCGTGAAGCACTAAAAAGGGTACATCTGTTTGATAGCTAATGTATTCAACTTTACTATGAAAAAGTATTTGTTGAAAATAGTTTAGATTTTTAGCTACCATAGCAATCATATCAATGGAATTTTCTTGTACAAAGGATTGTATTGCAGCTTCAATTTTTGTGTTAGTAAGGTAATGAAAACTATGCTTGTTAGCACTAAAGTAATCTGAAACAAACTCTTTATTCTTTTTTTGATCATTATTTAATACAGAGTTTTTCTTTGTAATATGAAGTACTCTTAATGCTGCATTAAATTTTTCTAAAATATCTACAACAGGTTGTAATGTTGTTATACCGTAAAATTGTAGAAAATCTGTAGGAAATGCAATTTGACTAAGGGTTTTAAAGGTTGCGTTTTCAGGTACCACTAAAGTATTGCATTTTACTTTGGTAATAATATCTGCGGTGTTACTGCCTAGGATTAGCTTTTCTAATCCGGAAGCTCCTTTTGTACCCATAACTATAAGGTCTATCTTTTTTTCTAAAACCTGTTTTCTAACAGCGTCTATAAAAAAATCGACTTCGTTTATAGTATAAAAAGCATGATTTGAGTTATTTGGATATTGACTAGCTGTTTTTTTTAAAAATGCGGTTAATTGTTTTTTAGCAGTAGCAGTATACGTCTCTTCAATAACAGCAGTATTAATGTTGTAATCCATTGTATCCACAGAAACTTCTGCTAATCTATTGACATGCATTAAATAGAATGTACATGGTGTGTTTGCACAAAACTTAATTGCATATTCAATAGCGTTCCAAGAGTTTTTTGAAAAATCCGTAGGTAATAATATAGATTTCATTTAATTTTTATCTTATTAAAAACAAATCTATGCGTAACACTTGTTTTAAAAAATGATAAAAATCATATACCCTTTATTTAATAAGGCTATTAGTTAACTTCTTTAAGTTTTTCGATATCAATAATTTTAATGTTTCGACCTTCAATTTCTATTAATCCTTGTTTTTTAAAGGATGAAATAGTCCTAATTAAGGTCTCTGTTGCTATTCCAGCTACACTTGCTAAATCGTTTCTAGAAATTTTAATGGGCTCTTTAGGTTTGCAATTTAATTTGTCCGCAAATTTTAAAATTGTAGTTGCTGTTTTTTTGTAAACAGAACTGTAAGCCATTTCTAATAATTGATTTTTTACACCAGAAATATCATCTGTAAGTAATTGTATTAACTCTAAAGTTAATTTGTGATTGGTATTTAAAATATTGGTTAATTCGTTTTTTGAAAGCCCAACTAATGATGTCTCACTTATAGTTGTTGCGGTTTCTTGATATGGTATGTTTTGTGTAAAAGAGGTATAGCCAAACAAGTCGTCTTCTTTATGTAAAGCAGTGGTCAGCTCTTTTCCTTTTTCGTCTAATTTATGGCATTTTACTATACCTTTAAGTATTAAATAAACGTAGTTAGAGTTTTGACCTTCTTTGTAAATCTGCTCATCTTTACCATAATCAAACAGGTCTCCATTATCATCAAAAAAGTTTTTTAAGTCATTTAAATTTCTAAGCGTATCTGTTTTATCTGATTCAGGGTTTTGGGCTTCACGACGATCTTTTAAAATAGCAGCTTTAGCCAATCTACTTTCTATAGCGCTTATTATTTCATCCTCTTCAAAGGGTTTTTTAATATAGTCATCTGCACCTAAATCCATACCTTTTCTTACATCTTGTCTTTCGGTTTTTGCACTTAAAAAAATAAAAGGAATGTGCATAGTTTTTTCTTGCTTAGACAAGCCATCTAATACACCATATCCATCTAGTTCTGGCATCATTATATCGCAGATAATAATGTCTGGTGTGTTTGTTATTGCAGCTTCTAATCCTAATCTTCCGTTTGATGCAGTAGTCACGTGGTAGTCAGAAAGCTCTAAAAGTTCTTTAGTGTTTTCTCTTAAAACAGCGTCATCTTCAATTAAAAGTATGGTTTTCATTAGTTTGGTTGGTTTGGTATGGTAATGGTAAATGTGGAACCTATATTTTCTTCACTTTCAAAACCTATTGTTCCTCCTAAGTTTTCTAAATGTGTTTTTACAATATTTAATCCTATTCCTGTGCCTTGATTTAACAGCGCATTTTCAGCCCTAAAATAACGATTAAAAATGTTTTTTTGATCGTTTTCTGGAATTCCAATTCCGTTATCAATAATTATAAAAGTTGTATTGATTGGATCTTGTTTTACTTTTAACTGAATGGTAGTATTTTCTGGCGAATATTTAATGGCATTATGCACTAGATTAGACAATGCTAATTCCAAAGTTTTCTCATCTTGAATTAGTGACATATCATCAATATCTTCTGGATAATTTATTTTTTGACCTTCTTTTAAAAGCATATTTGCATTATAAATAACTTCATTTATAACCTTACTTAATCTAAACTCTGTAAACCTATAATTTACTTTTCCAGATTCAAGTTTTTCTACAGATAAAAAGTCATTTAAAATATTATTAAGGTAGTGTACTTTACTATTAATGGTATTTATATGCTTGTCTCGTTTATCTTGTTGTTCTGCTAATTTGTATTTGCTTAGTAGCATAGACGAGGTTAAAATTCCGGTTAAAGGTGTTTTAAACTCATGCGAAACAAGAGATAGAAACTTTGTTTTTAAATCATTTAATTCTTTTTCTGTAGCTAAAGCTTCGGTAAGTTGTTTTGTGCGTTCGATAACTGTTTTTTCAAGTTTATCGGTATAATTTTTACGTTCTGTAATATCAATAGCCAATGCCATTACATATTTTTTTTCAGAGACATTAAATGGATTTAAACCAACTTCAACAGGAAAAGTACTGCCATCTTTTCTTGCAGCAAAAAGTGCGCGTCCTTTACCCATGGTACGTTTTTCGCTGTTTTTATAATAGTTATCAAAATGCTGTCCATGACCTTTATGGTAGGTCTTAGGTATTAAAGTTTCTAGTGGTTTGTTGTTTAACTCATCTTTTTCATAGCCAAACATCTCTTCAGTGGACGAGTTTACAGCTATAATAATTTGGTTTTCGTCCACTATCAAAATACCTTCAGATATGGCTTCAGATAGTATTTCAAAAACATCTTGATTAGTTTTAAGCATACAGTGTTTTAAGCGTATTTATTAATGAAAATAAAATTACAAAAAAAAGTGGGAGTGCTCTACTTTTTGATGATTTATATCATGAAATAAGTTAAAGATTCGGCTTAATTTTCCGGTGTAATATTTTTGAATATGAAAAATGAAGATCATACCCTGAAACTATTTTATCAAAACCTTGGTAAGTTGTTTTACGCTATTGCTTGTATAGATGGGACAATTGAAGTTGATGAAATTAACGCCTTAAAATTTACAGTAGAAAAGGAATGGAAATTAACCGAAGATACATTTACAATCATTGATAGTTTTAGTTGGTTACATAGGGATCATGATTACAATGCAGACACCTGTTTTAAAAGTTTTTTGAATTTTATGAACACTAACAAAACGCTATTTACTGAATCACGAAAAGCATTAATAGTAAAAACAGCAAATGCAGTAGCAAGTAGTTTTTCTAATCGTAATAAATCAGAATTAATGCTGTTAGCTAAATTAGATATTGAATTAAAAAAAATATGAAAAATCTTGTATTAATAGGTCTTGTTTTATTGCTTTTATCTTGCAATAGTAAAACAGAAAAGATGTTTCCGATAGCTCAGGATTTAACCCAATCTGTATACACGTCTGTAACAATACAACCGGATAGTCTATATCAAGCGTATGCTATTGTTGCTGGTATTTTAGATAAAAATTTTGTTGAAGAAGGTGATGTTGTTAAAAAAAGCCAAGCGATTGCTCAAATAATAAATAATGCACCAGTTTTAAATACACAAAATGCTAAACTGTCTTTAGATTTAGCAAAGGAAAATTATAATGGGAGTGCAGCTATTTTATCAGGGATTAAAGATGAAATTGAAGCAGCAAATTTGAAGTATAAAAACGATTCGATTAACTTTTTTAGACAGCAAAACCTTTGGACACAAAATATAGGCTCTAAAGCCGATTTTGATGCAAAACAACTTAACTATCAACTGTCACAAAATACTTTAACATTACTTAAAAATAAATATTACCAAACTAAAAATCAATTAAATACAAGTGTAAAACAAGCGCAAAATAATTACCAAACGTCTTTAATTAGTACTAAGGATTTTACAGTAAAAAGTGCTGTAAATGGTAAAGTTTACGCGCTTTATAAATCCTCTGGCGAGTTGGTTAATACCATGGAACCTGTGGCATCTATTGGAAGTGCTACAACTTTTATTATTGAAATGTTAGTGGATGAAGTGGATATTGTAAAAATTGTGAAAAATCAAGATGTATTAATTACACTAGATGCGTACACAGGAAAAGTATTAGAAGGTAAGGTGTATAAAATATATCCTAAAAAGGACGAACGTAATCAAACATTTAAAGTCGAAGCCATTTTTGTGAATCCTCCGGAAGTGTTATATCCAGGACTATCAGGAGAAGCTAATATTGTAATCTCTAAAAAAGAAAACGTGTTAACCATTCCAAGAAATTACCTGATTAATAGTAACCAAGTAAAAACAGCAGAGGGTTTAATTACCATCAAAACAGGTTTAGAAAACATGGAATTTGTGGAGGTTATTGATGGAATTACTAAAGAAACCTACATCTATAAACCAGAATAATGGTAAACTGGACCATCATATTAAATATTGCAAAAACGCATTTGCTAACTAAATTTAAGCAAACTGCAATTGCAGCCTTAGGTGTTACTTTTGGTATTGGAGCGTATATAACTTTAGTTAGTTTTATGACAGGTTTAAATGCTATGTTAGACGATTTAATTTTAAATCAAACACCACATATTCATGTTTATAATGAGATTGAACCCTCTAAAAAACAACCTGTAGAGCTTTACGATGCTTTTAAAAATAGCATTAACGTAGTACATTCTATTAAACCAAAATTAAGTCAGAAAAAAATACACAATGCGTTACCTATTATTAAATTTTTAAATGAAAAGGAAGACGTAAAAGGTGCCATTCCGCAAATTAAAACGCAAATATTTTATATTTCAGGATCCATTGAAATTGCTGGTAATATTACTGGTATCCAACCTGTAGAGGAGGCACGACTATTTAACTTTAGAGATTATATTATTGAAGGCGCTCCAGAAAAACTAAAAAATACAGAAAACGGAATTTTATTGGGTTCTGGAATAGCAAAAAAAATGTCCTTACAATTAGGAGATCGAGTGCAAGTTAGTACAATAAAGGGTGACATTTTTCCTTTAAAAATTGTTGGAATTTATCAAAGTGGTGTTGCAGATATTGATGCTATTCAAAGTTTTGTAAACCTTAAAACAGTCCAACGGATTTTAGGAGAAGCCGAGAACTATATTACAGATATTAATGTCAAGCTTTTTGATATTGATAAAGCTTTACCATTATCCAAAAAAATAGAGCAACAATTTAATTTAACTGCTATTGATATTAACACAGCAAATGCTCAGTTTGAAACAGGAACAACCATTAGAAACCTAATTACCTACGCTGTATCAATAACGTTATTAATAGTTGCAGGTTTTGGTATTTATAACATTTTAAATATGCTTATTTATGAGAAAATGAATGATATAGCTATTTTAAAAGCCATAGGGTTTTCAGGAAAAGATGTACAGTATATTTTTATGAGTCAAGCTATGATTATTGGTCTAGTTGGTGGTGTTTTAGGGCTATTAATAGGATTTGTTTTTACTAACATAATTAGTACAATTCCGTTTAAAACAGAAGCTTTGCCAACCGTAGATACTTATCCAATAAATTTTAATGGTTGGTTTTATATTATAGGTATTGTATTTGCTATGATATCTACCTTTTTTGCTGGTTACTTACCATCCCGAAAAGCTAAAAAAATAGATCCAGTTAAAATAATAAGAGGTCAATAATTATGAAAACAGTTCTGGAAGCAAAAAACATAAATAAATACTTTAAAAAGCCTGTGCTTTTTCATGTTTTAAAAGATATTAATTTTAAAATTAAAGAAGGCGAATTTGTTTCCATAATGGGAAAATCTGGTTGCGGTAAGTCTACGTTATTATACATTTTGTCTACCATGGATTCAGACTATGAAGGTGATTTATATTTAAATAACGATTTATTAACAGGTGATAGTCCTAATAAATTATCTTATGTAAGAAATAAACATATAGGCTTTGTGTTTCAGTTTCATTATTTGCTTTCCGAATTTACAGTGCTAGAAAACGTAATGCTTCCAGCTAAAAAATTAGGAGAAAAAAGTTTAAAAGAGATTGAAAAAGATGCACTAGAAAAATTAAGAATTTTAAATATCCAACATTTAGCTTATAAACGTGCTTCTCAAGTTTCTGGTGGCGAAAAACAACGTGTAGCAATAGCTAGAGCACTTATAAATAATCCGTCTATAATTATGGGAGACGAGCCAACTGGTAATTTAGATAGTCATAATGCAGATAACGTGTTTAATATTTTTAAAAAACTAAGTGTAGAAGAAAACCTTTCATTATTAATCGTAACACATGATACGGATTTTGCAAATCGAACAGATCGGATAATCACTATGGAAGATGGTCAAATAATTAGCTAATTATTAATGCCTTAAAACTGATTTTAATCATATTATTCTTGTAACTTTAAGAGTAAATTTATTGTTATTAAATAAGTTAGGTATGAAAACAAAGCAAGAGCTATTAACGCAAATCACACAATTAACATCTAATATAGAAACCAATTATCCAGAATTGTACACCTTTTTATTGGAAGAACCAATTACGATTCCTTCTGAAAAACATCCACATATTGATATTCCAGAATTACAGGACTATTTAAACACCTTAAAACAGGAGCTTAAACACCACATAGAAAATCATAAAACTAAATAAATGGCAGTTATAGATTATTATAAAACGTTGGGTATTGCCAAAACAGCTTCGGATAAGGATATAAAAAAAGCTTACAGAAAACTAGCTCGTAAGTTTCATCCAGATTTAAATCCAAACGATAAAGAAGCTGAAAAAAAATTTAAGGAGATTAATGAAGCCAATGAGGTATTAAGCAATCCGGAAAATCGTAAAAAATACGATCAATATGGAGCGCATTGGCAAAATGCTGAAGCCTATGAGCAGGCAAAACAGCAACAGCAACAACAAAGAGCATATCAAGGACAAGCAGGAAATTCTGGTAGTTATAGCGAACAAGATTTTGAAGATATGTTTGGTAGTATGTTTGGTGGTCAAGCATCTGGAAGACAAAGAAACACTAGATTTAGAGGTCAAGATTTTAATGCAGAGCTTCATTTAGATTTAAAAGATGTTTATACGGATCATAAACGCACACTTACTGTTAATAATAAAAACATCAGAATCACCATTCCTGCTGGAGTAGAAAATGGACAAACCATTAAAATTAAAGGTCATGGAGGTAAAGGGGTTAATGATGGACCAAATGGTGATTTATACATTCAGTTTTCTATTCAAAATCATTCAAAATTTAAAAGAGATAAAGATAACCTTTACACAACTGTAGATTTAGACTTATACACTGCTATGTTAGGTGGAGATTTAATGGTGGATACTTTTAATGGTAAAGTAAAATTAACGGTTAAACCAGAAACTCAAAACGGAACAAAAGTTAAGTTAAAAGGTAAAGGGTTTCCTAAGTATAAAAAAGCAGAACAGTTTGGAGATTTATATATAACCTATCAAATAAAAACACCGACAAACCTTACAGATAAAGAGAAAGATTTATTTACCCAACTTCAAAAATTAAGATAATTATGGAAGTAACAGATTTAATTTCTATAACAACTTTTTGTACGCATTACAACGTGCCTACAACGTTTATAAATGATTTAAAAGATTATGAACTAATTGAAATTGTGGTTTCAGATAATGATAATTACATTAAAATAACACAAATTAGTGAGGTTGAAAAATTGATGCGTTTACACTTTGATCTTAATATAAATTTAGAAGGTTTAGATGCAGTTTATAATTTATTACAACGTGTAGAGGACATGCAAAATCAAATAACATCGCTTAATAATAAACTAAGATTATACGAAGATTTATAGTTGAATAATGGAGAAAATAAATCAATGGTTTTTAGAGTATCCACTATTGCAAAGTATAATTAAATATGTTGTAATAGTTGTTTTTGTATTGCTTTGCGTACAATTTATTAGACGCTTTTTAAAAAAGAATATTGCTAATACTTCTGTTAGATATAAATCTCAAAAAGGGATTGAGCTAATAGGTTATTTTCTGTTAGCCTTTATTACAGTTTTATACTTTACAGGAAGCATTAAAGATTTTACAGTTACGCTAGGTTTATTGTCTGCTGGATTAGCATTTACATTGCAAGAATTAATTTTAAGCATTGCAGGATCCGTGTATATTTTTGTTGTAAAAGTGTATGAACCAGGAGACAGAATAGAAATTAACGGAATCAAAGGAGACGTCATTGATGTAGATAGTATTTATACCACAATGATGGAAATTGGGCAATGGGTAGAAAGTGATAATTATACAGGCCGAATTGTAAAATTAAGTAATGCATTTGTCTTTAAAGGACCTGTTTATAACTACTCTAAAGATTTTCCATTTATTTGGGACGAGTTTAATTTGCCAATACGTTATGGTTCTGATATTGATTTAGCAAAATCCATAATTATAAAAGCAGCAACAACAACATTAGCAGAATATACAAAAGCATCTAAAGATCAATGGAAAGAAGTCGTTAATAAATATTATATAGAAGATGCAATGGTAGAGCCTACTTTAGCAACCACACTAACAGATAATTGGATTAAATTTAATTTAAGATATATCGTAGATTATAAAAAACGAAGAATAACAAAACACATATTAAATGATTTAATTAGGACAGAAATTGAAGCAACCAATGGTAAAGTTGTTTTAGCTTCTCAAACTATTGAGTTAATTAAAATACCTGATTTAAAAGTAGAAACAAACACTAAAAAACACTAAGCATTATGTTTAAAAATCTAGAAGAAAAAGAAATAGAATACATTTTAGAAAACAATTATATTGGACAATTAGGTTATATATATAACAATACTCCGTTTGTAATCCCAATAACCTATTTTTTTGACAAAGAAAAGCATGCAATTATATGTTACTCTGGAGATGGTCATAAAATGAATGCTATGCGTAAAAATCCAACAGTGTCAATATTAGTTTCTGATGTAGAAAATGTTACTAATTGGAAATCTGTATTAGTACACGGTAAATTTGAACAACACTTTGGTAGTGATGCTAAAGCCTATTTGCATAAATTTTCTTTGGGAATAAAAGATATTATTTTAGAAAAAGAACATAGTAAAGCTAACTTTATAAGTGATTTTTCTAGTAAAATTTATAAGGATGATATTCCTGCTGTGTTTTTAATTAATATAGAAGCTATAACAGGAAAAAAAAGATTAGACTTTAAAGCTTAATATTAAAATAGAATATAAAAAAAGAGCTATTTATTAATAGCTCTTTTTTTTAAATTAAAATCGGATTAATTATTTAAATACCTATTAAATAAGCTAATTTGTAAAGCTTTTTTAGCATCGCTAAATAATTTTTTAACCTCAGTTATAGATAGTTTTCTAACTACTGCAATCTCTTCAAAGGATAAATGCTCATTAGTAAATAACTCAAAAACTTGACGCATTGCATTTGGTAAATTTCCAACAACAAAAGCTGTGTGTTTTTTTGATTCATCTTGTTTTAAATGTTTATCAATTTTATTAATAAAATCGACTTCATTCTCTTCAATAAAAATAGGTTTTAATTCGTAGTCATTATGATTGTAAGAGCTATCAGACAACTCCTCAATTAGCAATAAATCACCATCTGCATCCTTAGTATATTTTTCTTCCATAGCATCCCATTCAGGTTTAGAATAGGTGTCAATATTTTTAAAAAAGAAGTCATTAAATTCTTCTTCAACTTTAATGTCTTCCATTATTTGATCGACTTTTAAGTACAACCAAGCATAAAAGTCTTTTTCATGTTTAACGTCTTCAATATGATCGTAAATTTCTATAAAAAGTTGATCTATTATATCATCACCTTTATATTTTCCTTTGGAAAAATGTCCTTGACTAATGTACACATTAAGTTGTCTATTAATGTAATTCCGTAAAACAGGTAATATTTTTAAAACTAAATTATTAAAGGCGTCTTTATCACCTTCATTTTTAAATTGAAGAAGATTAGAATGTGATTGTTTAACAAATAATCTAAATTCATTTTTACTTTGATAATACTTGATATTTGTATTCATAATAATAATAATAATAATAATAAGTTTACTATAAAATTACTTAAAATCTATACATTAAAACATGATATTAATCACATAAAATAATCTGTTAAGATTACTTTAATAATACATTGCTTACAATTAAAAAATACTAACCATACAAAAACCAAACATGTTGAATTTATTATCAATTTAATAGTATATTTATTGACTAACAAAAATTATTTAAATGAAAAAAAGTGTTTTCTTACTTCTAATTGCAGCTGTATCAGCATTAGGAGGTTTATTATTTGGTTATGATACAGGTGTTATAAATGGCGCTCAATATTATCTTACAGAACATTTTCAATTAAGCGATGCTTTAAAAGGATGGGTTGTTGGTAGTGCACTATTAGGTTGCTTTGTTGGAGCAATAGTAGCAGGACCATTAAGTATAAAAATAGGTAGAAAATGGTCTTTAATTATTTCGGCATTATTATTTACACTATCAGCATATGGTTCTGGTTTACCAGAAATTTTTCCACAATCAGTTAGTATGCTAGTGTTTTTTAGAATTTTAGGAGGATTAGGTATAGGTGTAGCATCTATGAATGCACCAATGTATATAGCAGAAATTGCACCTTCTAACATAAGAGGTCGTATGGTTACGTACTATCAATTAGCGATAGTTATAGGCTTTTTTGTAGTGTTTTTAGCAACTTATTATATAGGAAACAATTTAACAGTAGCTGAAAATATAGAATTTGGATGGCGTCGTATGTTTTGGTCAGAGTTAATACCAAGTGGCTTATTTTTAATACTATTATTTTTTGTGCCTAAAAGTCCAAGATGGTTAGCTTTAAAAGGAAAAGATAAAGAGGCATTAATTGTATTAGAGCAAATTAATGATGCCGAAGTAGCGTCTAAAGAGATGTTACAAATTAAAAAATCTTTAAACCAAAATAACGATGGTATTAAGGTTAGTTATTTTTCTAAAGCTATATTAATTATCATAGCAATAGGTACTGCTTTGTCTATGTTGCAACAATTTACAGGTATAAATGCAGTGTTATATTATGGTGCAGATATTTTTGAAAAAGCCTTAGGTTTTGGAAAAGAAGATGTTTTAGCACAACAAATATTATTAGCATTTGTCAACTTGGTCTTTACTTTTGTAGCCATGTTTACGGTAGATAAATTTGGACGTAAACCTTTACTGTACATAGGGTCAATAGGGATGATAATTGGATTTTTGCTATTAGGAGTTACGTTACAACAAGAAAGCGTTGGTATGTTATCATTAATTGGTGTTTTAGTTTTTATTGCATCTTTTGCTTTATCAATGGGACCTGTTGTTTGGGTATTATTGTCAGAGATGTTTCCAAATAAAATACGTAGTGTGGCTATGTCAGTAGCTGTAGCAGCACAATGGGCTGCAAATTATGTGGTTTCTCAATCTTTTCCAATGGTTATGGGAAGTGAGACTAATAACAGTGCTCCATGGAATGGCTCTTTACCTTATTTTATATTTATTGCTTTTATATTAATTATAGTGTACGTAACCTATAAATTTATACCAGAAACTAAAGGTAAATCTTTAGAAGAGATTGAAGGGTTTTGGGAGTAATGTCACTACTTATAATTTTAAAAAGCCATAACAGATTAAATGTTATGGCTTTTTTTTTATTTCAAAATCTAATAGAATAAATAGGATGGATTTTATAAAGTATTAAGTCTAATGTTTTTATCACATTTTTTGTCACAACTTTTAAGTATGTTGTATTAATAAGCTTATTTAAGAAAATTTTATTGTAATATTTAAATTATTGATGCTTAAATACACTAATTTATAGACTTAATTATAATATCTAAAACAACTTATTATGGATGATCAAATGCATTTGGCAGCTCAGTATTTAGCTGCAGCTGGAATTAGTTTTCTTGAAAAGAAAGACGACGACAGTCATACAAATTTTGGATTTAGTATAACAGATAAGTGTTTATATACGCATTCACTTTCTATAAACGAAGATGTCTTAGGTTTAGATTATGACAACTTCGCATTAGTATGGAACTCTAAAAAAGGTAAAACAAGTTTTAGTTTGGATGGTGTCTCGCATAGCACTATCCTAAAGTGGCTTTCGGATATGTCTAAAAGCAATCTTAATAAGTTGTACACCTATAAGTTTCATTATACGTTGCCATATAGTATAAATGCTAGTTACACTTTTAAATTGTCTAATTTAGATCGTCTAAAAACATTGACAGCTCAACGTGTAATGGCAGAAAAAGTTATTGAAAGTATAAAAGCATATTATAAATTGGAAGCACCTTGCAGAGTATGGCCTCATCATTTTGATACTGGTATTTATGCTAAGATACCAGATACTGATTTAACGATTGGTTTAGGACTAGCGATTCCGGATAATGTATCTAAAACCCACTATTTTTATATCTCTGGATATAAAAATGATAAAATAATTAAACCTTATAATTTTAATGAATTAACAATAGGAGAGTGGAGAACAGAAGATTTTACTGGTGCAATTTTAGAATTGTTGGACGTAAATATAAATGATGTTATATCATTTTTTAAAGAAGCTATTAAGCAATTTAAATCAAAATAGGTGTAATAAATATATCAATAACCATAAGTAAAAAGGGTAAAAGGTTTTTAAAAAAAAATATAGATCTCTGTATAATTAATAAAATCAAAAGTTGATATAATAAAAAAAGCCTTACATAAAATGTAAGGCTTTTGCGGAGAATGAGGGATTCGAACCCCCGGAGGTGTGACCCTCAACAGTTTTCAAGACTGCCGCATTCGACCACTCTGCCAATTCTCCTTGAGTGTCTCATTGGATATCCTCCAATTGCGAGTGCAAATATAGATATGATTTTAGTTATTTTCAAATAAAAAATGCATTATTTTTTAAAAAGTTGTTTATCAATATGATAACAAGTAATTAAATCTTACATTATTTAAAAATCTATAGGGTTTTATGTGTTTTGCATGATTGATAAGCTTTATTTTTGCTTAAAAAAGGATATTATGGATATAATTGAACAACTTAACTGGAGATATGCCACCAAAAGTTTTGATTCAAAAAAAATAATTGCACAAAGTGATATTAAAATTTTAACTGAAGCGTTTAATTTAACTGCAACATCGTACGGTCTTCAACCAATAAAGTTATTAGTTATAAAAGATAAAACACTACAAAAGCAATTAGTTCCTTTATCATTTAATCAAAAACAGGTGCAAGAAGCTTCTCATTTATTTGTGTTTTGCATTGATTCAAAAATGGATACACCTTTTGTTTTAGATTATTTTAATAGAGTTAAAGAACTTAGAAACACTCCTAATGAGATTTTGGATCCATTTAAAAATTTTTTAGTTCATGATTTTGATGCTAAAACTCAAATTGATAAAGAAACTTGGGCCACTAAACAAGCTTATTTAGCTTTAGGAAATTTAATGACGGTTTGTGCGTTATTAAATATAGATGCTTGTCCTATGGAAGGGTTTTCGACTAAAGATTATGATGCTACTTTAAATTTAGAAAAGTTAAATTTAAAATCTGTCCTTATTATGCCAATAGGATATAGGGCTGAAGATGATTTTATGTCTAAACTTAAAAAAGTTAGAAAACCTATTGAAGAAAGTGTAATTATTTGGAAATAGAATTTCGTGGCAAGATTATTGTTATTTCAGTAAAAAGAATATTTTTGTAAAGCTTAACACACACAATATGAAAAAATTAATATTTTTATTTGTCTTATGTATCTCTTTCGCTGTTTCTGCTCAAGAAGAAGACGAAGACATGTCAAACTTAAATTGGTTGACGGATTTAAATGAAGCAAAAACTGAGGCTATTTCATCTAAAAAACCAATATTAATTTACTTTACAGGTAGTGATTGGTGTGCACCTTGCAAAATGTTGAAAAAAGACTTTTTTAATACAGAAGCTTTTGAAGAAAAAGCAGAACAGTTTGTGTTAGTTATGATTGATATGCCAAGACGTACAGATATAATTTCTGAAGAACAACAAAAGAAAAACAATACTGTGGTTAGTAAATACAATACTAATGGAGGTTATCCAAATTTAGTGGCATTAAACGATCAATTAAATATTATAGGCGAATTATCTGGTTATACCTTTTTACGTGAAACAGACAGACATTTTGCTTTTATTGAATCTATTTTAGAAAACTACTAGTAATATAAATACCATCTATAATTATTAAAGCGTCTAAATTAATTTTTAGACGTTTTTTTTATTGCTTATTTTCTGTTAGATTTGGAATATTAACAAATATTATACAGATGCCAGGATTTGAAAGCTTTGGAGCTTTAGAGAGAAAAGAAGTAGAGGATGTTTTAGATAATGGTGTTTTGATGCGCTATGGTTTTGATGCCATGAGAAATGGACATTACAAAGCACAATCTTTAGAAAACGAAATTCAACATACATTAGAAGTTAATCACGCACAATTAGTTACCAATGGTACAGCTGCTGTATCTGTTGCGTTAGCGCTAGCTGGTATTGGAGCAGGAGATGAAGTTATTATGCCTTGCTTTACATTTGTAGCTAGTTTTGAAGCTATTATGATGTTAGGCGCAATTCCTGTTTTGGTAGATATTGACGATACGTTAACCCTTAATCCTGAAGCTGTATCTAAAGCAATTACCAGTAAGACTAAAGCTATAATGCCAGTACACATGTGTGGAAGCATGGCTAATTTAGATGCTTTGATGGCTATAGCTAAAGATCATAATCTTAAGCTAATCGAAGATGCTTGCCAAGCTATTGGAGGAACTTATAAAGGAAAATATCTTGGTACTTATGGTGACTTAGGATGTTTTAGTTTTGATTTTGTAAAAACAATAACTTGTGGAGAAGGTGGAGCAGTGGTTACTAACAATGCACAATATGCTAAAAACGCTGATTTGTTTACCGATCATGGTCACGATCATATTGGTAGTGATAGAGGAGCAGAATTACACCCATATTTAGGATATAACTTCAGAATATCAGAGCTTAATGCAGCTGTAGGATTGGCTCAAATAAGACGATTAAAGGATTTTATCGCTATTCAGAAAAAAAACTACACAATATTAAGGGAAGCACTGTCTGTGTTTCCTGAGGTAACTTTTAGAACGGTTCCAGAAGGAGGAGAAGAAAGTTACGCGTTTTTAAACTTTTTCTTACCTAATTTAGATACTGCCAGAAAAGTAGCTTCTACTTTTAAAGAGAGTGGTGTTGATGCTTGTTTTCATTATTATGATAATAATTGGCATTATATTAGAAAATGGGAGCATTTAAAAGATATTAAAACCTTGTATCCAGTATCTAACGACGTTAAAAATGGTTTAGCGTACTTACAAACTAAAACATTTGATGCTTCAGATCATTTTATTGGTAGAAACATATCTTGTTTGATAAAGTTATCTTGGACAGAACAACAAGTCCGTGAGCGTGCTCAACTTATGGTAGACGCTATTAAACAATCACTATAATCTTTAATTTATTATCACAATCCCTTAAACCAACCACTAAATGAAAAAATTCGCTATACTATTTATTTTGCTAAGCTTTTATTCGGCTTTAGCCCAAGATAATTATGATCAATTTTGGCAAGAGTTATTAAGTAATAATCGTGTTTCTGCTACTGAAACATTAAAGAATGTTAATGACAATACTATTCAAAATCTTATTGTTAATGAAATGCTTAGGGTAGAGAATGGTCAATTTAGAACTAATAAAGAGTTTTTGCCTGCATTTTTAAATGATGCAGATTATCAGTATCACTTATATGCACTTTGGAATGAAAATTATTTATTTAATACGTATCTAGAAACTGGTTTTAATAGCAAAAATATAGGAGCAATTCGAAGCGTTGCCAAAAAAAATCCCACACATAGCACTATCAAAGATGCTATAATTTACCTAGAGTCTGTATTAGCAAGAGACAGTAAAGACTGGAAGACATATAATTCTAAAATGAACAATATACCATCGTTTAGACATTGGCAGTATTGTGGTGTTTTTGAAAACTTAAATAAAAGTGGTCTTGATCGTGTATATGGTCCAGAAACAAACGCTAATAGTGATGCGCCTTTTGATGCAGAAAGTAATGGTTTTGTTAATTGGTACACTGCAAAAAACCAAGAAGAGGCTTATCAGTTTTTTACAAATCACGAAGAGTATGGCTCTGGTGTTAATTATGCGCAAACATTTGTTACTGCATCACAAGACGAAACAGTAATTTTACGTATAGGAAGCGGATCTGCTTTTAAATTATGGTTAAATGATGTAGTAATTTTTGAAAACAAACAAGACGTTGTTACAGAACTAGATGCGTATCAAGTCAAAGTAACGTTTCCTAAAGGTAATAATAGGTTATTAATAAAAACCGCAGAGAGTGATTATGGTAGCTACTTTATAGTTAGTCCATTAAATTTAGATGGCTCACATAATACTAATCTAAAAGATACTGCAAGCTATGCTGACTATAATAAAAGTACTGTAAATCAACTAAATGCAAAACCAATTACTAATAGTTTTGAGGCTTATTTTTTAAACAAAATTGATCAAAACCCAAATAACTTTTTTAATGCCTATTGTTTAGTAAAAACGTATTTAAGAAACTCTAAATATGAAGAAGCTAAAAAAGTATTACAACCATTTTTAGAGCACTATCCAAAAAGTAGTTTGTTAAGAAAATTAATGATTTCTGTGTATTCTTTAGAAGAAGATTATACTAGCATACAAGAAATTAATAAAAATATGGAACTGGATGACGACTCCTATTATCTACCAGTTTTATTAAAAGTTATGTTGTTTGACGAGTTGACTAGAATGAGTCTTACTGAGTTAGAAGAATACCTGGAGAAACTTAAAAAAACTATTGATTTAGAAATCATGCACGAAACTGCAGATTTTATCTACAATGCACGTCAAGAAAATAAAGCTAAAGTCAAAAAAAACCTAGATAAGTTAATGAAGATGGCAGATGGTAATACTAAGTTAGTATTACGTTATGCACCTTTATATGCGTCATTGTTTGAAGAGGAAAATAAGACCATTAGTATATTAGAAGATTTAGAAAAAAGCACCTTTGACTTAGCTTTAGTTAGACAGCTAGTGTCTTATTACGATAGACGCAATCAAAAAGATAAAGTCATGGATATGTTAACCAATGAGATTGAATATCTAGGGACAGATAATTATTACTTAAGATCAATTATTAATAAATTACATCAATATCAAAAACATAAAGAATCTTTAAAATATATTGATCAAGGATTATCAAATTTTCCAGACTCGTTTGTTTTTCAAGAGTTAAAAGGGGATGCTTTACTTCAAATAGATAAACAAAAAGCAATTACTGCGTATCAAGCATCATTGGCTCACAATAGCAACGATAAATCCCTAAGAAAAAAATTAAAAGATTTAAATAACGAAAATAACGTTTTAAAAGATTTAGTAACAGAAGATGCTTACGGATTAATTACGGACACTAGAGGTAAGATTTTAACCAATAATTATGGGTTTAATATATTACATGATAATAGTACTGTAGAGTTGTATAGTGAAGGTGGTGGTAATTATAGATCTGTTTTTATCTACGAAATTACTTCAGACAATGGAGTAGAACGTTTTAAAGAATATGATTTAGGTTTAAGCGGAACATATAATATTAATAAATCAGAAATTGTTAAACAAGATAAAAGCATCGTACCAGCAGATAAAAGTGGATCTAGCTTAGTATTTAACGGATTGTCAATTGGTGATGTTATTTATTTAGATTACGAATATTCGTTTTCTAAGTCAGGTCGTTTTTACAAAACGTATTCTGACCGTTTTATGTTAGGTTCTTTTCATCCTACTGCCTCTTCTTCAGTTAAAGTAATTGCGCCAAAAGATTATAAATTAAATTATAAAAGTGTTAACGGTAATACACAACCTAAAATAACAACTAAAGGCGATTCTAAATTATACGAATGGACTATTTTAAATAATCCAGGATTACCACAAGGTGAAGACTATATGCCAAGCGATAGTGATGTTGCAGAGTATGTTCACTTTAGTACAATAGATAGTTGGAACGAAATTTCTATATGGTATTCTGACCTAGTTAGAAGTGTTATGGAAGTTAACGCGACTGTGCAAGATACATTTGACGCATTATTTCCGGAAGGTTACAAGCATTTATCAGAAGACCAACGTGCTAAAATTATCTACAATTATATACGTAATAATTTTACCTATAGTTATGTTAGTTTTAGACAAAGTGGGTTTGTACCACAAAAACCATCTAAAACTATCAAAACTAATTTAGGAGATTGTAAAGACTTTTCTACTTTATATGTAACGTTGGCTAAAAAAGCCGAGTTAGACGCTAATTTAGTACTTGTTTTAACCTCAGATTACGGTTATAACAGTTTAGTATTGCCAAGTACAGATTTTAATCACTGTATTGCAAAAGTTAAAATTGATGGAAAAGATCAGTTTTTAGAATTAACAGATAAGTATTTACCGTATAAATCTTTACCAACATCATTAAGAGGTGCTACAGCATTAGAGATTCCTTTGGATAGAAATGATACTAAAACGTATGATTTATTTAAATTAAATAATTTATCAAGAGAGCAAGCGGTCTCTAAAAACATAGTTACATTAAATATCGATAATTCAAAAATTGGTATGGTAATAGACTCAGAATATAGTGGTCACGTTAATTCTTATTATTCTAGTGTATTTGCAGAGCCAAATGCAGAGGTTGTTAAAAAATCTGTTTACGAAGATTATGATAATAGATTGTCAGATGACTTTACTTTAAATAGTGTGAATAATATAGAAAGACTTAATGATGACATGTTGATTAAATATACTTCAGATATGACATTAAACAAAAAAATAAATAAAATAGGATCTACTAATGTGTTGCAATTACCAATGGTATCTAATCCTTATACCAATAGTATTGTTAGTTTAGAAAAACGTGAGCATGTAATTGATTATACATTATACGAAAACATGGATGTTTACCAAGTAGATTATATTGTTAATATCCAAGCCGATCAGTCTTTTACTGAAATTCCTGAGAATGTTAGTCTAACTTTTAAAGACCATTCCTATAGCATAACTTATAGTAAGTTAAAGGCTAATCAATTAAAGGTTGAAATCAAATCAAAGCCTTCAATGAAACGTATTCAAGCTGCTGACTACCCAGAATTTAAGACCTATGTCAAAAATGTATTAGATGCACAAGACACTTTTATAGGTTATAAGTAGTAAAATAACATCCAAAAAAAAGCTCCAATTAATAAATAATTGGAGCTTTTTTTATTGTAATAAAGTTATTAATTAATAACCTACGTATTCTATAATTTCTAAACCATAACCAATCATACCAACACGTTTTGTTTGCTGAGAGTTAGATATTAATTTTAGTTTATGAATATTTAAATCATGTAAAATTTGCGCTCCAATTCCAAAGTCTTTACTATCCATTGCAATAGCAGGAGCTTTAGCAACAGTGTTTGGCTTTTGCGCGCTTTTTAAAACAGACAAGCGTTGCAGTAAATTCATAGATTCTGCTTGTTGGTTTATAAATAATATAGCTCCACGACCTTCGTCATTAATTACACGGAACATATCATCTAATTTCTCGTCTGCGTTATTGGTTAACGTACCTAATATATCGTTATTTACTAAAGTAGAATTAACTCGTGTTAAAACGGTATCTTCACTAGTCCAATCACCTTTAGTTAAAGCTATATGTACTTGGTTATTTGTCGTTTGTTGGTAAGCTCTTAATCTAAAACTACCAAATCTAGTTTCAATCTGAAAATCTTCTTTTTTAGCAATTAAAGAATCATGATCCATTCTATAGGCAATTAGGTCCTCAATGGATACTAGTTTTAAATCAAACTTTTTAGCAACTTCAATTAGTTGAGGTAAGCGAGCCATAGTACCATCTTCGTTCATGATTTCTACAATAACTCCAGCAGGTTGTAAGCCTGCTAATCTTGCAAAATCTATAGCAGCTTCCGTGTGACCTGTTCGTCTTAAAACACCACCTTCTTTTGCCACTAAAGGAAAGATATGTCCTGGTCGTGCTAAATCAAAAGGTTTAGTGTCAGGATTAGTTAATGATAGTACGGTTTTTGCTCTGTCACCTGCAGATATTCCTGTGGTAACACCATTTCCTTTTAAATCTACGGATACTGTAAAGGCAGTTTCCATATGATCGGTATTGTTAGTAACCATCATATGTAAATCTAACTCTTCACATCTATGTTCTGTTAAGGGTGTGCAAATTAATCCTCTACCATGAGTAGCCATAAAGTTGATCATCTCTGGCGTAACTAATTCTGCAGCAGCTAAAAAATCACCTTCATTTTCTCTGTCTTCATCATCGACTACGATAATAACTTTTCCTGCTTTTATATCTTGAATTGCTTCTTCTATTGTATTTAATTGAAAAGAAGTTTGTCGTTCTGTTTTTGTAGTAATCATAACATTTGTGTTGTACTGCAAAGATATTGCATATTTCTTAGTTAGTATAACTAAGTGTCTAGTTTTTGAGTTCTAAAGTAATGCGTGTAAGGGTAAAACACAGCTCCTAAAGCGGTAACTAATGGGTTGTCTTTTACTACTATTATTTTAAGTAGTTTTCTGTATTCAAGGGTTGCTTTTATATAATTAAAAAGAAACACTAAAAATGAAATTGCACTTATCTGAATACTAGCTTGTGAGAATACAGGAAGCTTGTTGTTTTTAAACACAAAAAACAAAATAAATAATACTAACGCGATTGTAAAAAACACGTAACTTAATTTAGATATTATTTTATAATTTTTAATATCACTAGCTTCCAAGGTAATTGGAGTAGTGGTTGCTATGTCTTCTGTTGTGCTATTTGGTAAGATATTATAATCTGTTCCAACAGTAAGTTTTTGAACTCTTAATATATATATTAAAGGATAAATAACTATACCTATAATGGTTTGTATTACAGGTTCTTTTTTATCAGAAATTAGGCTGTGTAACTTATTAAAGCTTAAAGTTGATTTTATATAATTAAATAAAAATACAATAAATGAAACTAAACTAATCTGTATTCCAGCTAAAGCTACAACTGGTAATTTGTTGTTTTTAAATACAAAGTATAAAATAAATAGAGCAACACTAATTATGTAAAAAGTAATACTAAGTGTTGATAATGTTTTATAGCTAGCTTTTTCAGTTTCTGGTAGATAGATTGTATCAGAGCTTAATGTATCAGCTGTAATTTTAGTTTTACCAAATTTAGCATTGTACCAATTTTTAATAGGAACTGTAATATGGTCAAATTCAAAAATACCTCTATCTTGAGTTGCGCGTTTAGTCAAAAATATACTTAAAGGTAACATGATTAACGTTGAAAACCAAGCAGAGAGTACAGGGTTTAGTTTTCCGTTTTTAGCACTGTTTTCGGCAAATAAACCTATAAAGTGATAACTTAAAAACAAGACTATAGCAATAACCATTGGTAATCCTAAACCTCCTTTGCGTATTAAGGCACCTAATGGAGCTCCAACAAAAAACAGAATAATACAGGCTATACCTAATGCAAATTTTTTGTGCAATTGTATACCATGTTTATAAATATTAGAGTTCTTTATTTGTAAAGCTGTGGTCTTAGATTTTAATATCTGTTGAGTACTCGATACGCTATTAACAGCATAATCTAATACTTGTATTTTACGTTTGGTATTAAAAATGTCTAAAATATCTCCACCATAAATACTATCTTTTATGGATTTGATGGTCAAATTTAAAGTTGGTAAATTAGTCCTATTATATATGGTGTTGGAAAACTCGCTAACCACGCCATTACGTTCTGTTTTAAGTGAGTCTATTGTGTAATTTAACTCTGATACGTTAAGCATCGTGTATTTGTTCTCAACATTTTTTTGGTCTAAATCAATATTATTTAATTCAGATAAATCTAGAGATAAAATATGCTTTTTAAATTCTGCTTTACTAAAAGGTTTTTTGTTTCGTTCTTCCGCTTTTCTAGGTGGTGTATCATCATAATAATATCCATCATACAAAACTAAGTTAAGCACGTTTGAATCCTCTTGGCTAGCCAATTCTCCATGATCTGCAACAATTGTGGTAAAGTTACCAGACATGCGACTAGAGCCTTTTTTATGTATTGTTATACCTTTAAGAAATTTACCATTTTTACCAGACTTTTCTTCAACCTTAATATTAAAAGCATCACCAATATCATTAAATTGACCTTCTGCTATAATCATAGCAGGTTTTACATTAGCAATGTTTCTTCTTAAATTAAAACTATTATATTCTGCCCACGGAATAACATTATTACTAAAAAAGAAGGTTAATACACCTAAGCCTACAATAAATAGACCTAATCCAGACATGGCACGTTGTAATGAAATCCCTGTAGACTTCATTGCAGCAAACTCATAGTTTTCAGCAAAATCACCAAAAACCATAATGGACGCTAACAAAATTGTAAGCGGTAAAATTAACGGAATAAGGGTAGGAGTGATATACATTAAAAACTTTAAGACGGTAACAATGTCTAAGTCTTTTCCTGCTAACTCTTTAATGTATAGCCATATAGCCTGTAAAACAAAAATCAGCATGAGTATTACAAACACGCTGATAAAGGTTTTAAGATATGTAGTTAATATGTACCTATCTAATATTTTCACTTAGAATTAATCCAGTTTATTGATGTAATAGTCCTTAAATTTATTTTTGTCAAAGGTAAATAAGGATTTTGATAAAGTCTCATTAGTTTTAAAAGAATTAACAGTCAAAGTTGTTTTTGTTCCGTTATTTCCAACTTCTATTAATCTATAGATGTGTTTCGTCTTAGTATCAATACCTAACAAAACATATTTAATTTCGGAATTAGAATCCATTGGTGTTAGTTTAACATATTGGATTTTTCTACCATTAACATCTTGTACAATATCCATTTTAAAAGTAAAACCTTCCTTGTAAAACGTTAACATTTTACTAGGTGTAATCGTGCTTTCATCTTGATCACTTCCTTTAGATACAGTAACCTCTTCATCTTCTGGGCTTATGCTATAAATGTTTTGACCATCATAAATACGCGTAATACCTAAAATATTTAAACGGTATTTATCACCTTGCATAACAACGTCACCTTTGGTTTCTTGTTTTATGTTTTCTTCAGTATTTTCTAAAACGTATTTAAAAGCAATAGAAATATTGTTGTAACTTTTAGCTTTGTTTGAAACTTCGTTTAGTAGCGTATTTGCTTGGTCATCCTGTGCAAAAATGCTACTTGTAGCTAATAAAAATAATACTAATAATTTTTTCATTTTAAGTGTAATTTATTTTTTTTCGTTTTCTAATAGTTGATCAAGAGCTACTAAATCTACAACTAAAACCTGTCTTGCTTTACTACCTTCAAATCCGCCTACAATTCCTGCTGCTTCTAGTTGGTCAATTAAACGACCTGCACGATTGTAACCTAATTTTAATTTACGTTGTAATAAAGAAGCAGACCCTTGTTGAGCTGTCACAATAATTTCGGCAGCATCTTTAAATAAAACATCTCTTTCAGATATATCTATATCAAGACTTGTGCCACTTTCTTCGCCAACATACTCTGGTAATAAATAAGCATCTGGATAAGCCTTTTGATTACCAATAAAATCTACAATTTTTTCAACTTCTGGAGTGTCAACAAAAGCACATTGGATACGAATCATATCATTACCTTGTGTATATAACATGTCTCCACGTCCAATTAATTGATCTGCTCCACCTGCATCTAATATGGTTCTAGAGTCTATTTTACTAGATACTCTAAAAGCAATACGTGCTGGGAAGTTAGCTTTAATTATACCTGTAATAACGTTTACAGATGGACGTTGAGTTGCAATAATTAAGTGAATCCCAATTGCACGAGCTAATTGTGCTAAACGTGCAACAGGTGTTTCTACCTCTTTTCCTGCGGTCATAATTAAATCTGCAAACTCATCGACTACTAAGACAATATAAGGTAGGTAAGCATGACCTTCGTTTGGATTTAATTTACGCGCTTTAAACTTGGTGTTATATTCGACAATGTTACGACACAATGCGTTTTTAAGCATTTCGTAACGATTATCCATTTCTATACACAGCGAGTTTAATGTGTGTATCACTTTGGTATTGTCTGTTATAATAGCTTCAGCTTCATCCGGAAGTTTTGCTAAATAGTGTCGTTCTATCTTATTAAATAGGGTTAATTCTACCTTTTTTGGATCGACTAAAACAAACTTAACTTCAGCAGGATGCTTTTTGTATAATAACGATGTTAGTACAGCATTTAAACCTACCGATTTACCTTGACCTGTTGCTCCAGCCATTAGTAAGTGTGGCATTTTAGCTAAGTCAATGACTAAAGTTTCATTACTAATTGTTTTACCAATTGCTATTGGCAAATGCATTTCGGTTTTCTGAAATTTTTGAGATGCAATTACAGAGCGCATGGAAACGATGGTTGCATTTTTATTAGGCACTTCAATACCTATGGTTCCTTTTCCAGGAATTGGTGCAATAATACGTATACCTAAAGCAGACAGTGATAAAGCAATGTCATCTTCTAAATTTTTGATTTTTGAAATTCTGATTCCAGCTTCCGGAACAATTTCATATAACGTGACTGTTGGTCCAATAGTAGCTTTAATACTAGCAATTCCAATTTTGTAGTTATTTAAAGTGTCAACAATTCGGTTTTTATTTTCTTCTAATTCTTCTTGATTGATGGTAACACCTTCGTTATCATACTTTTTAAGTAAGTCTAAAGGCGGAAATTGATATTTACCCAATTCTAAAGTAGGATCAAACTGCCCAAAGTCTTCTACTAACTTATTGGCAAGATTATCAGTTTCTGATATTTCTTCTGTAACAGATTCTACCTCAATTTCTACTTGAGGTTCTTCTATTTCAATCTCAGGCGTTGTTATTTCTGTTTTTATTTCTTTTGAAGACACCTCAGGCTTACTAACTTCTTGCGTTAGTTCTATATTATTTGTGGTTTCTATTTTTGAATGGTTTGAAATTGTAGGTTCTACTTTTTTATCCACTTCAAAAGCAGACTTCATAGCTTCAGCTTCGTCTGAATACGAATTATCTACAGGAACAAAATCATCTTTAAAATCGTCCTTAATATTCTTTCTAGCATTTTTAAAGATAGCTGCTATGCGTTGTGGTGTAAATTTAAAACGAATGGCTAAATAGCTAATAAAAGCAAAAGCTAATAATAATATAGTTCCAATTTTACCAATATAATCTTGGAAAAAGCTATTAATTTCAAAACCAATAGTTCCGCTTAATACATCATTTTTATGAGCAAAAAAGCCAAATAAAACTGAAAACCAAATAACAACTAAAATGCCCCAAAACCAATGTTTACGTAATTTAGTTTTGTTTAGGTCAGTAAGCACGTAGACTCCTGATAAAAAGGTAAGACCAGAAAATATAAAAGCTGCTATACCAAAACCACGTTGAATAAATAGATCGCTAATCCAAGCACCTAGTTTACTTAACCAATTTTGGGTTTCTACTTCTCTAGAAGAAAATTCGGTTAAGGCACTTTGGTCAATTTTACCCGTAAATAAATAGGATAAAAAGGATATAAAAAACAAGACACCTAAAATTATTAAAAAGCTACCCAAGACTAGTTTTTGCTGACTAGTTAAGGTTAAGTCAGGTTTTTTAAAACCGACTTTCTTTTTTGTTTTAGTTTGTTTTTTTGCTTTCGCCATTTTTGGGTTTAATTTGCGTAAAAATACAAATAGTTAACGTTTATCCTAATGGATAATTGTTTAAAATAGCTTTGGGATATAAATAATCAAACCAATGATTGTAGCAGCTATGGATGCAATAAAAACAGCACCTGCAGCAATGTCTTTAATAAAACCAATTTTTTCGTGATGTTCTGGATGTATAAAATCTGCAATTGCCTCAATAGCAGTATTTACACCTTCTACACTCATGACCAAGCCTATTGCAAAGCATTGCATAATCCACTCGGTAGAGGTGATGTTTAAAACAAAACCAGCGATAGTAACAATAATAGCAATACAAAATTGTATTTGTATACTGGCTTCTGTTTTTAAAAGTAAGAGCATGCCTTTAAAGGCATACCCAACACTTTTTAAACGATTAATTATAAATGGTTCTTTTTTACTCATCTAATAATGCGTAAAGTGACGCTTTATAATTAGGCTCGTCAGCCACTTCTTGTACTTGCTCTGTATATTGTACAATTCCATTTTCATCTAAAACCACAACACATCTAGAGTGTAACCCTTCAAAAGGACCAGATGCAAATTCTAAACCGTAATCTTTACCAAATTGTCCCGTTTTAAAATCAGATAACATCATAACGTTATCAATACCTTCTGCACCACAAAAACGTGCTTGAGCAAATGGTAAATCTCTAGAGATGCAAAGTACTTTAGTATTATCCATCTCTGCAGCTTCTTTATTAAATGATCTTACAGAAGTTGCGCATGTACCAGTATCTACACTCGGAAAAATGTTTAAAACCACTTTATGACCTTCAAAGTCCGATAATTTTTGAGTCGATAAGTCGCTAAGTGTTAAAGTGAAATCTGGAGCTTTTTCTCCGATTTTTGGTAATTGTCCTATAGTTTCAACAGGAGTGCCTCCTAATGTTATTTTAGCCATTTTAATTGATTTTATTGTTAAGCAAGTAAAAATAAGTAATAATGAGGTGTCACAATCAATGTTAGCAAAATATTATCAAATAATTTTAAACTATTGAAATTTATATAGTCGATAAACAAAACCTATTCTAAAATAGTAACAATCAATTTTTTTAATAGTAAATTTATAAGGTATATATCTAATTTTATCTCAAATTAAATCTAAAATAAATACTATGGAAAATAATCCTCATTCAAGTCATCAGCCAAATGGTAAAAACTTTGATATTAATGAAAGTTCAGCAAATTGCCCTTTTTTAAGTGGAACAGTTAAACATACTTCTGGTGGTGGGGTAAAAAATAGAGATTGGTGGCCAAACGAATTAAAACTAAATATTTTACGCCAAAATGCTTCTAAATCAAACCCAATGGGAGACGACTTTGATTATGCCGAAGCTTTTAAAAGTTTAGATTATGAGGCCTTAAAAGCAGAACTTACAGCTTTTATGACAGACTCTCAAGACTGGTGGCCTGCAGATTATGGACATTACGGAGGATTAATGATACGTATGGCTTGGCATAGTGCAGGAACGTACAGAGTTGGTGATGGTCGTGGAGGAGCAGGAGCTGGAAACCAACGTTTTGCACCAATTAATAGTTGGCCAGATAATGGTAACTTAGATAAAGCTCGTTTATTATTATGGCCTATCAAACAAAAATATGGAAATAAAATTTCTTGGGCAGATTTAATGATTTTAGCTGGTAACTGCGCCTTAGAGTCTATGGGTTTTCCAACATTTGGTTTTGCAGGAGGTAGAGCGGATGTTTGGGAGCCTGAACAAGATATATATTGGGGAAGTGAAACAGAATGGGGAGCAAATGAAGACAGATATAAAGAAGGCGATCTAGAAGATCCTTTAGCAGCTGTAATGATGGGTTGGATTTATGTTAACCCAGAAGGGCCAAACGGAGTTCCAGATCCAATGGGTTCGGCACATGATGTGAGAGAAACCTTTGGTAGAATGGCAATGAATGATGAAGAGACTGTAGCTTTAGTTGCTGGTGGTCATACTTTCGGTAAAGCGCATGGAGCTGCAGATCCAAATAAATATGTTGGTAAAGAGCCTCATGGTGCATCAATCGAAGAAATGAGTACTGGTTGGAAAAATAGTTTTGGTACAGGTGTTTTAGACGATACTATTACTAGTGGTATTGAAGGTGCATGGACACCAAATCCAACACGTTGGGATGCAGATTATTTTGATGTATTATTAAATTACGATTGGGAATTAACTAAAAGTCCAGCTGGTGCACACCAATGGAAACCAACAGCAGAGTCTAATGCCAAACGCGCTCCAAAAGCAGGTGACGCTAACGGAAGACAAGATTTAATGATGACGACTGCAGATATTGCTTTAAAAGTGGATCCTAAATATTTAGAAATTTCTAAACGTTTTCATGCAGACCATAAAGCATTTGAAGACGCATTTGCACGTGCTTGGTATAAATTAACACATCGTGATTTAGGACCAACGTCTAGATACTTAGGACCAGAAGTGCCTAAAGAAGAATTATTATGGCAAGATCCAATTCCAACAGTGGATTATAAATTAAGTGATGCTGATATCGCTAACTTAAAAGTTATGATTATGGATTCTGGTTTAACAGTTTCACAATTAGTAACAACCGCTTGGGCTTCAGCATCAACATTTAGAGGATCAGATAATCGTGGTGGTGCCAACGGAGCACGTATTGCTTTAGAGCCACAACGTAGCTGGGAAGTAAATAATCCAACCGAATTAAATAAAGTCCTTGATGTACTAGAAGGTATTAAAACTAAATTTGAAGGCACTGTTTCTTTAGCAGATTTAATAGTGCTTGCTGGAAATGTTGGAGTAGAAAAAGCGTTAAAGAATGCAGGATACAATCAGGAAGTAGACTTTTTACAAGGTAGAGGAGATGCTACACAAGAGCAAACAGATATCGAGCAGTTTGGGTATTTAGAGCCTTTAGCAGATGGTTTTAGAAACTACATTAAAGGAAACTTAAAAATTGCTGCAGAAGATTTACTAATTGATAAAGCTAATTTACTAACGCTTTCTGTGCCAGAATTAACTGTTTTAGTTGGTGGTTTACGTGTGTTAGGTGCTAATTACGATGGCTCTAATAATGGTGTGTTTACAGATAATGTTGGTAGTTTAACTAACGATTTTTTCAAAAACATTTTAGACTTTACATACACTTGGAAAGCAACGTCTTCAGACGATAGATTTTTTGAAGGTAGTAACCGTAATACAGGTGAAGTTAAGTTTAAAGGAACTAGAGCCGATTTAATCTTTGGTTCTAATACAGAGTTAAGAGCAATAGCAGAAGTTTATGGTGCAAATGATGGTCAAGATCGTTTTGTAAAAGACTTCGTTGCAGCTTGGACTAAAGTGATGAATTTAGATCGTTTTGACGTGAAATAAAAGACGATGATATATAATATAAAGGAATGGATTTATGTAAAGTCCATTCCTTTTTTATTGATTATTAATAATTTAAATGAAGTTTTTTTAAGTTGAAACCTAAGGTTTTATATTTTGAATCACGTTAAGAATATAGATTCAAACAGCTTTTAATAACAGTAAAAATGAAACAAAATGAATACAGATAAAGTTTTTGAAAGCATAAAAAATAATGATACTGCTACCTTAAATGTATTATTAAATGAAAACCCAAAATTAGCCGAAGCAAAAGACCAACGTGGATTTACACCATTAATCTTAGCAACCTATTTTGATAACGAAGCTGCAACCAAAGTTTTAGTACAACATAATGCGCCTATTAACGCTAAAGATGCGTCTGGGAATACTGCTTTAATTGGTGTTAGTTTTAAAGGAAATGTCGCTTTTGCGAAGTTTTTAATTGAAAATGGAGCCGATTTAAATGAAGTTAATAACAACGGAACAACAGCATTAACCTTTGCTACACAATATAATAAAGTAGAGATTGTAAAATTATTATTAGAACAAAAAGCAGATACTACCATTAAAGATAACGAAGGTAAAACAGCTTTAGATTATGCAAAAGCTAAGGATTTTAGTGAGATTGTTGCGCTTTTAAGTAAATAGTAAAGTATAAAAAGCACCGAAAATAAAGAAACAGCTTACTGCTGCATTTTCGATTTAAAAATATCTTGAAGTATTTCTAATTCTTTTTTATGTTTTAAATCCGTTCTAGAAGCAAAGTATAAAGTGTTTTCGGTGTTTACTTTACCATCCCAAATACGTTTAATAGATTTTGTTTTTACAGCTTCGTTACATAAAAAATCAGGTACTAAAGCTAATCCACTTTCATTAGCTAGACATCTAATAATAGAAGTAATGTTGGGTAAAATGTAATTGGGTTTAAAGGCAGGTTTTTTATTGAAATTCTCAAACCAAAAGCGTCTAAAGTGTTCCATTTCATTAGACGAGCTATACCACATGTGTTTTAGTAACTCTGCTTCTAATGCCTTGAAGTCTTTAGTGTTTATAAGTAATTCAATGGTAGTAGTGTCTGTTTTATTTCCAGCAATAAGCACAATGCGTTCTTTGGAAAAGGCTGTATATTCTACCAACGATTTTTTTTCATTCTGCACCTTAGGAGTGATAACCAAATCTAAAATACCATTATTTAAATCTTTAATTAAATTAGTGTGATCGCCAAACCTAGCGACCAAATCAAATTCTAATTTAGCAATTTCAGGTTCCACAATAAGCTGAAACATTTCTGAGCACATTCCAATATTTAAGGATGGATTTTTGTCTTGCGTTGTTCTTTTAAAATGCTGTTCTGCAGTTTCTAGGGTTTTAATAGATTCAATAATATATTCATATAAAAATTTACCTTCTTCTGTAGGAATCATTTTTCTTGAGGTACGTTCAAAAAGTTTTTTACCAACATAGGCTTCTAACGCATTCAAATGTACACTAACACCTGGTTGCGATGCGTACAAAGCGACAGAGGCTTTAGTAAGTGTCCCATTTTCATAGATTTCCTTAAAGGTTCTGTACCATTCTAAATTCACCATAGTATTAAAATATTAATACAAATGTATGATTTATATTATTTTTATAATGACAAATAGTGTTTTAATTTTGCTGAAAACAAATACACATGAAACATATATTTATTATTAATGGTGGTCATCCTTTCGCACATTCCGGAGGAAAATTTAACCAAACCTTATATCAAAATACGATATCTCATTTTCAAGCTTTGGATGGTTTTGAAGTGAAGCAAACACAAGTTGGAGATGACTATGATGCAGCAGCAGAAGTAGAAAAATTTAAATGGGCAGATATTATTATTTATCACACACCAATTTGGTGGTTTCAAATTCCGTTTGGTTTTAAAAAATATATAGATGAAGTATTTACAGAAGGTCATCAAAACGGGATTTACAGTAGTGATGGAAGAAGTCGGTCTAATCCAGAGATTAATTATGGGACAGGTGGATTAATGCATGGGAAACAGTATATTTTAACCACAAGTTGGAACGCTCCAAAAGCTGCTTTTACATTAGAAAACGAATTTTTTGATCAGAAAAGTGTCGACGAAGGTGCTATGTTTGGTTTTCATAAAATGAATGCCTTTACAGGAATGACTTGTTTAGCAACCCATCATTTTCATGACATGGAAAAAAATGCAGATGTCCCATTGGAGTTGGAACATTATAATACTTTTTTGAAATCTATAGTATAGAAATTAATAGCAAAGTTTTAAAACAAATAACCTCAGAATATTCTGAGGTTTTTTAGTTTAAAAATATCATTATTTAAAATGCTTCATGCGCTAATTCCATGTTTAAAGCAGATCCAGCAATATTACCAGAACGCACTGCATTGGCTACCGATCTAAATTTATTCGAATTATCTCCACAAGCATAAATACCAGGCACAGTGGTTTTTTGCATGTCGTCTACTTGTATGTAACCTGCTTCTGTAATAGCGCAACCTAAATCTTCAGGAATAGTAATGTGTTGTTCAAATGGCAATTGCACATAAATGGCATCAAAATCTTCAAAACTTCCATCTTTGTAAATGACATGCTTAACAGCTCCATTCTCATGAACTATTTCCATGATGTCTTTTTCAATAATAGGAATGTTATGCTTTTTTAAATGAGCTAACTGTTCTTCTGTAAAATCTGGTTTTCCTTGTGTGATTACACTTAGTTGTTTGCTTAAATTATAAATTAACGGAATCATATGATAGGCTTTGTCACCATTAGACATAATAGCAGTTTTTTTGTTTCTGAATTCATAACCATGACAATAAGGACAATGTATAACAGACTTTGCCCAAGTCTCTTTAAAGCCTTTAATATCTGGTAAAATATCTTTAATACCTGTAGCTATTATCAGTTTTTTTGCCTCATAGGTAATTCCAGATTGTGTGTTTATACTAAATCCGATATTTGTTTTTTTAGCTTCTGTAGCAAAATCATTGACAAGTGTAACAGTATCATATTTTAAAACTTGCGCTCTTGCTTTTTCTGCAATAACATGTGGTTTTTCGCCATCTTGTGTAATAAAGTTTTGCGAGTGTGGTGTGTCTCGATTACAAGGTTTTTCAGCATCTATAATGAGTACATTTCTAAGTGAACGTCCTAACGTCATTGCTGCAGATAAACCCGAGTAACTACCTCCAATTATTATTACGTCAAATATTTGTTTGTCTTTCATAGGATTATATGTTGTGATTGCGGATAATTGAAAAGGTAGTACTGTAGCTGTTAATGCAGATGCACTTAATGTAATAAATTCTTTTCTTTTCATATCTATTTATTTTTACAAATGTAAATAAACAATCACTAAAGCAATTTAGTTGCGTTAGTGGTTGTTTTGTTAAATGTTTATTTAATACGTATCAATATAATATGTACGTATTAACGATAGGTTCCGATGAATAGTAAACAAAAAAAAGCCTCAGTTATAACTGAGGCTTTTAATAAAAATCTATAGGTTTTTCTCAATTAAAAGAAGCCCATTGGTTTCTTATCGTAAGAGATTAGCATGTTTTTTACAACACGGTAATGATCTAATGCCATTTTATGGTTTTCACGACCAAATCCAGATTCTTTAACACCACCAAAAGGTGCGTGTGCAGGATAGGTATTGTATTGGTTTACCCAAACTCTACCTGCTTGAATAGCACGTGGTACTTGGTATAATTCGTGAGCATCTCTAGACCAAACACCAGCACCTAATCCGTAAGGTGTGTCGTTTGCAATAGCAATCGCTTCTTCCGTAGTTTTAAACGTTGTTAATGCTACAACAGGTCCAAAAATTTCTTCTTGGAAGACTCTCATTTTGTTATCTCCTTTTAAAACGGTTGGTTGTACGTAATAACCTTCGGCTAATTCACCTTCATAGTTACCAGCTTCACCACCAGCTAAAACAGCAGCACCTTCTTCAATACCAATTTTAATATAGTTTAATATTTTTTCGTATTGCGCTTTAGATACCTGAGAACCAATCATTGTTTCTGGATCTAATGGGTTTCCTGGTTTAACTAATTTTAAACGTTCTTGCATTTTTTCAACAAAACGATCTGCAATATCTTCGTGTACTAAAATACGAGAAGGAGAGGTACAAATTTCACCTTGGTTTAAAGCAAACATTAAAGCGCCTTCAATAGCTTTACTAAAAAACTCATCGTCTTGAGCTGCTACAGATGGGAAGAAAATGTTTGGTGATTTACCACCTAATTCCATAGTTACAGGAATAATATTTTCGGCTGCATTATGTAATACAGTACGACCTGTTTCTGTAGAACCTGTGAATGATAATTTAGCAATTCTGTTTGATGTTGCTAATGCTGCACCAGCTTCTTTACCAAAACCAGTTACAATGTTTAATACACCTGCTGGTAAAATATCACCAATAAGTTCCATTAACATCATAACACTTGTAGGTGTTTGTTCTGCTGGTTTTACAACTGCTGTACAACCTGCTGCTAAAGCTGGAGCAATTTTCCAAGCTAGCATTAACATTGGGAAGTTCCATGGGATAATCTCTCCAACTACACCAACAGCCTCGTGTAATACGATACTTACTGTATCTTTATCGTGTTCTGAAATACTTCCTTCATCTGCACGAATTACACCTGCAAAATAACGGAAATGATCAATACAATAAGGGATATCTGCTGCAAGAGACTCACGGATTGGTTTACCGTTATCAATCGTTTCTAAAGATGCTAAATACTCTAAGTTATCTTCCATAACCTGAGCAATTTTTAATAACGCATTACTACGTTCTGTTGCAGATGAGTTACTCCAAGCAGGAAATGCCTCGTGTGCTGCATCTAAAGCAAGATCGATATCTTCTTGTGTAGATCTTGCTGCTTGTGTAAAAACTTTACCATCTACAGGAGATCTGTTTTCAAAATATTGCCCTTTAATTGGGTCAACAAATTTACCTCCAATAAAGTTTCCGTACTTTTCTTTAAATTCGGGTTTTGTTACATTTGCCATAATTATAAGTTTTTTTTAATGTGAATATATGCTTTGCGACAAGCATTTTAATTATGGTACAAAGATAGAATGGAGGAGAGGCTTTGTATTTATTGATACGGTTCAATAACTTATGAAAACAGTCCGAATAGTAAAGATCAGTGTTAATTAAATCTTAATTAATTATTAATACATTGATTATTAGTCATTTAAAATAAAATAGAAATATTTAAATTTCGGTTGGACTAATTCCGAATTTGTTTTTAAACGCCACACTAAAGTTAGAAAGGTTGTTATAACCGACGTCTAAATAGATATCAGACGCTTTTAAATCGCCACCTTGTAGTAACTCTTTTGCTTTTTGTAAACGCTTATCTTTTAACCATTTTCCTGGAGCTTCTTTGTATTCTGCAGTAAAGTGTCTTTTAAAAGTAGACAAACTCATGTTACATAAAAAGGCAATTTCTTCTAATTTTAAGTTAGAGTGCACATGATCTTCGACAATGCTTTTAAAAGGCGACACTTCTTTAGAAATCAACGCATGTAAGTAATGTTCAAACTCGCTACCATATTTGTCTAGTAAGTACAATAGTATTTCGTCAAATTTAAGTGCTAACATGGCATCGCAATATGGCGAATCTTCAAAAGTGATGGAAGATAACGAACTTATAAAAGACGCAATATAATCATCATTTTCAATAACAAAATATGGCACTTTTTCTTGGTAAGGCTTAACGTTTTTGGTGTATTTACTTAAAAAATCGGTTAGTTTTTTTTCTGAAAAAAAGAAGAGTTTACAATAGTAAATAGCTTCGGTATCTAGCAATTCTGTCCAAAGCCAGTTTCCTTTTTTTAGTAATAAAGATTGCTCGCTATTAACAGCTTTAGAGGTGTTTGCAAAATGCACTTGCTTTTTTCCAACTTGTAAAAAGCTAAACATATTCATGCTTAAATTCACTTTACTTTTAACCACATCGCTAGTCATTTTAAAATCGTATACAAAAATGTCTTTGCTTTTGATAGGATTGTCAAAGTAAATTTCTGGAATGTTTTCTATTGCCATTTTCTAGTTAATTTGAGATTACAAAGGTAGTAAGCTATTTTTTAGGTCTGTTATTCCAATCCTGTTTTTTCAGGATTCCAAAACGGTTTAGTTTTTATTTGTTTGCTGTCCCAATGTAATTCTTTTCTGAAATAATGATTTAAAGCAACGCAAACTCTGCTATCTCCTGCAATATATACCATTTTTTTTTCTTTAAGATTGGGCAGTTGTTCCTTTACTTTTTCTAAAATACTATCGATAGCATTTTCTTCTAATTTATAAAAATTAAAAGGTTTAGTACCATCAACATCTTCAAATAAATCGCTTAGTGTATTATTATAGATAATGCTTTCCACAGGTTTATTTTCTAAACTTCTATTTATAATATATAAATGCGATAAAGCAGATAAATCTCCAATCATTAAATAACTATCAGCAGAAGTATTTAGCGTAAAGGTTCCTTTTTTTGTTTTGTAATAAACCGTATCTCCAACATTACAATTTTTTACCCATTGGGCTCCAATACCATTGCTATCCGTAGCTATAGCTAGACTAATTGTATTGGTGTCTTTATTAATATCCCAAATGGAATAACTTCTTACCATATCTTTTTTAGAATTGGTGTTTGTACCAATACCAATACCTAATCGTATAAAATAACCAGCCATAAAATCCATAGTTTTTATCGCATCGCTTGTAATATCTATTTTATAAACGCTATCTGTTAGCCTTGTTTTGGATGTAATCTGGCCTTTATCCATTATTTTTTTCATGATGGTTTCTAATAATGCCATAATTTTATTTTTTTAATTTCTTTTTAATTTTAATTACCAGTCCTGTTAGTAGCGCAGGAATAGTTAAGAATACAGTAACTTTTACCAATGGTAATACATAAATTAACCAGGATTGTGTTGGTTTTTTAGCGTTTTCATTGGTGTTTTGAGCAGCATTTAATGTGATTTGCTGTGCCCAATTGGAGTATTCAATTAACCAAATTCCTAAAGACAAGATTATACTTAAAGCTAGTAAAAGCAATAATGCCTTACGCTGCTTTTTAACAACAGTTGTGATTTGTTTTAAGTACTGTAAATCCGATAGAAACTTTAATTTCTTTATAGATTGCACAATCCAAGTCCAGTGTAGTGCCAAATGAATACCTAAAAAGGCAATAAATAAAGTAGCCGATAAATTATGTGTTGCTGTCCAAAAGGCATTGGCTTTAAAATGAATACCAAAAACAGGTAATGCAGCTTCTGAAATTACAATTCCGGAAACTGTTACTACTAGCATTAAAATATACAAAAGCCAATTAAAAACGTAATCAAATTTAGTTTTCTGAATTTTATTTTTAATTAGTTTTTTAGACTGATTTGTTATCCAATTCCAGTTAACTAATAAGTGTAAAAAGAAAGGTAACAGAATAACAAAACTTAACCATTCGTGTATTGGGATACCAGTACTTTGTGGTATCAATACTAAAACCATAAGGATAAAAAATAACAGGTCTAGAATGACACGTAATTTTGCTGAATTTTTGTTTGATTTTTTCAATGTTTTTTTAGTTTTATAATTAAAAAATAGATGGCAGAAAGCAACATTAAAATAATACTTACTGCTATAAAGCTATTTTGAAGTCCTATTACATTTTGTATAGGTTGGATAGCAATTGGCGACATAAACATGCCTAAAAAATTGAATCGTGTTAATTTACCAACATATTTTCCACGTTGTTTTATAGGTACTAAAGACATGATCCACAGGTTAGTATTCGGGATAAGAGATCCAATACCAGAACCAACAACAATAACGCCAATTACAGCAATAAGATAACTGGTACTTAAACCAATAATTAAAAAGCCAATTGCCATAAGTAAAAACCCAATGATGTACATGCTTAAAAAGGTTAATTGTTGTCTTAGTTTTTTAGATAATATGGCAGATATAGCTAAAGATATCATCATGGTTCCAATAGCAATACCTACTAAATTTGCACTAACGCCAGAAAAAGTTTTAAGTAAAAAAGGCAGTTGCACAGGTATCATATAAAAAAATAGCATTGTTATAAAGGCACTTAAATATACCAACCAAATGCTTTTATTTACAGTTAAATTAGCGTCATTTTCGAGATGTTTTTTATGATGTATTGGTTCGTGTAAAAATATAGGAACTAATACTATTACTATAAATGCAAAAGCATATACTAAAAAGGTGTAATGCCAATTTAAATCGGCTAAATAACCTGCTGTAGGTATAAATAATAAACCACCAAGTGCATTAAAAGCACCTTGTAAGCCCATAAAATGTTCTCGCTTTTTGCCTTCAAAATAATCTCCAACTAGAGTAGTAGAGGTGGTCATTATTCCTGCCACACCAATACCTAAAATCACACGACCAATAAGAATAAAATAGATGTCGTTAAGCCAATATCCAGACGTACCTGCTAAAGCATATATAATTAAGGATATGATTAGCACTTTAATTCTACCATGTGTATCAATAATACGACCAGCAATAGGAGAGATAATAGCAATGGTTAACGCAGGTAAGGTTAACATTAATTTAGTTAACGCTTCAATATCTTCAATGGTATTAAAAGCGTTACTTATTGCAGGTAAAGAAGGTGCAATAATAGCATTGGCTAACATGGTAAGCATGCTGGCTAATAATAAGGTAATTTCTAAGGGTTTATTTTGTGTCATTTTTACGTATTACAAAGTGTTGATTAGTCAACAGTTATTATAAATTTTTTATTCTATGTGATTTAATAATTTATTTAATAAATGGTTTAGCGTTTTGGCTTCCGTTTCTGTAAAACAACTTAATGCTTCCGTAACGGTTTTTTTAGAAGCTTCTTTAAATACTTGTACTACTTGTTCGCCATCTTTAGTTAATGCAATAGTATTAGATCTTGCATCTACACCAGATTTTCTAATCACCAATTGTTTGTTTTCTAAATTATCCAACATACGTTTTGTAGCAGCTCTATCTTTATGTTGCAATTTGGCAATTTGGCTTTGGTTCATTTCACCTTCGTTAGAAATTAAAACCAATAATCGCCATTGTTCTGGAGTGGTATTTAAATCTAAAGTATTAAAACGACCTTGCAGTTTTTGTTTTAATATTCGTGATATGGTAGTGGTTAAATACCCAACCGAATCTGTAAAAATATATTTTTTAGACATTTGTATAATTGTTGATTAGTCAACAAAATTACACAATAATTTGAATACACTATTTTTTTTAAGATAAAAATATGATTTGGATGTTTTTGTGGTATTAAAACGGACTAAAACAAGGTTAACACAAAACCCAATAAAGCACCACCAATAACAATAAAAGCACTATTTACTTTTTTAAATATAAAAACACAAAGGATGCTAACCACAGCAATGACTATAGTGCGCCAATCCGTTAGTGTGTCTTGTCCCATAGCTACACAAACAGCTATAATTACAGCAACAGCCGCAATATTTACCGCATCTAAAAAAGCCGAGATAACTTTAGATTGTCTCATTTTAGGTACAAACGGATTTAATATAGCAACAAATACAAAGGAAGGCAGAAAAATACCAACAGTTGCAGCTATTGCTCCCCAAAAACCTCCTAATTGCCAACCAATAAAGGTCGCTGTAGATAATACAGGTCCTGGTGTAAATTGTCCAACAGCAACTGCATCTATCAATTCTTGTCTGGTTAGTAAGCCAGTAGACACTAATTCGGCATCCAGAAAACCAAATAATACATAACCACTTCCGTATAATAAAGCACCAACTTTAAAAAAGGTCCAAAGTATTTTTAATGTGCTTGGTGTTAATGCTACTTGAAGCACCACAAGAGGTGCAAAGCTGTTTAGATTATTTTTATTGTTTTCAAAAAAGTATAACAGTAAACCTAAAAATCCGCAGGCAAACAACGCTACAATTTCGTTAGCACCAAGTAAACATGCAATTAAAGTTAATGCGCCTAAAATGCCTAATTGAACGTTTTTAAGTGCTTTTTTACCAAGTCTATAAACTGCACCTAAAATAATGGCAATTACAGCTGGTTTAATACCATAAATAAAAGGTTCTACTTTTGGGAGTTGTCCGTATTGTTGATACAACCAAGCAAAAAGCATGGTAATGGTTACCGCAGGAAATACAAAACAAAAACCTGCTACAATTAGTCCTTTCCAACCTGCTTTTTCATGTCCGCAATGCATGGTCATTTCGGTGGAGTTTGGGCCAGGAATTAAGTTAGTAGCACCAACCAAATCCAGAAAATGTTGTGGTGTCATCCATTTTCTTTTTTTAACTACTTCGTCTTCCATCATCGCAATATGTGCAGCAGGACCACCAAAAGCAATGCTTCCTAATTTGAAAAACAGTTTTGCAACTTCTTTTAGGTTTTTTTTGTTGGGCATTTTATTGTTTTGACTTTATAATTTAATTTTTGTTTAGATAGTAGTTTTATAAACCATATCACATTACTGTATTTGCTTTTTATTTTATGGATTCTAAAATCTCAACAATCTTTTCGTTTTTTACAATAAGCAATCCTAAACGCTCATGAGAAATACCATCTTTTAACTTATAATCATAAACTGGGATGTTATTAACTAATTGTGAGTTAAAACATTTAAACTGAATACTATCCGCATCACATAATTCCGATGCTACTTCTATAATATGTGTTGATACAAAAAAGGTGCTATTTTTAATTTTAGAAAACGAGTTAATAATTAACAAAGAGGCATCTGCTGCATCTTTTACATTTGTTCCTCTAAACAGCTCGTCAAAAATAACAAGTAAATTTTTGTTTTCTTTTAATTTAAGCGCTGTTTCTTTAACACGTTTGACTTCTGTGTAAAAATGACTTAATCCCTTATTTAAATTATCGGACAAATTTATTGTAGACACAACGCCATTATAAACAGAAGTTGTCATGGAAGTAGCAGGTACAGGAAACCCTAAATGAGATATAAAAACGGACAGCCCAATGGATTTAAGAAAGGTTGATTTTCCTGCCATATTTGGGCCTGTTAAAAACACCATATTTGATTTTTCATTAATTTCAAAATCGTAAGATTTTGCTTTTTTTAATAATGGATGAAAAAGTCCAGTAACCTGCAATTCCGGTGTTTTGGTATCAACATAAACCGGAAACGTAAGATTTTTTTTTCTGGCAGCATCAGCTACCGAAATAAAGGCATCTATTGTATACACAGCTGCTATTGCGTTTTCTAACGCTTTAAAATTGCTATCTCTTAAAAAAGCATCTAGCTTATTAATATCACTAAAAGATAAGGCAACATTGGAGTCAATGTATTTTTTAAAAAAAGGTAATTTTATTAAATTATTTATGGTTTTAATCTCTTTTTTTAATAATTCTGGACAGTTTTCAAGATCTATTTGTAGTGTGTTGTCTAATGTTTTACAAAGTAATAAAAGCTGCTCAATACCTTTTGTAATTAAATAGTAATCGTTATTTGGTCTTACTTTATAAGTTAAGTGATTTATTAACGCACTGAATATGTTGGCGATTAAAGGTGTTGTGCCTAATTTTAAATAATAGTCTATATATTCTAACTGATTATAATTTATAGAGAGTTTAAAATCGGAATCGTAAAAGAATTGAATAGTATCACGTCTATTTTTAATTTTAGCAATGTCTGACAATGGGGTATTTATCATTTCAAAAAGACAGTTTTTACCACCTTTAGTTTTTGTCATATCATAATAGCTAAGGATGGAATTATCCTCAGAATTAAAAATTTCTAAATCATTTTTTGTTTGACGGTCTAATTCAAATTTCATTAAGGAAGTTGATTTTGTATTGGCTGTAAACTTGACTCTGTGTGGATTGTTGCGTAGTTTAAGCACTTATGTAACGAATAAATAGCTGATGGTATACTCAGCAGGAATGTTCGTAAGCAGGCTAAAAAGAGCAATTAATTATACACGGTTTTAGCAAATCGTTTTCATTCGTTCTTTGTTTTATTATAAATCAAAATAATTGCAATTATCTCTCCTAAATAATAGAAAATTGATTGTGTAAAATATAACATATAGTTATTTCTTAAATAGCCATAGTAATCTTTAATTCCGAGATTTTCTACTTCAAAAACGAAAAAGGATTTTATTGAAGGATAAGAAATTTGAATAACTTGAATAATAAAATAAGCACAAAAACTCCAAATAAAATATTTCAGAACGTTTTCACTAATGGTTTTAAAATTTTCAAAAATCCGATTAATTATAACATTAATTAAAATTACAAAAAGAATAAGTCCAAACAATTCCGAAATCCAAAAAGTCCAAGAAGGTTTAGAATCTAATAAAATCAATAAATCTTTCGCAAGGTCAGAAAAACTATAACTTAAACCTGAAATTGTCTTATAAGTAAATATTCCAATTCCGAAAAAACCAATTAATTTATTTCTTTCAATTCCCAATGAGATTAAGTTTAGAGTTTGATATTAATGTTTGGTTAAGTTTTTGTATATGGTTTGTTGCATGTTTAAGCACCTAAATTTAGCAAATAAAAACCGAATAGAAAATACGCGAGTATTTTCGTAAGCAGGCTAGAACCTATCAATAAATTATATGCTTTGTTGGCAAATCGTATTTATTTTTCCATTTCAGTATCTTCAATTTCAATCGGTTCTGGTGGTAGAACTATATATTCAATTCGATACTTTTCCATTTCTTTAGGATACATTTCAAACATTATTCTTTGATAACGTTCAATATTAAATCCACGATTTCCAAGTCCATTTGTTTTTAATAAAATTGTGTCTTTTTCTTTCGGGTTAATGATTACAAAAAATGTACTGCTTATTTTTTCTTGATAATTAATATCAAAATCAGTCATCATTTTTTCCAAATTCAGAGTGTCGTTTTTCATTTCATAAAAGACTTTCTTAAAATGAACAGGTTCATCGTCCATAACTCGTTTTTCTTTTAATTGAAGAAATACGCTGTCATTCGCTTTTGTGATTTGTAATTGGTCATATTCACTCCACATACACATTGATAAAACCACTCCGATATTCAGAGTATCATTATTTTCCATTTTCGTTGTGAATTCAGAATAATCTTGAGCAACTTTAAATTCAGATTTTTTCGGTTCAACTTTTCGTTCACAACCAAAAATAAGGATTGTAAAAACAAAAATTAATATGCTGAACTTTGCATTTCTCATATGTTTGCCAACTCGTTTTATAATAACTCTTATTAATTATATCTCATAAATATAGAGTAATATGTGGAGTATATTTTATTAAAAGTTATATTCTAAATCGAAGTTACCAAAAACCGAATGAAAATCAACGGTTATTCCAAACAAAAAACCACCAAGCTTTTGCTAAGTGGTTTTCCTATTCATGCTTCTAAAATATTATAAAAAACTAGCTCTTACCTGACTAATTAATTTAGTACCATCTGGATCGACTTTTGTTTTAAGATTTGTAAAATCTTCAGCCCATTGTGAAGTTCTAATGCGTAAAGGCGGATTCTCGTTTTGTGCTACATCTAAAGCCACTTGTGCGACTTCTAAACCAGTTTGGTACACTTGTGTTGTACTTTCTTTAGCTCTTTGTTGGTTTCCAGCCATGTATTGTTCAAAAATAGGAGCGTACTCGCCAGTTGCAAATTGACCTTCGGTTGTTGTTTTGTCTATTGCAGACGTCATAAATTCGGTTGAAATTCCTCCTGGTTCTAAGCACGTAATGTTTATATTAAACGGATCGCTAACATAAGTGGCTAAGCCTTCCATAAAACCTTCTACTGCAAATTTTGCTCCACAATACAGCTCATTGAATGGTTGACCAACCAAACCACCAACAGAAGTAATACTAATTATTTGTCCCGATTTTTGTTTGCGCATGTGTGGTAAAACCGCTTGCGTGCAATATACCACACCAAGATAGTTAACGTCTGTTACCCATTTAATTTCGGCTTCGGAAGCTTGTTCTGTTGTTTTTGCAAAACCAGCACCAGCGTTATTATAAAGCACGTCAATTTTACCATCGTTTTTAATAATTGTATCTACAGCAGCTTTAATAGTTTCCGTTTTGGTAACATCTAAAGGCAATAGGTGGATGTCTAAATTATCGTTTTCAATCTGCTCTTTTAATTTTTTGGCTTTGTCTAGGTTTCGCATGGTTGCATAGACCTTAAAATTGTTTTTTGCAAAAAGGATAGCGCTTTCAAAACCGACTCCTGTTGATGTTCCTGTGATTAATACATTTCTTTTCATAATGGTTGTTTTGTTGGAGTGAATGTTCATTCCAAATTAATATTAAATTTTTTTATGCTTTTATAGCATCCCAAAGCATGTGCATTTGGTTGTAGATTGATGTGTTGTTGTTTTCCGTCTTGTTAAAATACCAACGTAAATAGGCTAAAACAGAACCACCAATAAACATGAGTAGTTCGTCCATATTTATGGCTTTGATTTGTCCTTCTTCTTGTCCTTTTTCCAGTAATTGATACACTGGAATAATAGATTTTCCGCCTTCGTTTCTACTGTATTCTGTAATAATAGGAGAGGCTTGCAACTGTTCCATAAATTTAAAATAGGTAGGATTCGCTATAAAAAAATCGATCATAGCAGCGTAATACGTTTCAAATTGTGTTTTAATGGATTTGTTAGCATCGAAATCTGAAAATAACTCTTTTTCTTGGTGTTTTATACTAACGTAAATGGTATTTATTAATACATCTTTGTTTGGAAAATAGTTGTAAATAGTTCCCATTCCTGTTCCTGCAGCTTTAGCAATAGCAGACATTGGTGTATTGTGTACGCCTTTTTCAGTTAGTAACTTAATGGCAGCGGATAGTATGGCTTCTTTTTTATTCACAAGGCAAAGGTATTCGTTTTGGAATGATTATTCCAAAATTTTAACTTTAATTTAAAGGTTTAGTTTCTAATAACGCTAAGTTCGGTTTCTAAAGTGGCTTTAGCATTGGCTTGCTCCTCAGTTAAAGTGTTGTTTAATAAGTTATTACTTTCGTAAGGATCGTTATTAAGATTGTAAAATTCTTGTGATCCATTAGCATAAGTAATCAGTTTAAAGTTTCCATTGTTAATTGTCCAATTGTTAACGTTTCCATCGTCTTTTTCAGCGTATTGAAAATCTCTTATCGTAGTGTTTTCAATAAGTAAGGATTTAAAACTTTTACTATCGTTAATTTGACTTGTGTTAACACCTGCTAATTGGGCAATGGTTGCAAATAGGTCTGTGCTAGTAATTAAATTTTGATCTGTTCCTGTTCTGGTTACACCATATCCAGAAACAAAAAGCGGTACATTTATTCCGCCTTGATATAAGGTTCCTTTGGTAGTTGTGCTTAAATAAGGTGCTTGTGCGACTTCATTTGGCGTGCCATTATCACCAATAAAAATGATGGTAGTATTAGCTTTTTCTGTTTCCGATAGGGTATCTAATAAACGACCAATTTGGAAATCCATAGCCTCAATAGCTGCCATGTAATAGGGTGTTTCGTCCATTCCGTTAGCATATTCTGGTAGATTGCCTTGCGAGTGCATGTTGCTTGGAGGTACATGAAACGGTGTGTGTGGCGCATTATAAGCCAACCACATAAACCAAGGTTTGTTTTGTTGTTGTATCCAGTTTATGGATAAATCTGTGAAGGCAGTTGTGCTATAATCGGTTTGTAAAGTACTGCTTCCGTCTTGTGTTAACAACCAGTTGTAATAACTTTGTGGTTCGCCTCTAAGTAATCCAGCGTAATAATCGATACCAAATATTTCGGGATTAAAAGTGCTGCTGTTGCCTGCCAAATGCCATTTACCAACAATTGCAGTTGCATAACTAGTATTGGTTTGGTTGGTAATGTATTGTTGCAAACTGGTTTCGGAATTTTGAATAACGTCTCCAGCCCATTTTACATCGGTACGGTAACCATATTTACCTGTTAAAATTGAGGCTCTGGTTGGCGAGCAGGTTGGATACGACCAAAAGTTATTAAATGTTAATCCTGCATTACGGATAGCGTCTATATGTGGTGTGTTGGGTTTTATGTTGCCTTCCGTGTAACCATTTATAGCATCTTTACCTAAGTCGTCAGCAATAATAAACAGAATATTTGGTGTGTTTTGTGTTGGGTTTTCTGTTGGGTTTTGCGTTTCTACGGAAGTGCTATTATCGCTACTACAGCTAAATAGTGTACATAGGATAGTGATTATAAAAAGGTGTTTCATGTTAATCTATAAATGGATTGCTATATTTTTCATCAGTAAGCATGTCGTTGTCTGTTAATGTATTTAGAAAAGCGACTAATGCATTTTTTTCTTCTTGATTAAAATTAAATTGTCCAACTTCGCCAGCATCATTTACTAAAGGCGTAATTAAATTTTGATGGTTTTGAATGCCAGAACTGTAATGCTCCACAACTTCCATTAAAGTGGCAAATCTTCCGTCGTGCATATAAGGCGGACGCACACCAATATTTTTTAACGATGGAAATTTAAATTTACCAGTATCGTTGGTGTTTCCTGTGGCTTCACTAACACCTAAATCTGTTGTAGAAGTAGCATCTAAACCATTGGATGTTGCAAAAGTTGTAAGTGGGAAATTAGTGTTTGGAAAAGGTCCAATAAAGGCTTCGGTTTGGTGACAACCAACACAGTTTCCGCTAACACCATTGGTTAACGTACGTGGTGCATAAAATAGGGTTTTACCTTGATTTTCTTGGTCTGTAAAACTCGGAAAGTTAGCCATAGGAGAGGAGACTTCGCTTCTGGCAACATCATATTTTGAAGTGACGCTAACTAGGCTACGTATAAATTGTGCTAAGGCTTTAGAAATTTTATCGCTTGTAATATTTTGATCGCCAAATGCATCCTGAAATAGTTGCGGATAGTAATCTTGGCTACTAGTTATATTAACTAATTCTTGAAGCGTTAAACCCATTTCTACGTCGTCTTGAAAAGGCATTAAGACTTGATCTTCTAAAGTGTTGGCGCGCTCGTCCCAAAAGAATTTTCCGCCAGCATAAAATCTAGCATTTACAATACTCATGGAATGTCTTCTGGTTAATCCACCTTCAAATCCTTGACTTAGTGTATTGGCATCCGAAAAACCATGTTCCGCTTGATGGCAAGAAGCACAAGCAACTGTGCCATTACCACTTAATTTTTTATCGTAAAAAAGAACACGACCTAAGGTTGCACCTGCATCTGTAATTGGGTTGTCTGCAGGTGTATTGTCGTAAGCTGTTACTGCTTGAAACTGAAATTGTGGCGGGAATTCGCTTGCGGTATAATAACTAGGTAATGCAATGTTTGCGTAGTTAAAATAGGCGTCAGGTAAGTTTAATTGTGTTATACTATTATTGTCTGGAATAGGAATATAGTCTTCTGAATCTGAATCGGAACAAGATGAAGCAAAAAACAATAAAGCGAGTAATCCACAAGATAATAAATGGTTAGTTTTCATAAATTAAAAATAGTTAGGTTGCGCTATTTGGACTTAAAATATGAAAAAAGGTTTAATTCTAAAGAATTATTTTTTGTTTAATAGACGCTTGTGTCCAACTGTTTAGCACAATCTATAACCTTAGTTATGGTTTTGTTGACTTCGTTTTTTCGCCAATGGATATACAAATCAATGGTTTGATCGATGTCTATAAAACGCACATTATTAAATTTTGAATATTTAAAAGAATGTGGTAAAATAGAAATACCAAGTCCTTTGGACACCAGATTTAAAATCATACCACCAAAATCAGATTCGATGCTAATTTTTGGTTCAAAACCATACTGATTAAACAAATTACGTAATAAAGACGAAAAATAGGTGGTTTGGTGTAAGCCTGAAAGTATAAAGTTTTCGTGTTGCAGTTTGTCTATATTGTTAATGGTATCTGTATTTAACCAATGGTCATTGGGAACAGCAATGCAAATAGGCTCTGTAAATAATTTAAGCGATTGTATATTAATATGCGAAATAGAATCCCGACTAAACGCAATATCTGTTTTGTAATTTAGGAGTAGTTTTTCGTGGTTTTCATCGGTAAGTTCGGCTAATTCTAATTTAAGATCTGGTAAATTGGTTTTAATAAGATCTAGAAAATTAGGCAACAAACTAAAGGTGATAGAACCAGGATACGAGATAGACACCACACCAGCATCACCTTGATTGATTTTTTTAGCTTGTTGGTAAATATGGTCCAATTCGTTTATGGTTTTGCTCCAATGTTCTTGTAAAAACTTTCCAGCATCAGTTAGTTTTACATTTCTTTTATTTCTTTCGAATAGTGAAAAACCAAGCTCGTCTTCCAACGCTTGTATTTGTCTAGTTAATGAGGATTGTGAGATGAAGACTTTTTCGGCAGTGTTCCAAAAATGAAGCTCTTCGGCTAAAACTAAAAAATATTTTATTTGCTGTGTGGTCATGATAAATGCGTTTTTTGCATTACTGAATCAAAAATATGTATTTTTTGTTACTTATCATCATGGTTTCTTTGTATAACATTTTTTTATAATCCGTAAACTGAAATAGTATGTTAGGCATCGAGAATTTTATAACCTTTATGGTTACTGCTTTATTTTTTATAATGACACCAGGAATTGATACTGTATTTGTGTTAAATAAATCTATTGGTCAAGGTCGTAAATCTGGAATAGTGTCAGCAATGGGTATTAATACAGGTATTTTAACGCACACGTTTTTGTCTGCAATTGGTTTAACGGTTTTAATTGCAAAATCTGCAATAGCCTTTATGGTTATTAAGTATATTGGTGCAGCTTATTTGGTTTATATTGGTGTGAAAAAATATATGGATACTTCTGCTTTATTTACAGAGAATACGACAAGTGAAGCTAATAAAAGTTCTAAAAACGACTTTTGGTCTGGGTTTTTTACTAATTCTTTAAATCCTAAAGTTGCATTATTCTTTTTGGCATTTTTTCCGCAGTTTATTACACCTTCAAAATTAGAAGATCCTGTTCCTTTTGTTTTATTGGGTGTTACGTTTGCAATAATTGGTGTGATTTGGTATGTGATTTTAACCTTGTTTGCTAGTACGTTTTCAACTAAAATTAAAGGCAATCCAAACTCAGGGATTTGGCTTAATAAAATAAGCGGATTTGTGTTTGTGTTAATGGGATTGCAGATTGCTTTTGGGTAGTTGTAGTATATAAACAAAAAAACCACTTGATATAAACGAAGTGGTTTTTTTGAAATATAATGTTATAATTAGTCTGCTGTGCAGCAAATTGGGTAAAACTAAGTGCTGTTTTAAAAAGGAGCAATAGTATCTTTAGGGCCATCTGGCAAACTCCAACGTTGGCGTGCAGTTATTTGCTCTGGTGCATTAACAGTTGCGGCTGCATCGTTACTATTACCGTAGCTACTTGTGCTACCTCTTGGGATTTGCATACGATCGCCATACAACCATACGACTAAATTATTACGTTGTCCTGTTTTTATAGCATGTGTTGCATGCGGAACATTACCACGATGAATTATGGCTTTACCAGGCTCAAAAACCGCTTGTACAGTTTGTTTTGTCGTTTTATCAAAGAAATCTACTTCCGATCCTGTAAATTTTTCATCAGGTAAGTTAATGTTGATATTTAAGGTTGCAGCAGAGGCATCTGTGTGTGCTTGTAAATCTTTGTCTTTATCTGGATTGTACTGAATAGAGAATCCAAAGGTTTGGTTATCATATCCATAAGTATCAAACAATAAACGCGAGATAGGACGCATGTAACGATCCATCATGTCGTTGTAAAAAGCTTGAAAATTTGGTGCAGCAAGATGACCTTCCGAACGTGGATCTAACATAAAACCATAACGGTTTAACTGGATACCATAAGGCGGACGCGCAGGTATTTTTGAATTTGCAACAGCTTCTAAATAATTACGGAATTCTGCTAAGCGTTCTACATCAAAAAATTGGATAGAATATACACCAGGAATTATTTCTTCCCATAAATCTGCAACCACATTTTCTTTTTCTGGGTTTTCCCATGCATCCTTTACAGCTTGACGTAATTTTGGATCTAGTAATGTTTCGTCTGGAATTAATAAAGTGTCTTTGTTTTCTATTTCCCATTCTGCCCATGCATCTTCTAATAACTGTCTGTTATTGTTCCAAAATTGAGTTACAGTTGTATCGCGTTTTAGCATAGCTTCTCGAGATGGTATTTCGAGCGCACGAACTTGTGCGAGTGCATTATTATTTTTCATTTTAATATGTGTTTTAATTATGGTGTAAAGGTAGAACCACAATGCACCTTTTTTTAGGTAATAAAAAGGGCTTTTTTAGTATAAAACGAAGATTTTAAGGATGAATTTGGCAAAAAAACACAAATTGAGCGATTGGAAGTTAATTTACAGGAAATGACTTTGAATTGGTTTATAGCTGTTAAACAAAAAACCACTTTACATTTGTAAAGTGGTTTTGGAAAATATTATACTAAGTGTTTTTAATCGTTTTTAGCAAAATAGCCATCGTTAGAAACAGCAGTATCACTTACAGATATACTTCCTGTTTTAAACCAAACTTCGGCATAGTTGCCATCCGCATATTGCTTTTGGATGTCACCACCGTGTGTTTCTGCTCCAGAACACCAGTTTTTATTCACTTCAGGAGATTTTCCGTTAGTCTGATTGTAACAACCAAGTTTAAAGAAACAACCTTCGCCTGCATAGGCTTCTGGACGTTCTACACCATCTTGTCCAATTGGAAAAAACAATTTTTTAGTTTGCTCTGGTATGTCTGATTTAGTAGTGTATTCTGATAGTAATAAGTTTTTTGTAAAGGTCTTGGTTTCATGATTAGGACTTGTAAAAGTTAAATTCATTATACCATCTTTTACTACGACTTGGTAACTAAATTCTTCTCCTAATTCTATTCCTTCTTTTGGTTCTTCAGGGAAAGTAGAGGCGTCACTACCAACAACAGAAAAGTCATTACCCCAAACAGCAGAGGAGTAGTCCCAACGTTTTGCATTGTCGTCTCCTGCGGTATTAATTTCGTAATGCCAGAATACAGAACCTTTAGTTTGACCAGGGTATTTTTTGTAAAATATTTTTAATGGCTCGTTTTCAAAAGCATCTGCACTATGTATTTGGCCAACTACCACGGAGTGTGATGCAGCCACAGTTGCATCTCCTGTTGCAGATACATTCATTACTTTTAATGTTGCAGATAATTTATCATTAGCAGTTTTTGGATACCATTTTTTTGTTTGGGCTAATTCGGTTCTAGTATTATTTGATGTCCCGTGGGTATCACCACCATTAGGCGATTTAAATACAACCCAGTTGTCTTTTCCATCGTTTTGAGTGTAGAAAAAATCTTTGTTTTCAAAATCAGTTGCTATTCCTGCATTTGAACCATCACCTAAAATAAGTTTCCATTGGTCAAAAAACGGGATAACATTACTCGCGTACACTGTTTTAGAAACTTCTGTTTGCTCTGTTTTAGTTTGATTTTTACTATTTATTTTGTCTTTACAGCTATTAAATACTAATATAGTAGTAATTATAAAGCAGTAAGATACTTTTGATAAGTGATTTTTGATCATGGCATTGGTTGTTTAGGTTTGTAATACCTTGTAAGGTACTAAAAATTGGTTAACCAATTAATTGTTAGATATAAAAAAACCACTTTAGTATGTCAAGTGGTTTTAATAATTCTTTTTCTTTCTCTTAAGCTTACTTATCAATAGAACCTAAAACACGTTTCATAAAGTTGTTTACAGCCTCTTTTTTAGGTGTACCATCTTTAATCATTTTATTAACTTCAATTGCGCCATACATATTAGAGATTAGCTCTCCAATAACGTCTAACTCTTCATCTTTTAAAGATGGTACTTCGGTTAGGGCTTCTAGAGTTTCAATAGTTTCAACGATGTAATCCTCGTCATTGTCTTCTATAAATTGAGCTAAATGTTTTATTACAGGTAATTTCATTGATAATTTTTTTTTTTAATCCGATTGAAAATAGCCGAAGTATTTTACGCTTCGACTATACTCAACCTGACTTATTTGTTGTTATGCTACTTCGTCAACTAACTCTTTTAAAACGTCAAATTTGTTAGTCTGTGTTTGATTTACAAATTTTCCGCCTTTAAAGGTTGCGAATGTTGGTAAATTATCGACAGTAGCTAATGTTCTTGATTCCGGAAATTTTTCCGCGTCAGCGATAACAAACGTTATATTTTCTAACTCGCCAGCTAATTTTTTAACTTTTGGTTTCATGATACGACAGTTACCACACCATGTAGCCGAATATTGTACTACTACAGTGTCGTTGTTTGCTATAATTTCGCTTAAGTTATCTTGACTTAGTTCTTGTAACATAATAATTTAGTTTACGTGGTTTGCTAAATAAGCTGCAGTACCTTTAGCGTTAGCTTGCATTGCATCTTTACCTTCTTCCCAGTTTGCAGGACAAACTTCACCTTTTTCTTGTACGTGCGTTAAAGCATCTACTAAACGTAAGTATTCTCCAACGTTTCTACCTAATGGCATGTTGTTGATACTTTCGTGTTGTACGATACCATCTTCATCAATAATATAAGTTGCTCTGTAAGTTACGTTGTCACCTTCTACTTGTACAGTTCCAGTAACTTCATCATAAGTTTCGTTTTTGATATCTAAAATACCTAATATGCTAGATAAGTTACGGTTGCTGTCTGCAAGGATTGGGTAGGTTACACCTTCGATACCACCATTATCTTTAGATTGGCTTAACCATGCAAAGTGTACTTCTGGAGTGTCACATGATGCACCAATAACGATTGTGTTTCTTTTAGCAAACTCTTCTTGAGCAGCTTGAAACGCGTGTAATTCTGTTGGACAAACAAAAGTAAAATCTTTTGGGTACCAGAATAAAACTACTTTTTTATTGTTGTTTTTTGCTTCTTCAAGAACGTTGATTTTAAAAGTATCTCCCAACTCGTTCATTGCATCTACGTTTAAATCTGGAAACTGTTTTCCTACTATTGCCATTTGTTTAAAATTTTAAAATTAATTACTTTATTTTTACAGTGTGCAAAAGTACAGCATGATATTAAAAAAACAAGCCTAATAAAATTTTTAAATCTTATTAGGTTATAAATTTTAATTATAGTTTATATGAAAAGGTATAATTTATAATGATTTATCTTTTAGCATTCTTATTTTAAGATTAAGAGCAGCAAAAAATAAGGTTGTAAATGGACTAAGCCAATTAAAAATAGCATACACAAAATACTCACCAACACCAACACCTAAAACTCCCGATTGGTATGCACCACAGGTATTCCATGGGATAAGTACAGAGGTTACAGTTCCAGAATCTTCCAAAGTACGACTTAAGTTTTCTGGCGCAAGTCCTTTATCTTGATATGCTTTTTTAAACATTTTACCAGGTATTACCAACGCTAAATATTGGTCGCTAGCTATAGCATTTAAACCTAAACAACTAATAACAGTACTAGCAAACAATCCAAAAACTGTAGTAGCTAATTTTAAAAGTGCTTTAGTTAATCTAGATAATGCACCAATTGCATCCATGATACCTCCAAAAACCATAGCGCAACAAATTAATAGGATTGTCCAAAGCATACCTTGCATACCACCAGCACTAAATAAGTCGTTAAGTTTATCGTTATCTGTAGTGATTTGCGTGTCTGTTAAAATAGATTTTATAATGGCAGTAAAGTTTGAGTCTGCTAATCCATTTAATACGTTTGATTGAAATATAAAAGCAAAAATAGCTGCTAGAATAACTCCAGTAACTAAGGCGATTAAGGGTTTAGTTTTAAATAATATTAAAACAATTACAACCAATGGTACAATAAATAACATTGGTGTGATATTAAATGTGCCTTCTATACTAGTTAATAAGCCACTTATATCAGCACTTCCTGTGGTTTCTATTGTCGCACTCATAATTCCAAAAGCAATTAGAGTGATTATTATAGTTGGTACAGTTGTAAAGGTCATGTACCTAATGTGTGTAAATAAATCTGTTCCAGCCATAGCAGGAGCAAGGTTTGTGGTATCACTTAAAGGAGACATTTTATCTCCAAAATAGGCTCCAGATATTACAGCACCAGCAATCATACCAGGACTAATACCTAACGCGCTTCCAATACCTATTAAAGCAATACCAACGGTTGCAGAGGTTGTCCAAGAGCTTCCTGTTGCTATGGATATAATAGCACAAATAATTACAGAAGCTGGTAAAAATATAGCAGGACTTAACACTTGTAGTCCATAATATACCATTGCAGGAATTACACCACTGACTAACCAAGTACCAGCTAAAGCGCCAACTAAAAATAAAATCATGATAGGAACAAAAACACTTTGTAGGTTTTCCCAGATTTCTTTAATCATGGGTTTAATAGAAACTTTATTAAATAATCCTACAACAGCTGCAGATGCACCACCTAAAAGCAGTATAATTTGGTTAGTATAAGTTCCAAACCACTCTTGACCTTCTACAAAAAAAATGTTGTATGCCAACATTGCCATAAGTATCACGACAGGAATTAGAGCTTCAATAAAATTAAGTTCTTTATTTTCAACTATATTTTGATCGTTTGCTTTAAATTCTGAAATATTGTCGTCTTGCATGTTAGTTAGTTTTTTTAGTGTTGTAATGTTACGATTTTACAATAAGTTATGCAAATGGATTTATGTGTTGAAAATTAGCAAGTTAAAAGTAATTGGCAACAAAGTTTATTATTCTATTAACTTCTGATTAATATTTATGTGAATTTGGAAAGGGTAATTTAGCATTGAATTTAGGTTAATTTGAAGTATAATTACAAGCTTTAATACATGTTGTTTTTGTGCTTTTTTAAATGAAAATATAAAAGCCTGAACATAGGATTTGCTCAGGCTTTTATTAAAAAATTACTTATCAAGTTATGCTGTTTCTAATTGTAAAACACCAACTTCAATCATACATGCTTTTATCATGTTAAAAGTACGCTCTATATCGTCATCCAATCCAATAGAAAATCTAATTAGACCTTCGCTTAATCCCATTTCTGCTTGTTCGTCTTGTGGTATTTCGGAAGATGTAGAGGTTCCTGGAGCACTAAATAAGGTTTTATAAAAACCTAAACTTACCGCTAAATAACCTACGTTTTTTTCTTGCATTAATTCCATTAACGCATTGGCTTTATCTAAAGATCCTGCATCAATAGTAAGCATACCTCCAAAACCATAAGCTTCATTCATCATAGATTTAAAAACGTCATGAGATGGGTGAGAAGTTAATCCTGGATATACTGTTTTAATGCCTAGTCTTTCAAATTTTTCGGCTAAATAAGACGCATTTTTACTGTGTTGCTTCATTCTGATATGCAATGTTCTCATATTTTTTAAAATCGAAGCAGAGCGTAAGCTGTCCATAGAAGCACCAAGTAACATACTTGCACCATCAATGACACTTTTTAATGAGTTGACAAACTCACTACTACCACATACAACGCCACCCATAGTATCCGAAGATCCATTTATAAATTTAGTCAAACTATGTATTACTATATCAGCACCTAATTGTGCTGGCGAAATAGATAAAGGTGAAAACGTATTGTCCACAACTAAGATTAAGTTGTGCTTTTTAGCCAAAGCAGCTAAACCTTTAATGTCTGCAACTTCCAATAAAGGGTTACTTACAGACTCGCAATACAAAACTTTTGTGTTTTTCTTAATTGCAGCTTCGACCACGTCTAATTTTGTAATGTCTACAAACGACGTTTGGATATTCATTCTAGGTGTAAAATTCTTTAAAAACGCGTAAGTACCACCATAAATCGTTCGGCTAGATACAATATGATCACCAGCACCACAAAGTTGTAATAAAGTAGGTGTTATTGCTCCCATTCCTGATCCTGCAACATTGGCACTTTCTGTCCCTTCCATAGCAGCTAATGCTTCACCTAAATAAAGGTTTGAAGGTGTAGAGTGTCTAGAGTATAAATAGCATCCATCTGTATTACCCTCAAAGGTATCAAACATGGTTTTTGCTTTTAAAAAAGTGTAGGTAGATGAGTCTGATATTGAAGGGTTTACTCCTCCAAATTCCCCAAAATATTGTAAGTCTTGAATATTATCTGCTGGTTTAAATTTCATTTGTGTTAGTTTTAGTAATGATTACATCAAATATCAATAACGTTAGATTAATAATCAATAGATGTGATTAAATTTAGATTTTAAAACTAAATATTGTTAATTATACAGAAAATAAATTATGTATATTTGATTTTAATTTAATTCCACTGAAAATTTTTCCATTATGACCTTTGATGCAATTGATAAAAAACTACTAGAATTATTACAAAACGATAGTAAACAGACTAATAAAGAGTTATCTAACAAGTTAAATTTATCCGTAACTGCTGTTTTTGAGCGTATTAAAAAACTTGAAAACAATGGTGTAATTAATAAATATGTCGCTTTAGTTAAAAAGGAAAAGGTGGAAAAAAGTTTTGTTGCTTTTTGTCATATAAAACTATCGCAACACATCCAAGAATATGTGGTACAGTTTGAAAAGGAGGTTACCAACTTAACAGAGGTTTTAGAATGTCATCATATTAGTGGTGATTATGACTACTTATTAAAAGTTATGGTTAAAGATATGGAAGCGTTTAGGGAGTTTATGGTAGAAAAACTTACTAATATAAACCACATTGGAAGTACACATAGTATGTTTGTTATCAGTGAAGTAAAAAGTACTACTGCCATACCAATTTAATTTTTTTTTATAACTTGTTTAATAATTAATCGCTATTAATAATTTTTAAATGAAGTATTCACAAATCAAGGAACTATATAAAAATATATTTAAATCCTATGAAAAACCGTCACTAGAAACACATATTAAAAAAATGATGGAATTGGATAGTTACTTACCCTATAGTTCCACCTTTTTTTGCGTAACCAATACACAGGATTTAAAATTTGAGTATATCAGTAAAAATCTTAGTTCTTGCTTAGGTATAGATCCTAACGTATTAAAAACACAAGGGATGCGCTATTTTTGGAGTCGCATTCATCCAGAGGATATCGAGGTTTGGTTAAGTGCCATGAACCAATTAATGGAGTTTACCTTGACTGAAATTAAACCAACAGACAGAAGTAAGACTAATTACACTTGGAATTACAGGTTTAAAAACGGAAACGACACCTATGTTAACATTGTGCAAAACACCACGCCTTTGTCTTTTGATTTAGACATGAAGCCTATAATAGGATTGGCACATTATACGGTTTTGGATCCAAAAATTAAAATGCATATCACAGCAACTGCTAAATTACTAAACGCTAATAATGAGTATGAAACTATATATTTTAATAACTTTTCTCAGAAATTATTAAAAGAGTCTATTAGTAATAGAGAGCGTGATGTTATTAGATTATTAGTGTTAAACTTAACAAGCAAGGAGATTTCAGAAAAATTAAATATCAGCTCACATACCGTAGACACACACAGACGTAATATTCTAAAAAAATTAAAAATTTCTTCTACTGGCGAGTTAGTGGGTATGCTAAAATTTAATAAAAATCTAATTTAAAATTAAAATTACTCAATTTAAGTATTGTGTTAATTATCAGTATTGTGCAATTTTACAATGCTATTAATCTTAAGGGAAACCTTCATAACAAGTCTGTAATTAGTCAAATAATAATTTGATTAATATGGACTTTTATGTTTTTAAGACCTACTGTTAAGCGTATATTAAAATTAGGTGTTTCTGCTTCTTTATTACAGTCACAAATCGTACTTTTGTTTTAAATTATAACAATTATTAATTTCCGCGAAAGCGAAAAAACAAAATATATGAGTCAATACGACGTAGCAATTATCGGTTCAGGTCCTGGTGGATATGTAGCAGCAATACGTTGCGCACAATTAGGAATGAAAACTGCAATTATTGAAAAATATTCTACTTTAGGTGGAACATGTTTAAATGTAGGATGTATACCAAGTAAAGCACTATTAGCATCTTCGCATCATTATGAAGAAGCAACTAAGCACTTTGAAGATCATGGGATTGAAATTCCGGGAGATATTAAAGTGAATTTAGAAAAAATGATTGGTCGTAAGCAAGCAGTTGTAGATCAAACTACTGGTGGTGTTGACTTTTTAATGAAGAAAAACAACATCGACGTTTTTACAGGTGTTGGTAGTTTTAAAGATGCTACTCATATTGTTATTGAAGGTGAAGAAACAACTACAATCGAAGCAAAAAATACGATTATAGCTACAGGTAGTAAACCATCTACTTTACCATTTATTACTTTAGATAAAGAGCGTATTATTACCTCTACTGAAGCTTTAAAACTTAAAGAAATCCCTAAGCACATGATTGTGATTGGTGGTGGTGTTATTGGTTTAGAGTTAGGTCAAGTTTACAGACGTTTAGGTGCGGAGGTTACTGTTATCGAGTATATGGACAGAATTATTCCAGGAATGGATGGAGCTTTGTCTAAAGAGTTGAATAAAGTCTTTAAAAAGGCTAAGTTTAACATGATGTTATCTCACAAAGTACAATCAGTAGAGCGTGTTGGAGATGAAGTAATTGTAAAAGCAGAAAACAAAAAAGGAGAGGTTGTTGAGTTTAAAGGAGACTATTGTTTAGTATCTGTTGGACGTAAGCCTTTTACTGATGGTTTAAATGCTGAAGTTGCTGGAGTTAAATTAACAGACAGAGGTCAAGTAGAAGTTAATGACCACTTGCAAACTAATGTATCTAACATCTACGCAATTGGAGATGTTGTAAAAGGTGCAATGTTAGCGCATAAAGCAGAGGAAGAAGGTGTTTTTGTTGCTGAAACTTTGGCAGGTCAAAAACCACACATAGATTATAACTTAATTCCTGGTGTTGTTTACACATGGCCAGAAGTTGCTGCTGTTGGTAAAACAGAAGAAGAATTAAAAGAAGCAGGAGCAGATTATAAAGTAGGTCAATTTCCGTTTAGAGCGTTAGGTCGTGCTAGAGCAGGAGGTGACATTGACGGATTTGTTAAAATTCTTGCAGATAAAAAGACAGACGAAGTATTAGGTGTACACATGATTGGTGCACGTTGTGCAGATTTAATTGCAGAAGCAGTAGTTGCTATGGAATTTAGAGCATCTGCCGAAGATATTTCACGTATGTCACATGCACATCCAACATTTGCAGAAGCGGTAAAAGAAGCTGCTTTAGCAGCAACGGATGATCGTGCTTTACACGTTTAAAAATTAAATTAATATTCCGCTTTCGCGGAAATTTAAAAAAAGCGAACCAAATAGGTTCGCTTTTTTTTTTTTGTTAAAACTGTAACATATAATACTATACTGTCTCTTTATTAAGTAATTAATCAAGTAATGCCTAACCAATAACAATTAATCATGAAAATTAGCATAACTAAAAGTCTTATTTATTTACTATTATTAGGAGTAATAAGTTCCTGTAAAATTAAAACCGTTATAAAAGTAGACAACGTAAAGCCTCAGGAGATTGTAAATAAAAACTTGTATAATACAATTTTAGAGCAAGATCGGATTTATTTTGAAGCTTATAATACATGTGATTTAATCTTACAAAATAAAATGATTCCTGAAAACTTGGAATTTTATCACGATAATGGTGGTTTAATGACTTCTAAATCAGATTATATGGAAGGCTTAAAAAATAATATTTGCGGTAAAGTAACTAGACAATTAGTAACGGGAAGTGTTGAGGTATATCCAATTAATAATTTTGGAGCAGTGCAAATAGGTATGCATACATTTTATAATAATCAAGAACCTAATGCCATATCCAAGCCTAGTAAGTTTATAGTGATATGGAAAAAAGAAGCAAATATATGGCAAATGAGTCGTGTGGTTAGTTTACATTAAAATTTGGAAACTTATTTAAATAAAAAAAGCGAGCTAAATAGCTCGCTTTTTTTTATTTTTTATTACGTTTATTGTAATTTTTATCACCTCTTGTTTTTGGCTTTTTATACTTGGCAGCAATTTTAAATTTATAACTACCACCTAAATTTTCTTTACTATTTTTTTCTGATTTTTCATGAAAAGCAGGTCCAGGTGCATCAATGTCTTTACGTTTGGTTGGATTGTTACGTTCTTTAATTACAGTACGTTCTTCTTCAATCAACTCCGTAGAGATTTCAACTTCCTCTGGAATTTGTAATTCAGGAATGTCCATTTGCATTAGACTTTCAATTTTTTCAAGACTGTCTTGTTCTTTTTCGGTACTAAAAACAACTGCTTGTCCTTCGCGTTCTGCACGACCTGTTCTACCAATTCTGTGCATGTAGTTTTCTGGATAGTCTGGTGTATCAAAGTTAAAAACGTGTGTTACGTTATCTATATCTAATCCACGTGCCATTACATCTGTAGCAACTAAAACACGGTTAATACCTTCTCTAAATTGCTCGATACTACGTAGTCTGTAGTTTTGCGTTTTGTTTGAGTGGATAACACATAACTCTTCTTTAAAAAACTCGTCTAAAGCTTCAAAAAGTCTATCTGCCATGCGTTTATTAGATACAAAAACTAATACTTTGTTATACGTTTCAGCGTCTTGTAATAAGTGTACTAATAAATTAAGTTTAGTGTAATAATTAGGGACACTATATTTTGTTTGTGCTATGTTTTCTAGTGGAGTACCAGAAATAGCAATAGATACTTTTTGTGGTGCAGTAAAAAAGTCAGTAATTAATTCGTCAACATCTTCTGTCATTGTAGCAGAAAACATAATGTTTTGTCTACGTTCTGGAAGGATATCAAAAATATTAATTAACTGATGTCTAAACCCTAAGTCTAACATAACATCAACTTCGTCAATAACTAAACGCTCTAAAGATTTAAGTTGTAGTACTCGACTAACTGCTAAATCATACAATCGTCCAGGCGTTGCAACAATAATATCTTGACCTTGTGCAACTGCTTGTTTTTGTGTGTTAATGTTTGTACCTCCATACACACCAAGAACACGCGTGTTTATGTATTTTGCTAATTTTTCAATCTCATCAACAACTTGCACTACTAATTCTCTAGTAGGTACTAAAATTAAAACACGAGGATTATCTTGCTTAGAAAATTTTAGGTTTTTAAGTATTGGTAACATATAGGCAAAAGTTTTACCAGTACCAGTTTGTGCAATACCAACCATATCTTTACCACTTGCAACTACATTAAAAGCTTCTGCTTGTATTGGAGTTGGTTGTGTAAACCCTAGGTCGTCAATTGCGTTATATAAAGGGGTATTTAAATTTAAATCTCTAAAGCTCAAAACGTGTTATTTTAGCCTACAAAATTACCACTATTATTTTGTTTACCCTAAATGATGCTCATGTATTTGTATACTGTAGCTTGCATTAAAGGTTTCATTTTGTGGTAATTTAATAATACCTTCTTTTTCGATTAGTTTTTGTGATGTGTTTTCAGCGTCAGCAATACCTAACCAAGGTTCTATACAAACATAAGGTGCGTTTGGTTTAGCCCAAATACCCAAATAATTAAAGTCTTTATAGGTTACATTTAGTATTTCGCCATGAGTTTTACTCACTAAAGCCACTTTTCTGGATTGTAAATCTTTAAAAATAAGCGCATCTTCATTAAATAAATCTGGTTTTAAATTGATGCTGTTTTTAGTATTAAAAACTGGCTTTGTTTGATTGGTAACTAAACCATTATCCATATTTAATACATAGGTTTGGGCTGTTTCTTCGTTTTCAAAAACCAAATTGTAATCAGTATAATTTTCATTGCTATAAACAGGACATTTAAAAGCAGGATGTCCACCAATACTAAAATAGATTGCTTTATTATCTAAGTTTTTAACGGTGTGTTTGATATCTAAAGTATTGTTGTTTAAAGTATAAGTTATTAAAAACTCAAACTTAAAAGGAAACTGTTTCAATAAGGCTTCATTATAAATTAAGCTAAAAGTTAAGCTATTGTTGGTTTGCTTTACTAATTTTATATCGTCATTATGCCTTACGAAACCATGCTTTGGCATGTTGTAGGTTTTACCTTCAAAAGTATATTGGTCATTTTTTAAAGCTCCAATTATTGGAAATAAATTTGGTGCAAAACTTCCCCAAATGTCAGGATCTGCATGCCACATAAATTGATTGTCATTTTTTACGGAAGCAATTCCGCATAATTCTGCGCCTTTCGGTTTAACCGAAATTTTTAATACCTCATTTGATAGTTGAAACATCTGTTTTATATTTAATCTCATGACTAAAATACTCGTTTTTTTTAACATTTCTGTTTAACTTTACGCAACATTTTTTATGGTGAGAACAACTACAAAACATAAACTGACTAATCCTGAGTATTTCAAGCAAAATTTATTGTCTTGGAGCCAACAATTTGACGATGTTGTTTGGCTGGATTCTAACCAGTATAATCAACAGTACTCTAGCTATGATGCTGTTTTAGCTGTCGATGCCTTTACAGGGTTTCAAACGGATTATAAAAATGCTTTTGAGCAGTTTAAAGAATACCAAACATTAGCTAATGACTGGGTTTTTGGTTATTTGACTTACGATTTAAAAAATGATGTCGAGCCTTTAAAATCTGCTAATTTTGATGGTTTAGCATTTCCTGATTTATATTTTTTTCAACCTAAAAAAATCTTTTTAATTAAAGGTAACACTGTGGAACTGCAGTATTTAAAAATGGTTGATGATGAAGTGGAAGACGATTTAAATGCAATAAATAGTTACACGGACGACGAAATTGACAATTTACCTATCGAAAACGACCCTATTAAAATAAAACTCAGAATACATAAAGAGGCGTATTTTGATAAGATTAAAACCATGTTAAGTCACATACATAGAGGTGATATTTACGAGGCTAATTTTTGTCAAGAGTTTTATGCAGAGGACACTGTTATAAACCCGTTAGAGATTTACAATAAACTTAATGCCATTTCAAAACCACCATTTGCGACGTTTTTAAAGCTAAATGATAAATACTTATTGTCTGCGTCACCAGAGCGTTACATTAAAAAAGAAGGCACTAAAATTATATCGCAACCTATTAAAGGGACCGCAAAACGTGAGGATGATTTTATATTAGATTCTATTTTAAAAAACAATTTAGTATCGGATCAAAAGGAACGTAGCGAAAACGTAATGATTGTAGATTTGGTGCGTAATGACTTATCACAAACCGCAACAAAAGGGAGCGTTAAAGTTGAAGAATTATGCAAGATTTATACCTTTGATCAAGTGCATCAAATGATATCTACAGTAACCTCTCAGGTAGAAAAAAACACACATCCAATAGATATTATTAAAAGTACGTTTCCTATGGGAAGTATGACTGGAGCTCCAAAAATTTCGGCAATGAAAATTATTGAAACTTTAGAAGAAACCAAACGCGGTTTATACTCTGGTGCAGTCGGCTATATTTCGCCAACAGGCGACTTTGACTTTAATGTCGTTATCCGCAGTATTTTATATAATGCTAGTAATAAGTACGTGTCATATTCGGTTGGAGGTGCTATTACTGCAAAATCTGATCCTTTAAACGAATATGAAGAATGTTTACTTAAAGCCAAAGCTATGAGGACGGTTTTAGAAGGTGGTAATTAGGCTAAAGGCATAAGTAAAAAGGCATAAGATATTAGCTAAAGGTGTAATTAAAAAGAAAAAATGCTAGTATAAAAAAACGTAAATTTGGTAAATGAAGAGTTATAGAGATTTGATAGTTTGGCAAAAATCAGTAGACATGGTAACTCATGTTTATCGTTTATTGAAGCTATTTCCTGAAGATGAAAAATATGGCTTGACTTCGCAAATAAAAAGAAGTGCTGTCTCTGTTTCATCTAATATAGCAGAAGGTTATGGTCGTAATTATACTAAGGAGTATGTTCGGTTTTTAAATATTTCTAGAGGATCGTTATACGAAATGCAAACACAGTTACAAATCGCAATTAATTTAGAGTTTTTAAAAAGTAATGGCTTAATTGATGTTTATGACCTCTCTTTACAAATAGAAAAAATGCTTAACTCATTAATCAAAAAGCTGGCTGTATAATTTATGCCTTTTTACTTATGCCTTATAACTTACTAGAACACTTCCAAAATCACATAAACAACACGCTTCCTTTTCTTAAAAGCAGCAAACTATTGCTTGCTATTTCTGGAGGTTTGGATAGTGTTATTTTAACGCATTTGTGTAAAACATCTGGTTTAGATATTACATTGGCGCATTGTAATTTTAATTTAAGAGGTATTGAAAGTGATGGTGACCAAAAATTTGTTGTGGATTTAGCCGATAGCTTGGAATTAGAAGTGTTTACTGAAAGTTTTGATACTAAGGCTTACGCCGAAAGTAATAAGGAATCCATCCAAATGGCAGCAAGAGCATTACGTTATGATTGGTTTCAGGATTTAGCTGAGAATCTAAATTTTGACTATATTTTAACTGCACATCATGCAGATGATAATTTAGAAACTTTTTTAATTAACCTGACTAGAGGAACAGGTTTAGAAGGTTTAAAAGGTATTCCGGAAATAAATGATAATATTGTTAGACCAATGTTGCCATTTTCTAGAGAAACTATCGAAGATTTTGCGGTGTCAAACCAAATACTTTGGAGAGAAGATAGTAGTAACGCTTCTACAAAATACCTACGTAACAAGTTAAGACATGATGTTATTCCGGTTTTAAAAGAATTAAATAATAATGTTTTAACCAATTTTAAAAATACATTAAATAATCTTAATGATACAGCCGATATTGTTGAAGAAAGTGTGCAAGCGGTTTTAAAACGAGCAATTATCGATATTGATGATACTCAGGTTAGTTATAAAATATCAGAGTTTATTAAAGTCAGTAATCCTAAAGCTTATTTATATGAAGTTTTTAAAGATTACGGATTTACGCAATGGACAGATATTGTTAATTTGTTGACCGCACAAAGTGGGAAGCAAGTGTTTTCTGCAACACATCAATTACTTAAAAATAGAGAGACTTTAATTTTAAGTGAATTAAAAACGAAGGAGGATCTGCATCAAAATGAAGGGTCTGTTATAATCAATAATTTGGAAAACGAAGTAAATGTTTTGTCAGGTGTTTTATCTTTTGAAACAGTAACAAATATTGATAAATCTGATGCATCTACCGTGTTTATTGATAAAGAAACGTTAAAATTGCCATTAACTGTAAGACATTGGCAAGAAGGAGACTATTTTTACCCTTTAGGCATGCAAGGTAAAAAGAAGTTAAGCAAATATTTTAAAGACCAAAAGTTATCGTTATTAGAAAAACAGAAGGTCTTATTATTGTGCAGCCAAGATAAAATTGTTTGGGTTATTAATCATCGTGCGGACGATAGATTTAAGGTAACCAATCAAACTAAATCAATACTAAAAATTAAATTATCATAATGAAGCATATAACCGCTTTTATACTATTTTTAATCACTATTTTAAGTGTTAATGCACAGGTTTTAAAACCAGTAAAATGGAGTAACGAAGTTCAGAAAATATCCGATCAAGAGTATGTTTTAGTGTATACAGCAAGCATTAAGGAGCATTGGCATTTATATTCTCAACATTTAGACGAAGGTGGTGCGTTACCAACCGAGTTTGTTTACGATTCTGTAAATAAAACCAATAATTATGAATTGATTGGAAAAGCGTTTGAAAGCGAATCTATAACGCAATTTGATAAGGTGTTCCAAATGGATTTAACCTTTTTTGATGGCGAAGCAACTTTTGCTCAAAAAATCAAATTATTAAATCCAGAGCAAAAAACAATTAAAAGTGAGGTTGCTTATCAAGCATGCGATGACTCAAAATGCATTTATGAGTTTGAAGAAGTTGTTTTTAATATTGCTCAAGCCAAGCCAATATCAGAAACAGTTAACGCATTAATATCCACTGAAAACATTTTTAATCCAACATCTAAAATATTTGATCCTGTAAGTTGGAAAACGGGAGTCAAAAAACTAAATGACACGCAATATGAATTAACATATACTGCTGTTTTAGATTCAAAATGGCATATTTATTCGCAGGATAATAAAGAGCCAATGGGTCCAATACCTACTGAGATTACATTTAAAAATGATAATAAAGATTTTAAACTAATAGGCGATTTAAAAGAATCTGAAACGGTTGAAAAGTTTGAAAACGCTTTTCAAATGAATGTAAAATACTTTGAAAAACAAGCAGTTTTTACTCAAGTAATTGAAGTGTTAAATCCAACGTTAAACACTATTCAAGCCGAAGCGTATTATCAAGCTTGCGATGACGAGAAATGTTTAGCTCCAGCTTTTATAGATTTAGATATTAATTTAAATGGTTTAGCCACAGAGGACATCAAAGCAACTAATAATATTGATGAAGAAGGTAATGACAATAAAGGATTATGGAGTATCTTTTTTATAGCGTTCTTATCAGGATTTGCAGCGTTGTTAACACCTTGCGTGTTTCCTATGATACCAATGACAGTTAGTTTTTTTACAAAGCAAAGTAAAAGCAAGGCGTCAGGTATTAAAAATGCAATAATCTACGGGTTATGTATTATAGCTATCTATTTACTTTTAGGTACAGCGGTTACAGCTATTTTTGGTGCAGATGCATTAAATGCATTAGCGACTAATGTTTGGTTTAACCTTATCTTTTTTGGATTATTAGTTGTATTTGCGTTTTCGTTTTTAGGTGCATTTGAGATTATGCTGCCAAATTCTTGGGCAAATAAAGTAGACTCGCAAGCTAATAGAGGAGGTTTTATTGGTATCTTTTTTATGGCATTAGCTTTAGCAATCGTTTCTTTTTCATGCACAGGACCAATTGTTGGAACATTATTGGTGGAAGCAGCCTCTAAAGGTGGTATTGCACCAATTATAGGTATGCTTGGCTTTTCTTCCGCTATAGCGTTACCATTTGCACTATTTGCAGCGTTTCCAGGATGGTTAAACTCGTTACCTAAATCAGGTGGTTGGTTAAATACTGTTAAAGTCGTATTAGGATTTTTAGAGTTAGCATTAGCATTCAAATTTTTATCACAAGCAGACTTAGTATTGCAATTACATTTGCTAGAGCGTGAAGTATTTATAGCTATTTGGATTGCTATTTTTGGGACTTTAGCCTTGTACCTTTTCGGAAAAATACAATTACCACATGATTCGCCTTTACCACATATTTCAGTTGGTAGATTAAGTCTTGGATTGATTGTTTTAACGTTTACTATTTATATGATTCCTGGACTTTGGGGAGCACCTTTAAACCTAATTAGTGCTTTTCCACCACCATTAGATTACAGCGAGTCGCCTTACGGAGTAGGTAACTCAAAAGGAGGAAGCAGTGCTAGTAACTCTCACGATGATTTACCAGAAGGTGCACATTTATTAGCTCCACATGATATATTAGCATTTAATGATTATGATTTAGGTTTAGCTTATGCTAAAAAAGTGAATAAGCCAGTTATGTTAGATTTTACAGGTTGGGCTTGTGTTAACTGTAGAAAAATGGAACAAAACGTTTGGCCAAAAGGGAATATTTTAAATGTCTTAAAAAATGACGTGGTTTTAATCTCATTATACGTAGATGATAAAAGAGAATTAGAAGCAGATGAAATTGTAGACTCTAAATTAAGACCAGGTAAAAAACTTAAGTATATTGGTCAAAAGTGGAGCGAATTTCAAACCATTAAATACAAATCTAATACACAACCATATTATGTTTTGATGGGTCACAATGAAGAGAATTTAAATACTCCAGTTGCTTATACTCCAGATTCCGACACCTATTACAATTGGTTACAAGAAGGAATTAATAATTTTTAATTGAATAAAACTATCCTGCAATTGCAGGATTTTTTTTACTGTTATATAGTACAACATGAAAACAATACAAGGACAAATAGTAGACATACAAAACAAACGTATTTTTAGTGGAGAAATCACTGTGGATTCAGGTAAGATAAAATCTATCACAGAAAAAGAACACGATGTAAAACATTATATTTTACCAGGTTTTGTAGACGCTCACATTCATATTGAAAGCTCAATGTTAGTACCATCAGAGTTTGCAAAAATAGCAGTTAAACACGGTACGGTATCTACAGTTAGTGATCCGCATGAAATAGCGAATGTATTAGGTGTCGCAGGAGTGGATTTTATGATTAAAAACGGTAAGAAAACACCGTTTAAATTTAATTTTGGAGCACCAAGTTGTGTGCCAGCAACTACTTTTGAGTCGGCAGGAGCAGTTATAGATTCTGACGACATTAAAACCCTTATGGCTAATCCAGATATTAAGTATCTAGCCGAGATGATGAATTATCCAGGTGTGTTGTTTGATGATGAAGAAGTGCTAAAAAAAATAGCTTGGGCAAAACACTATAATAAACCCGTAGATGGTCACGCACCTGGTTTAAGAGGTGATGACGTTACTAAATATATCAATGCAGGAATTAGCACAGATCACGAATGTTTTACCTATGACGAGGCATTAGAAAAGCTTCAAAAGGGAATGAAAATCTTGATTAGAGAAGGTAGTGCTGCCAAAAACTTTGAAGCATTAATAGATTTATTACCTGAGCATTATCAAAACATGATGTTTTGTAGTGACGATAAGCATCCTGACGATTTATTATTAAACCATATAAACGCCCTTTGCGCTAGAGCAGTAGCAAAAGATATTGATGTGTTTAAAGTGTTGCAAGCAGCTTGTGTCAACCCTGTAAAACATTATAATTTAGAAGTTGGATTATTACAAAAAGATGATATTGCAGATTTTATTATTGTTGAAGATTTAAAAAATTTTAAAACACTACAAACGTATATAAATGGTGAGTTAGTGTTTGACAATGGAACGTCTTTAATTAAGCATGTAGATTTTGAAAATCTTAATAATTTTGATACAGAAATTAAAACGGTTGACGACTTTAAAGTCGAAAGTACAGCCAAACAAATACGAGTAATCGAAGCTTTAGAAGGACAGTTGGTAACTAATCAATTAATCGAAGAAGTAACAACCCAAAACGGAAATTTAGTATCAAACACAGTTACTGATGTCTTAAAAATGACAGTAGTTAACCGTTATAAAAACGACGAGCCAGCGTTAGCGTTTATTAAAAACTTTGGTTTAAAAGAAGGTGCAATTGCTAGTTCTGTTGGACACGATTCTCATAATATAATTGCGGTTGGTGTTAGCGACGAAGCTATTTGTAAAGCAGTTAATTTAATAATTGAAAATAAAGGAGGTATTTGTGCAGTTTCTGATACAGATCAAAAAATAGTATCGCTTCCTGTCGCTGGAATTATGAGCGATAAAAATGCTGAAACTATTGGTCACGCTTACGCAGAATTGGATACGTTTGCTAAACAATTGGGTACAACATTAAATGCACCTTACATGACCTTGTCTTTTATGGCATTATTAGTTATTCCTTCACTAAAATTGAGTGATAAAGGCTTGTTTGATGGTGGAAAGTTTGAGTTTACTAGTTTAGAGGTTTAGTATTTTACAGTTACTAAATAATTGTCATTTTGAGCGCAGTCGAAAACTTGAGAATTTAAGTTTTATAGCATTTTGAGTACATACAATGTGACAGAGTTTAAAAAATATAAACCCAATAACAACCATTAAATGCCAATCCTAAAAACCACATATAAACCCAAATTTATGTTCAGAAATGGACATGTTTCTACTATTTATTCAGGTGTAATGCGTAAAGTAGAAGGCGTGACTCAGAAACGAGAACGTATTACTTTACCAGATCAAGATTTTATAGATTTAGATTGGAGTTATGCTGGCAATAAAACGAAACAATTACTTGTGGTTTTACACGGTTTAGAAGGTAATGCACAACGCCATTATATGCTAGGATCCGCTAAAATGGCTAACCAAAATAATATGGATGCGGTTTGTGTTAATTTTAGAGGGTGTAGTGGAGAGGTAAACAAAACGTTTCAATCTTACCATTCAGGAAAGACGGACGACTTAGCTTCAGTTATAAAACATATTACATCCCAATTTGATTATGATACCATTTACCTAAATGGATTTAGCTTAGGAGGTAATGTTATTTTAAAGTATTTAGGTGAAACATTAGATTTGCCAAAACAAATTAAAGCAGCAGTAACAGTATCTGTTCCTGTGTATTTAAGAGGGTCTTTAGAGCAGTTAATGTCCTCTAAAAACTATGTGTATTCTAAGAAGTTTCTAAGAAATTTAAGAACTAAATTAGTAGAGAAACAACAATTATTTCCTCAGAAAATAAACAATCAAGATTTGAGTGCTGTCAGAACATTAAAAGATTTTGATGATGTATATACCTCAAAAGCACATGGATTTAAAGATGCATACGATTATTATGAGCAAGCAAGTAGTCTTCAGTATTTAAAACACATTTCAATTCCTACATTATTAATAAACGCACAAAACGATTCTTTTTTGTCAAAGGAATGTTACCCAATTCAAGAAGCAGAAGAAAACACTAATTTTTATTTAGAAATGCCTAAATATGGTGGGCATGTTGGTTTTTATGATCAACAAAACGTCTATTATTCGGAAAAACGAATGCTTCAGTTTATAAATAATTTATAGTTGGTAACTATTTGATTTTTAATTAGGTAAGTATTAATTAAAACTTATAAATTTACACGACAAAAAAAATTCAAATTAAAGAGTATTTTATATTTTTATAACGATGGGAAAACAAAATAACAATAAAGAGAAAACAGGAAGTAATAAATCCAATCAGTCAAACAAGAATTCTAAAAACCAAGGCAACAAGGTTAATCTTGGTAAAACGACTAGAGAAGGTGCGGGCAATACTAAAGGTTTAAAAACAGGAAATAGGCCTAAAAAATAGAAAGTAAAAAAAACCCAGTTAAAAATGATATTCCTATTATCATAGTTATAATTGAAATAAAATTAAAAATATCAGTGAATTGATTACATGTTTTTACAAATGAATCATTAGTTTTTTGACTTGTATTAATTTTTTCTTTATTAATCTCTTTCAAAGATTCATTAGACAGTATTTCTAATTCATTGAAAATATATTTTTCTTCGTAATGATTTGCATAATAACCACTTAATTGAGAAAAGAAATTTACGATTATTGAACTTAGTAATAATATCCCTGCAATACTCAGTAAGTATGAGTTTTCAACTAGTATTTTACCTGTTTTAAATTCTTTAATGGTTCCAAAAATCACATATAGTCCACCACTACTAATAGAAATCACTAGTAAATCCATTCTTTTTAAAGAGTAATCTGATTTTTCTTTTGTGCTATTTAGATGCTCCTTCCATTCATCATATTTAGTTTGATTTTTTGATTTCATTTTAGTAGCTTTTTTAAATAGTTTATAAATATATAACAAATAGTATTTACTGATGAAAAGAATTTATCAGCTTGTAAAAAAACATTATTTCTTATAATTTTTAAATTTTTCATGACTCTTGTTGCTTATAGTAGATCAAAACCCTAATTTTTATTTTGAAATGCCTAAATATGGTGGACATGTTGGTTTTTATGATCAACAAAACGTCTATTATTCTGAAAAACGAATGCTTCAGTTTATTACTAATTTATAGTATAGTAATGTAATTTCAACTTAGTAATAAAATACCTATCTTTAGTTTTTTTAAATCAAAAATTAATGAAACGTATCCTTCTTTTATTAGCCATTACGCTAGTATTTTCGTCTTGTAAAGACCAACTAAAATTAGACACCGCAACTTCTCAGGTAGTAAAAGACACATTTATTGTTGCTGAGCATTACAATAAAAAAGAAGTGTCAATTGCTATGCGTGATGGGACAAAATTACATACAACAATTTACTCGCCAAAAGACACCTCAAAACAATATCCTATTTTAATGCAACGTACACCTTACAGTTGCAGACCTTATGGCGAAAACGAGTTTAAATCTACAATCGCTCCTAATCAATATTTAATGAAAGAAGGTAATATTGTGGTGTATCAAGATGTACGTGGACGTTGGAATAGCGAAGGTGTGTATGATAACATGAGAGCCTTTATACCTAACAAAACAGGGAAACAGTTTGACGAAGCTAGTGATACGTATGACACCATTGATTGGTTAGTTAATAATGTAGAAAACAATAACGGAAACGTTGGTACTTGGGGAATATCTTACCCTGGTTTTTACACAACTTATTCTGCATTATCAGAACATCCTGCTTTAAAGGCAGCGTCGCCTCAAGCTTGTATTAGTGATTTCTTTTTTGATGATTTTTTCCATAATGGCGCTTTTTTATTAAGCTATTGGAGAGCAACATCGCTTTTTGGACACATGAAAGACCAACCAACAAAGGAAGCGTGGTATAAGTTTCCGGAGATTGGTACAGAGGATCAATACCAGTTTTTTTTAGATGCAGGACCACTTAGTAATTTAAATAAATATTACGGAGAAGATAATGTGTTTTGGAATCAAATTAAGAGCCATCCCAATTATGATGAGTTTTGGCAGAGTAGAGGTATTATTCAGCATTTAAACGATATCAAACCAGCCACTTTAATTGTTGGAGGTTTGTTTGATGCAGAGGATTTATACGGACCGTTTAACACGTATAAAACTATCGAGAAAAACAGCAAAAACTATAATGGTGTTGTTTTTGGACCATGGAGTCATGGTGATTGGGCTAGAAATAAAGAACGTCAAGTGATTGGGAATATTCATTTTGGAGATAATATTTCGGATGACTTCCAGAAAAATATCGAAACTAAATTCTTTAATCATTTCTTAAAAGATAATGGCGAAGGGACTTTAGACTTACCAGAAGCGCACTTTTTTAATACAGGAACAAAACAATGGGCAGATTTTACAGCTTGGCCACCAGAAAACAGTGTTAAGGAAAGCTATTTTATGCAACCAGATCAACGTTTAACGCAAAAAGCAAATCGTATGATTGCTACTAGCGATTTTATTAGTGATCCCAAAAAGCCAGTGCCATATACAGAAGATATAAAAGTGGTATTTACACCACGTAAATTTATGACCGACGATCAACGTTTTGCATCAAGACGTCCAGATGTTTTAACTTTTGAAACTGAAGTTTTAGAAAATGATGTGACTTTAGCAGGAGATATTTTAGCTAAACTACAGGTGTCTACAACAGGTACATCTGCAGATTGGATTGTTAAGGTTATTGATGTTTTTCCTGCTGACACAGAAAATACTGAAGACGTACAAGACCACTTAAAATTAAGTAATTACCACATGCTAATTAGAAGCGAAACGATGCGTGGACGTTTTAGAAATAGTATGACTAATCCAGAACCATTTGTACCAAATCAAAAAACTGGGGTAAATATTACGTTACAAGATGTGCTACACACCTTTAAAAAAGGACACAAAATACAAGTACAAGTACAAAGTACATTTTTTCCTTACATAGATATCAACCCACAAACGTACGTTGATAATATATTTGAAGCTAAAGCATCTGATTTTAAAGCGCAAACACACAAAGTTTACAACGATTCTGCAATAGAGTTTACGATATTAAAGTAGAGTATTGAAACTTTTTTCCTACTTTTAGTATCTAAACTAACCATTTTATGCTAAGAAAAGTTTTTGGAAGTGCTGTCTTTGGTGTCGAAGCCACAACAGTAACCGTTGAAGTTAACGTAGATAGTGGTATTGGCTATCATCTTGTTGGACTTCCGGATAATGCTATTAAAGAAAGTAATTTTAGGATTGCTGCTGCACTTCAAAATAATGGGTATAAAATTCCAGGTAAAAAAATAATTATAAATATGTCACCAGCAGACCTTCGTAAAGAAGGTTCTGCTTATGACTTGACTTTGGCTATGGGTATTTTGGCTGCGTCTAAACAAATAGCAGCAGATAATTTAGAGGATTTTTTAATCATGGGCGAGTTGTCCTTGGATGGTACTTTACAACCTATAAAAGGGGCTTTGCCAATTGCAATAAAGGCTAGAGAAGAAGGTTATAAAGGTTTTATACTACCTATACAAAACGTAAAAGAAGCTGCTATTGTTGATGGTCTTGAGGTTTATGGAGTAGAAAATATAAAACAAGTCATTAATTATTTTGATAAAGGAGAAGCTTTAGAACAAACCATAATTGATACAAGAAAAGAATTTGAAAAAAACTTAGACTTTCCTGAGTTTGATTTTAGTGATGTAAAAGGTCAAGAAAGTATAAAACGCTGCATGGAAATTGCAGCAGCTGGTGGACATAATATTATTTTGATAGGTCCTCCAGGAGCAGGTAAGACTATGTTAGCAAAGCGTTTGCCTAGTATTTTACCACCAATGACTTTACATGAAGCTTTAGAGACTACCAAAATACACAGTGTAGTTGGTCGTGTTAAAGACACTGGCTTGATGGCTCAAAGACCCTTTAGAAGTCCTCACCACACCATTAGTGATGTTGCACTTGTTGGAGGTGGTGCATATCCACAACCAGGAGAAATATCACTATCACATAATGGTGTTTTATTTTTAGATGAATTACCAGAATTTAAACGTGGTGTTTTAGAAGTGATGCGACAACCGTTAGAGGACAGAGAAGTTACCATTTCTAGAGCAAGATTTACTGTAACGTATCCATCATCTTTTATGTTGGTTGCTAGTATGAATCCTAGTCCAAGTGGATATTTTAACGATCCTGATGCTCCTGTAACTAGTAGTCCAGCCGAAATGCAACGTTATTTAAGTAAAATTTCCGGACCGCTTTTAGACCGAATTGATATTCATATTGAAGTGACTCCTGTACCTTTTGAAAAATTGTCTGAAGAACGTAAAGGCGAATCTTCTGTAGACATAAGAAAACGGGTTACTAAAGCACGAAAAATCCAAACCACTCGTTTTGAAACTTTTGAAAATGTACATTATAACGCACAAATGTCTACCAAGCAAATTAGGGTGTATTGTAAGTTGGAAGAGGCTTCAAAGCAATTACTTAAAACAGCAATGGAACGCTTAAATCTTTCCGCAAGAGCGTACGACAGAATATTAAAAGTATCTAGAACCATAGCAGATTTAGAAGGTAGTGAAGATGTTAAAGGTAATCACATTAGTGAGGCAATCCAATACAGAAGTTTAGATAGAGATGGTTGGTTGGGATAAATGTTTAAAGTTTAATAGATTTTCTGTACTTTCGTAAACAGCTATTAATAACTATAAACCATATTTTAAAATGTCAGAACCAACTGGAAAAATTTCGGCTACTGAAGCCGAAACACTAAGTAACGCGTGGACTAAACTACGTCAAGATGCTAACAATACTGCTGCAGGTCAGGAAGATAATAGGTCTTCGTGGTATTCTCTTGAAGATATGCAAGCATTTCTTGAAATGATTAAAGAACAAAATCCTAATGTAAATGGTGTAAGATGCTATTTAGGTGTGCAGTCCGATAAGGAAACATCTAAAGGATTAACCACTATATTTATGGTGCCAACAGAAGATGTTGATGGTAAAAACATGGATATAAAAGATGCTGATGGTATTGATAGAGGACAAGGAGGAATGCCTCCAGGAGCTGGTTATCCAAATTAATTATTATGGAAGAATTTTTAAAGGACAATTATAGTATTTTAACTAAATTCTTCATTTTAGTAGCAGTTGTTTCTGGTCTTGTAACTTACAAGAAACATAAAGGAACACCTGCTACTTTTTTTGTTAAAGTTTTAATCTATTTTTTAATTGTAGAATTAATAGGTACCTACTCTTCGTTGTACAAAAATTTTAGCTTTTTAGAGCCAATATATAACTCATTATTTAGACAAAATTATTGGTGGTATACTATTGCTTTTGATATTATTGGTATTGTATTATTTTCACTTTTATTTCAAAAAGTTATTCCTAATAAGCTTTATAATAAGGTGTTAAAATATAGTACTTATGGGTTTGTTCTTTTTTCTATACTATATATTATTTATAATCGTGATTTGTTTTTCTTTCAGTTTTTTCCCGTAATTCAGATAACAGGAGCCTTAATAATACTTAGTTGTAGTGTCTTTTATTTTATAGAATTATTGTTGAATGATAAAATTATAAAATTTTATAAGTTTCTTTATTTTTACATAGCTATAGCCATTTTTATATGGTGGATTGTCGTGACACCATTAACGTTTTATGATGTTTACATGGTAAATGGTGATTGGGATTATATTTTATTAAAGTGGGAAATTTACTTATCTCTAAACTTTATAATGTATATATCATTTGCTATTGGTTTTTTAATCTCTGAGCCAGAAAATTTGATTAAACTAGACTAGTATTAGCCTTTTAATATAATATTTAATATGTTTTCTTATTAGATAGTTTTCTATGTAAAAGATAGTTAGCTAATTTTTTTTTATTACTTTTAAATTGCTATTAACCAACTTTTAAAACAAATGAAAAACTTAGGCAGCTTAATCTTAGGATTAATTATTGGCGCATTGGTAATGTATTTTTATTCAAACAATTTAAAGGGATCTCACGTTATTAACCCAGTTATAAAACCAAGAGGTGTCATTACACCAAATCAAGCAATAGTGTTAGATTCTACCTACAATTCTAGACATACTTTAATTAGCGACAGTATTGTAAAACAACCCGATAATCGCTCAAGCTGGTGGTCCTTGGATGATGTTACTAATTATATAGATTATGCTAAAAACCAATCTGACAGCTTAGGTTATAATATGAGTGGATTAAGAGTCTATTTAGGAGCCTATCCAACAAGTAAAAATCAGGTTGGATATACTACCATGTTTATGGTACCAACAGGAGATGTTAAAATGGTTGATGGAAGTAAAGGTTTTGCAGCATCAGCTAATACTGATATTGAAGGAGCTAACCCTTTAAATATGGGAACTGCTGGTAATCCTCCAAATTCTAACTATCCTCATTAATTCCGTATTGTGGAAACATTTTTGAAACAAAATTATAGTTTAATAACCCACAGTGTAGAGTTATTGGCTGTGCTTATTGCTTTATTATGCTATAAAAAATACAAGTTAACTTCTGGTAAGTATTTTATATATTTTCTATTCTATGTTTTTGTTATTGACCTGTTAGGAGAATATCCTTCATTTTACAATACGTTTGAGTGGTTAACTACTGTACAAAATTCTGTATTTAGATATAATTATTGGCTGTTTACAATTTTTTATATTTTAGGAAGCATAGTGTTTTATATGTTTTATTATCATAAGATTTTAAAAAACAAAACACATAAAATTATAGTATTGGCAGTAGGTATATTAAGTTTAGTAATTTCAATAATCTATATAGCATGTAATACAGCTCAGTTTTTTAATGGCTTTTTACCTTTAATAAGTGTGTTAGCTGCTTTTTCTATTATAACATTTACAACGTGCTATTTTATCGAGTTGTTACAAAGTGATAAAATGCTTAGGTTTTATAAAATATTAGACTTTTATATTAGTATAGCGTTGCTTTTTTGGTGGTTAATTACAACACCAGTTATTTTTTACGGTATTTACAATTCTGATGAAGATTGGAATTTTGTAATCTTAAAATGGCAAATATTTTTGTTTTCAAATATCATGATGTACTTAACTTTTACTTTTGGATTATTAATTTCAAGGCCTCATGAAAACGATTAGATGATAGATTTTATAACCAAACATTTTAATTTTATTGTTTATTTTTTTGAATTAATTGCGTTTATAACAGGCGTTATTTTATTTAAAAAGCATAAAAGTAAAGCAACAAAAATTTTTATATTTTTTTTAGCTTACATAGTTTTTGTCGAGTTTGTGGGATGTATCTTAACTTATCTTAAAGCCAACGCAATAGTGCAATTTGTAAGACAGTTAGGGGTAACAACCCGTCTATGGTATAATGTGTTTTGGTTATTTGGAAGTGTCGTTTTTATCTTGTTTTATTATTATAATTTGTTTAAAATTAAGATGTTTAAGACTATGATTAAATATATAAGCTTATTATATGTTTTAATTTTTACTATACATGTAGTCTTTAATTACGACGCCTTTTTTAATGCGCATCATACGTTTTATTTTATTTTAGACGCCTCAATAATTTTTATATGTGTAACGCTTTTTTGTTTAGAATTACTTAAAAGTGACGACCTTTTAAATATTTCAAAATCATTTAGCGTGTACGCTACTTTTGGGTTGTTTTTATGGTGGCTAGTAACAACTCCAATTATTTTTTACGAAAGTTATAATACCACTGCAGACTGGGATTTTGCAAATTTAAAACGTCGCGTATTTCTATTTGCTAATATATTTATGTATACTTGTTTTGTATTGGGTCTAATAGCTTCTAAACCTCAAAAAAATTAAATGATTAATACTTTAAATTTTATACAAACACAGGCAACCTCTACACAGTCAGAACGTTATTTGCTAATTTATATGATTGGTGTGCTTATTGTGGTTACCACCTTGGTAGTATTGTTTTTTATAGTATTTCAAAAAAGAAAAAACACACTACTGTTAGATAAAATTTTACAACAACGCGCTTTTGATTTAGAGCTATCAAATGCACAAACCGAAATACAAGAGCAAACCCTAAAAAATATTGGTTGGGAGCTTCACGATAACGTAGGTCAGTTGTTAGCAGCAGCTAGCATGCAACTTAATATCCTTAAAACTAAATTAAATGTTGAAGGAAACGAAAACTTTGCTGAAGCCTCAGATTTTGTAAAACAGAGTTTAAAAGAAGTTAGGATGTTATCACGATCGTTAAATAATGAGGTGATACTAAATATTGGTTTTGAACAGTCCATTACCAATGAGTTAAACCGACTTAAAAAAATGAAATTTGCTTCTGCAGAATTACAAGTAAAAGGGATAGTAGTTCCTTTTAATGATAAAAAGCACGAGATTATTATATTCAGAATTTTACAAGAGTTTTTTTCCAATACAGTTAAATATTCTGAAGCAAAAAACTTGACAGTAACCTTAAATTATCTGGCAGATAAATTAATTTTAGTAGCAACAGATGATGGTAAAGGATTTGATATAAATACAGTACAAGAAGGATCAGGTTTATTAAACATGAAAAGTCGTGCCCAACTTATTAATACCAACTACAATTTAACTTCAAAACCAGGAAGTGGTGTTAAGTTGCAATTAGAGTATCCCTTAATAAAACAAGCTTAATAGACTGCTTTTATAGCCATTTTAAAGCCTTTCTAACAAAGTTTAACTTATTCTTATAAGGTGCATAACGTACAGGTATATCCAACCAATTAGCTTTTTTAACAACACCCTTTTTATGACTAAACGTGTCAAAGGTGTACTGTCCATGATAAGCACCAAGTCCACTATTACCTACACCTCCAAACGGTAATCTATGATTAGCAAAATGTACAATGGTATCATTAATGCATCCTCCTCCAAACGAGAATTTTTGTATTAATTGTTTCGCTTTCGCGGAATTTGAGCCAAATACGTATAAGCTTAACGGTTTATTGTATGACATGATAATAGTGTCTAATTCCGAATCTTTTTGATAAGAAATCACAGGAAGAATCGGACCAAAAATCTCATCTTTCATCACTTCGCTATCAAGCTGTGGCTCATAAATAATAGTTGGCGCAATGTACAAATCAGAAGCATCAGTTTGTCCGCCAATAATGCACTTTTGATTAACTAACATTTTTGCTAAACGCTCAAAGTTTTTGGCATTTATAATTCGCGCAAAATCTTTAGATTGTTTTGGAGTAGAGGAGTATGCTAATTGTATTTCATGCTGCATAGCTTTATAAAAAGCTTCTTTTTTACTATCATGTATTAAAACATAATCTGGTGCAATACACGTTTGACCTGCATTTACAAATTTACCCCAAACAATACGTTTTGCTGCTAGCTTTATATTTGCTGAATTATCAATTATACAAGGGTTTTTTCCACCCAACTCTAATGTAACAGGAGTTAAATTTGGTGCAGCAGCCTTAGCTACTATTTTACCAACTGCGACACTGCCTGTAAAGAATATATAATCCCAATGTTGCTCTAGTAATTTGGTAGAGGTATCTACACCACCTTGCACAACAGCAACATGTTCAGGGTTAAAAACAGTATTGATAATATCGTTAATTAATATAGAGGTGTGTGGTGTTAACTCACTAGGTTTTAAAATGGCTGTATTTCCTGCTGCAATTGCACCAACTAGTGGAGCCAATGCTAATTGATAGGGATAATTCCAAGGTGCTATTATTAAAACACTTCCGTAAGGTTCTGCATACAAATAATCAGTGGACGGAAAGTTTAATAACACTGGTAAGACGCGCTTTGGTTTGGCCCATTTATTTAACTTTTTTATAGTGTGTTTTAAATCCTGAATTACAATCGCTGTTTCGGTTAAAACACTTTCAAATTCAGGTTTTTTAAAATCGTTATATAACGCATCTATAATCTCTTGCTCTCTGGTTTCTAATTGACTTAACAACGATTTTAAAAGTGTTTTTCTGTAGGGAACACTTAAAGTTTTACCTGTTTTAAAATACGCTTTTTGATTGTTTAATAATTCAGGAATCATAGTGGTGTTTTAAAATTAAAGATAAACTATTTTATTGATTTGCTGCTCATGCGTTAGTGGTAGTAATGACATCCTTTTTTTGCTACCATAAATGGCAAAAAAAGATATAATGGATGACACGACCCTTGTGGTAACGCCCAAATATTACAAACAAGCGTCCCAAATAGAATCTTTAGGTAAAGGTGCTGTAATGTTTAAATCGTCTTTAGAGACTGGATGAGTAAATTGTATGTTTCTTGCGTGTAAGCTTATGCTTGCGTCTTTGTTACTGCGATCAAAACCGTATTTTAAATCGCCTTTAATTGGAGATCCTATACTAGACAGTTGCGAGCGTATTTGATGATGACGTCCTGTTTCTAGATTAACTTCAAGTAAAAAATAGTTGTCTAGCTTTTTGATTATCTTGTAATGTAGGATTGCCTTTTTGCTATCTGGTACTTCTTTTATATAAGCTGTAGACTTGTTGTTTTTTGGATTTTTCTTTAACCAATGGATCAAAGTGTCAGCATCTTTTTCTGGCCTATTTTTAACTAAAGCCCAATAGGTTTTAGAGATGTCTTTGGACACAAACAACTTATTTAATCTTGGCAAGGCTTTACTAGTTTTAGAAAATATGACTAAGCCTGTTGTTGGTCTATCTAATCTATGGACAGTCCCTAAATACACATTGCCTGGTTTATTGTATTTTAAGGCAATGTAATTTTTAATAACGTCACTTAAAGGTGTGTCTCCTGTTTTGTCACCTTGCACAAGGTCTCCAGCACGTTTATTAACGACAATAATATGGTTGTCCTCATAAATAACTTGAAGGTTGTCTTTATTAGATAAAACTTTTGACATTAGGATATATAATAGTATTGCAAATTAGTCTTGATAGCTAAAAGTTATTAATACTGCTCGTTATCGTTAGGGAAGTCTCCACTTTTAACGTCTTCGCCATATTGAGCAATTGCTTGGCTCATTTCTTCATATAAATTCATGTAACGACGTAAAAAACGAGGGTTAAACTCATGCGTCATACCTATCATATCATGTAACACTAGTACTTGACCATCAACACCATTTCCGGCTCCAATACCTATTACTGGTATTGATACGCTTTGTGCAACCTCTTGAGCTAATTTTGCAGGAATTTTTTCTAGTACAATAGCAAAACATCCAATGCGCTCTAACATAAGTGCATCTTCCTTTAGTTGGTCTGCTTCTTGTTCTTCTTTAGCTCTTACAGTGTAAGTTCCAAATTTATATATAGATTGAGGTGTTAAACCTAAATGTCCCATAACAGGTATTCCAGCATTAAGGATTCGTTTAATAGAGTCTTTAATTTCTTTACCACCTTCCAATTTTACTGCGTGTCCACCAGACTCTTTCATGATTCTAATAGCACTTCTTAAAGCTTCTTTTGGATCACTTTGGTAACTACCAAAAGGTAAATCTACTACAACTAAAGATCTGTCAATAGCACGCACTACAGAGGATGCGTGATATATCATTTGATCTAAAGTAATAGGCAATGTTGTTTCATGTCCAGCCATTACATTACTAGCAGAATCACCAACTAAAATAACGTCTGTACCTGCACCATCTACTATTTTAGCCATAGTATAATCGTAGGCAGTCAGCATGGAGATTTTTTCTCCATTTTTTTTCATTTCTACTAATGATTTAACGGTAACGCGTTTATATTCTTTTTTTGCTACAGACATGTTTTGTTATTTTATTATAGAATGTAAATGTACTAAATTAAAGGCTTATTCTGAATTTTAATTTATTTTGAAAGACTTATCTTTAGCTAATAATTGTAATATTTTTTTATGAAATTATTTAGTCTTGTACTATTTGTAATGTATAGCAGTTTTAGTTTTTCTCAAAATGATGAACAAGAAAAAGCAATTAAAACTATTGCTACTTTTTTTGAAGGGTTTCATAATCAGGATTCTGTAGTAATTAAAAGCGTTGTGTATAAAGCTGTTGTTATGCAATCAATAAGTGAAAATACTAATGGCAATTTGGAATTAATGACCTCTAATTTTTCTGATTTTATAAAACAGATTGTTGCTATTCCAGAAGACCAAACGTTTTCTGAAAAATTATTAAGCTATAGTGTGCAAATTGATGGCAATATGGCAAATGTATGGACGCCTTATCAGTTTTGGTACAATGACAAACTTAGTCATTGTGGCGTAAACTCGTTTCAATTGCTAAAAGTTAATCAAGAGTGGAAAATCTTTTATTTAGTAGATACTAGATCAAAATGCCAAGAATAAACGGTTAACAATCTGCCATATTAACACGTACAGCCAATCCACCTTCGCTAGTTTCTTTATATTTAGTGTTCATGTCTTTTGCAGTTTCCCACATGGTATCAACTACTTTATCTAAAGGTACTTTTACGTTTTTAGGATCGGTATCTAAAGCTAATTCGGCTGCATTGATAGCTTTAATTGCTCCCATACTATTGCGTTCTATACAAGGGATTTGTACTAATCCTCCAATAGGATCGCAGGTTAATCCAAGATGATGTTCCATTGCAATCTCTGCTGCAATCATGACTTGTTCTGGGCTACCTCCAAGTAATTCGCATAAGGCTGCTGCAGCCATAGCGGAAGACACACCAATTTCGGCTTGACATCCACCCATTGCAGCACTAATAGTAGCTCCTTTTTTAAAGATGCTACCAATCTCGCTAGCTACTAACAAGAATTTTTTAATGTCTTCAAAATCTGCATCATGGTTTTCTATAACCATATAATACATAAGTACAGCTGGTATAACACCAGCACTTCCATTTGTAGGTGCAGTAACCACACGACCAAGAGAAGCATTTACTTCATTTACAGCCAAAGCAAAACAGCTTACCCATTTTAATATTTGTCTAAATTTAACTTCACTGTTTCTAATACTTTCTAACCATTCTTGAGGTGTAGTGTATGGCATTTCAATGTTTAAACGCTTGTGTGTGTCAAAAGCACGACGTCGTACGTTTAATCCTCCAGGTAAGTTACCTTCGGTATGACAACCAATAAACATACACTCCAGCATGGTATCCCAAATGCGATGTAACTCGAAGTCAATTTCTTCATCGGTTCTAAGAGAGCGTTCGTTTTCTAAAACTATTTCAGAGATACTTTTATTTTCGTTTGTACAAAACGCTAGCAACTCGGTTGCTTTATCTACTGGATATGGAAACTCTTTTTTTAATTCTTTATTTTCGGCATCGACCGTACGTTCTTCTTTTATAACAAAACCACCACCAATGGAGTAGAAGGTTGATGTATGAATTTCGGTTTCCGCGAAAGCGGTAAACTTAATTCCATTTGCATGAAACGGTAAAAATGCTCTGTTAAAAATAATGTCTGATTTGGGAGTAAACGGAATAATACGCTCGTTATTTAAAACTAACTTTGAGGTATTGTTAATGGATGCAATAATAATGTCAATAGTATCCGTAGGTATACGTTCTGGATCTGCACCACTTAAACCTAACATGACTGCTAAATCTGTAGCATGACCTTTACCAGTTAAAGATAAAGAACCATATAGGTCGATGGTTACCTTTTGTATACTGTCAAAAAGGTTAGCTTCTTTTAGTTCATAAATCCATCGTTCTGCAGCTCTCCAAGGTCCTAAAGTATGAGAACTAGAAGGTCCTACACCAATCTTAAGCATGTCAAAAACCGAAATACACTCCATATCACTAAATCGTTTTAGTATTGAGCGACAAATATAGTTTTTTGTTGCAGATATAATAATTAAAACCATTTCAATTTTGATAGATTTCTGCCATCATGTCAGTCAACTTGTTATGGCATAATCATTGACTTATTGTCATCGTAACAATTACAATACAAAATTTAAAATTATATAAAATTATGAGTAAGATTATTGGAATCGATTTAGGAACAACAAACTCTTGCGTTTCTGTAATGGAAGGTAATGAAGCTGTTGTCATCCCAAACGCAGAAGGTAAACGTACGACACCTTCAGTTATCGCTTTTGTTGAAGGAGGCGAAATTAAAGTTGGTGATCCAGCAAAAAGACAAGCAGTAACTAACCCAACAAAAACAGTTTATTCTATTAAACGTTTTATGGGTAACAAATATTCTGAATCTAAAAACGAAGCAGAACGTGTACCATACAAAGTAGTTAAAGGAGATAATGACACACCACGTGTTGATATTGATGGTCGTTTATACACGCCTCAAGAATTATCTGCAATGATTCTTCAAAAAATGAAGAAAACTGCTGAAGATTATTTAGGTCAAGATGTAACTGAAGCAGTAATTACTGTACCAGCTTACTTTAATGATTCGCAAAGACAAGCAACTAAAGAAGCTGGTGAAATTGCAGGATTAAAAGTACGTCGTATCATTAACGAGCCAACAGCAGCAGCTTTAGCTTACGGAATGGACAAAAAAGGTACTGACCAAAAAATAGTTGTATTTGATTTTGGTGGAGGAACACATGATGTATCTATCCTAGAATTAGGAGATGGTGTATTTGAAGTGTTATCTACAGATGGAGATACACACTTAGGTGGTGATGACGTTGATCAAAAAATTATTGATTGGTTAGCAGACGAGTTTAACAATGAAGAAGGAATGGACTTACGTAAAGATCCAATGTCTTTACAACGTGTTAAAGAAGCTGCAGAAAAAGCGAAGATTGAATTATCATCTTCTGAGCAAACAGAAATCAATTTACCATACATTACTGCTACAGCAAGTGGACCAAAACACTTAGTACGTACTTTAACACGTAGTAAATTTGAGCAATTAATTGACGATTTAGTAAAACGTACTATTGAGCCTTGTCAATCGGCTTTAAAAGCAGCAGGTTTATCAAAATCTGATATCGACGAAGTTATTTTAGTAGGTGGATCTACACGTATTCCAGCAGTACAAAAAGCAGTAGAAGCATTTTTTGGAAAAGCACCAAGTAAAGGTGTTAATCCAGATGAGGTTGTATCTTTAGGAGCAGGTATCCAAGGAGGAGTTTTAACTGGAGATGTTAAGGATGTATTACTTTTAGACGTAACGCCTTTATCATTAGGTATTGAGACTATGGGTAACGTATTTACTAAGTTAATTGAAGCAAATACAACAATCCCAACTAAAAAATCTCAGGTTTTCTCAACAGCAGCAGATAACCAACCATCAGTAGAGATTCACGTATTACAAGGTGAACGTGCTATGGCAGCAGATAATAAAACCATTGGACGTTTCCATTTAGATGGTCTTCCACCAGCACAAAGAGGTGTACCACAAATCGAGGTAGCTTTTGATATTGATGCTAACGGAATCATTAAAGTTTCTGCTACAGATAAAGCAACTAACAAGACACAAGATATTCGTATTGAAGCGTCTTCTGGTTTAACTGAAGAAGAAATTAAGAAAATGAAAGCTGACGCTGAAGCAAATGCTGAAGCAGATGCAAAAGCAGCTGATAATGCTAAGAAATTAAACGAAGCAGATTCTATGATTTTCCAAACAGAAAATCAATTAAAAGAATTTGGTGATAAATTATCTGATGATAAAAAAGCACCAATCGAAGCAGCTTTAGCAGAGTTAAAAACAGCTTACGAAAGCAAAGATGTAGCAGTTATCGAGCCAGCGTTAGAAAAAATTAACGAAGCTTGGAAAGTAGCTAGTGAAGAAATGTACAAAGCACAAGCAGATGCTCAAGGTGGACAACCAGGACCAGAAGCAGGAGCAGATTCAACTGAAGGTAGTGATGTTGAAGATGTAGATTTTGAAGAAGTAAAATAATTATAAATATCTAAACTAGTTTAGAATTTAATAATATTAAAAACGCAACCATTAATTTGATTGCGTTTTTTTTTGTTTAAAACCGTTCTAATATTTGTTTTACTTTTAGGATTAAATAAAAAATATAGGACAATAATTCATTTTAATAAACTATGCATGCATAATAAATTTATTGTTATATTTGTGTAAATAACATAATAATTATGCAAACTAAATTAACTCAGCTTTTAAATATAAAATACCCAATTATTCAAGCGCCAATGTTTTTGGTGTCTAATGTAGCAATGGTTACGGAAGGTATGAAAGCTGGTATTGCTGGATGTATTCCTGCACTTAATTACCGTACTTTAGATCAATTAAGAGAAGCAATACAAGAGTTAAAAGCTAATAAAGTAGAAGGTGGATCTTTTGGGTTTAACCTAATAGTTAATAAATCTAATATAAAGTATAAAGAGCAACTTAGAGTATTATGTGAAGAAGGTTGCGATTTTATTATAACGTCTTTAGGAAGTCCAGAAGAAACCATTAATCAAGCTCACAAAGCAGGTATTAAAGTGTTTTGTGATGTGACAGACCTACGTTTTGCTAAAAAAGTAGAACAATTAGGTGCTGATGCTGCAATTGCAGTTAATAATGAAGCAGGAGGACACAGAGGTAATTTATCGCCTCAAGAATTAACTAATCAACTTAGTAAAGCTTTAAATATACCAGTTATTTCAGCTGGAGGAGTAGGATGTAAAGCAGATATTGATAAAATGTTAAGCTATGGAGCAGAAGGCGTGTCTGTAGGAAGTCCATTTATTGCATCTGTTGAAGCTGGTGTTACAGATGAGTATAAGCAAGCATGTGTTGATTATGGAGAAAAGGATATTATCATGACAGAGCGTATTTCTGGGACACCATGTACCGTAATTAATACACCATATGTTCAAAAAATTGGTACTAAACAAACTTGGCTAGAACGTGTATTAAACAAAAATAAAAAATTGAAAAAATGGGTTAAAATGATTCGTTTTTCAATAGGTATGAAAGCTACTGAAAATGCAGCTAAAAAAGCAACGTACAAAACCGTTTGGGTTGCAGGACCAAGTATTGAACATACTAAAGCTATTTTACCTGTTAAAGCTATTGTAGCTAATTTAATAGCTTAAATTAAGTTAATGATAATTCAACCTAAATCTATTAGAAAGGTTTTGCAGGTTGCCTTAGCAACTATTATTGTATTAGGTGTAGTCATATTTATATCAATTATATACGAATCTAAGAAAGACATTTCTGATGATATTAGATTTTCAAAACTTTTAAACACACCAATTCAAGTTAGAAGTACAAGTACAATACGATGGAATAAAAATAATATTCGTTTTAAACATTATACTCTTAATCAAAACGAAGATTCTAACTATGATTTAGAGGATGTTAAGTCTGTTAAAAAATATCAAATTGGTGATACTATATATTTTTATGCAGCTAAATCCTACAAAAGTATGCATGTCGGAGAAAACTTTTATTTAATAAGTAAAGACACTTTAAATAATGGCGATATTATAGAATTTGAATATTATACAGCTTCAGATTATTCTCCAGAAATTTGGGAAACGGAAAAAGAATTTTTAAAAAGGGTTAGGGATTAATTATCAAACAACTAAATTTTAACTTAATTTTTATATGTCAAGTTTTTAAAATTTAAAGAGTTGTTATAACTTTAAAGCTAGCATATTAACCAAAACCTCATTTCTATTGTTAAAAAAAGTAATTTACTTTTTAATTGTGATACTTGTACTATTTATAGGTATGATGTATTGGTCTACTTCCTCAACAGATCAAACATTTAAAACGTCTCAGTTAGTTAATATTAATAATGTTAATGACATAAATTTTCATGACTTAGATTCTGTATTAGTTGCAGCTAGCGCTTTATATAAAGCAGATGAGATTAAAATACTTTTTCAAGGAGAGCAATATCGCGCTGCTTGGGCAACACCAATTAAAGCACCTGTATTATTTTTAGATACTTTATTTGGAGGTGTTACAATAACTAAGGAAGGTGGTGGTAAGCAAACCCATTCTTTAAAACTAGAAACTAAAGAAGGTGTTGAGTTGACACTTAGAGGTATTAATAAAGATCCAAAACAACTTATTCCCGAATTTGTAAAAACATTAGGATTAGAAAATATTATCGTAGATGGTATTTCTGCGCAACATCCATATAGTGCTATATTGGCTGCTGAGCTAGCTAATAAATCCGCTATAATTAACACCAAACCTAAAGTGGTATTTCTTCCAAAGCAAACACTATTGGGAGACTATAATAACAAATATGGGAATAGATTATTTTTATTAGAGTACGAAACAGAAAGTAAGACCAATTGGACAAACTTAAGCAACGTTACTGAAATCGTTGACACCAAAAACCTTCAAGAATTAAAATTAAGTAATACTAATAATATATTTATTGATAAGTCTGCACTTATCAGAGCTAGACTGTTTGATCTATTAATTGGTGATTGGGATAGGCATACAAAACAATGGGGTTGGGCTATACAGCAAACAGATCAAAGTAACATAGCTATTCCAATTGCAGGAGATAGGGATAATGCTTTTATAAATTTAGAAGGTATTATACCATCTATTTTATCCAATGAAAATGTTGTTGAACAGTTAAGACCATTTGATTACGAAATAGATTTTATGCCAGGATTAGTCTATCCATTTGATCAATATTTTTTATTAAACACGGAAGAAAGTTTATTTATACAAGAAGCTAAACAACTGCAATTACTTCTTAATGATGAGGTTTTACTAAAAGCTTCAAAAGTTTGGCCTTCTCAAATTTTAGAAATTGATGGAGAAGAAATCATTAGTAAAATAAAAACAAGACGAGATAATTTAGTGTCCTATGCTAAATTATTTAAAACAACCATAGATAAAAAAGGTTTGGTAACACAACGTCTAAAAGGCTCTGAAGATTTAAATCTTCCAGAACAACTTCAAGCATGTTTTGAGTGTTATACTAAATATTAAATTCTTTAAACGTATTAGTTTTAATAGTAAGCCATTCGTTATTTAAAATACCATAACAACATGTGCTTCGTCTAAAACCATCAGTCATTACTGTGTCTTTGCGTAATATGCCTTCTAGTGTTGCTCCTAATTTTGTGACTGCTTTTCTAGATTTAATATTACGCTCATCAATTCTAAATTCTACTTTTTCAAAATGTAACGTTTCAAAAGCATATTGTAGCATTAAAAATTTCATATGGCTATTTAGACCTGTTCCTTGAAAATCATGTCCTATCCAAGTCCAACCAATGTGTAAGACTTTGTTTTTATGGTTAATTAAACCAAAACGAGTGCTACCTGCAAAAGCTTGTTTTTGTTTGTCATAAACAATAAATGGTATTGTAGTATTATTATAAAAACCTTCAACTGCAGTTTGTACATAATCTTTTAGAGACTCTGGAGTAGAAATGATATTAGGCGAATAATAAATTAAATCAGTCTCTTTAGCAATAGTAGCTAAATGTTTATAATTACTTAAGTCTAAAGGAATTAGTTTTACACGATTGTTTTCAAGAGTTGGAGCTGTCATTTTAGCGCTAGGTTTTGTATTTTTACATTAAAATTAAAGATACATGAAGTATTCTAAAGCACAAGTGTTAGCAATAGCAAATAAGGCAAGTAAAAACACTTTAATGGAAACCCTAGAAATAGAAGTTGTGGATTATGGCGAGGATTTTTTAGTATCCAGAATGCCAGTTACATCGCGTGTGCATCAACCAGATGGAGTGTTGCATGGTGGCGCAACAGCAGCATTGGCAGAAAGCGTTGGTAGTTTTGCATCGCATATATTTTTAGATTCAGAAAACTTAATGATTAGAGGTTTGGAGATTACAGCCAACCATTTAAAAAGCGTTAGCTCAGGCTATGTTTACGCTAAAGCTACATTTTTACACAAAGGACGTACAACGCAATTGTTAGATATTAGAGTAACGGATGATGATGATAACCTAATTTCGTTATGTAAATTGTCAACCATTTCTTTACCTAAAAAGAAATAAGTTATGACGTCTTCCGTTTTTTTTGATCAGCTTTCGCAACAATTTGACAAGCAACTTCCTTTTGTGGCTTTTAAAAAACCTAATCAGGAAACTGTAAAAGCAATACTTCAGGATAGCAATCAGCTTCATTTTACCCAAAATTTTGAGGAAAGTGGTTTTGTGTTTTCACCTTTTAAAAATGAAGATAATACGGTACTGTTTCCTTTAAATAAAAGTCAAACAATATCATGTTTGTATGATAATACTTCGGTTGATGCTAAAAACCAGTTAAGTAGCACTATAAGTATTTCAGCGAAAGCTAAACATATACAAATAGTAGAAAAGGCGATATCGGAGATTGAGAATGGAAGTTTCAAAAAAGTAGTTCTATCTAGAGTTGAAAGTGAAGCTTTTCCGGAAGCCAATACCATTTTATTATTCCAAAAACTGTTATCCACTTACAAAACTGCAATGGTCTATTGTTGGTATCATCCCAAAGTAGGGCTGTGGTTGGGTGCAACGCCAGAAACCTTATTAAAAGTAGAAGGAAACCGATTTTTAACCATGTCTCTTGCAGGTACGCAACAATACAAAAACACAGTCGATGTCCAGTGGCAGTCCAAAGAGCAGGAGGAGCAGCAATTAGTTACGGATTTTATTGTGGGCAGTTTAGAGACTTCTGTCAGCAGTATTAATTTAGGAAAAACAGAAACTATAAAAGCAGGAAATTTATTGCATTTACAAACCAAGATTTCGGGACTATTAAAACCGGAAAATGGATTACAGTCTGTTATTTCTAAATTGCATCCAACACCTGCAGTTTGTGGGTTGCCTAAAGAAAAAGCTAAACAATTTATCTTAAAAAACGAAGGTTATAATCGCGAATATTATACTGGTTTTTTAGGCGAAATAAATATTAAACAATCCAAAACAAGAAATACCAATCGCAGAAACGTAGAGAATAACGCTTACGGATCTGTTAAAACAATATCGCATTTGTTTGTTAATTTAAGATGTCTTCAAATTAAGGATAATCAAGCATTAATCTATGTTGGTGGCGGAATTACTAAAGATTCTGTACCGGAAAACGAATGGGAAGAAACTGTTGCAAAATCTAAGACTGTTAAAAACCTCTTATAATGGTTTTAATTAGGATTTGGGTTTCGTATTTTTGTATCACACATGAAACACCCAAAAATACCCTTAGCGCAAACGGTAATTCAGCTTTGTAAAGCCAAGAATATCCAACACATTGTACTGTCTCCAGGAAGCAGAAATGCACCTTTAACTATTGGATTTACACACGATCCTTTTTTTAAATGTTATAGTATTGTGGACGAGCGTTGCGCAGCTTTTTTCGCGCTAGGTATCGCACAACAAATTAAGCATCCCGTAGCAGTGGTTTGTACCTCTGGTAGTGCGCTTTTAAACTATTATCCAGCGGTATCAGAAGCGTATTATAGTCATGTTCCGTTAGTGGTTTTAAGCGCAGACAGACCTAAATACTTGGTCGGAATAGGAGATGGGCAGACTATAAATCAAGAGGATGTATTTAAAAATCACATACAATATTCGGCTAATTTAAAGCAAGATTTAAATCCTGAAAAGGAAAACGCTTTCGCGGAAGACTTGCCAATTATGAAAAGTATTGAGAATAAAGTCGAACGCTTTTTGGGTCTACAACAAGGTATCCAACAGCATAACGAAACCGAAATTAATAAAGCCTTTAATATTGCGATAACAACGCAAGGTCCTGTACATGTAAATATTCCGTTTGACGAGCCTTTATATCAAATGGAGGATCAACTAACGGTTACTCCGGAAGTAATACCTACACCTAAACCTAATCTGGTTAGTGAGGATTATAACGCTTTCGCTGAAATTTGGAATAACTCAAAACGAAAGTTAGTATTAGTAGGTGTTTTGGCTCCAAACAGTGTGGAGCAGCACTATATTGACGTTTTAGCGGAAGATGAAAGTGTTTTAATATTAACAGAAAGCACGTCTAATTTACACCATGAAAATATTTGCCCAAGTATTGATAAATTAATTGGCGCTTTAACGGAACAGGAGTTGCAAGGCTTACAGCCTGAAATACTATTAACTTTTGGAGGATTAATAGTATCAAAAAAAATAAAGAAATTTTTACGATCACATAAGCCAACGCAACATTGGCATGTGGCCATAAATGGCGCAAACGATACCTTTTTTGTTTTAAACAAAGTGTTTAAACAGTCTATAAATTCGTTTTTCCAATCTTTTATACCATTAACGACGTCTTTAAAAAGTGAGTATAATCCGTTTTGGAAAAACCAAATGGATATTAGAAGAGAAAAACATGCGCAATACATGGGGTTGATTCCATTTTCTGACTTTAAAGCATTTGATGTGTTACTAAAAAGTATACCAAATCAGTCGCAATTACAAGTTGGTAATAGTTCTGCAATACGCTATACACAACTTTTTGATATTAACCCAACGTTGGACGTCTTTTGTAATAGAGGTACTAGTGGTATTGATGGAAGTACTAGTACAGCAATTGGAGCAGCAACAACACGAGACAACCCAACGATCTTTATTACTGGAGATTTAAGCTTTTTTTACGATAGTAATGCATTGTGGAATAACTACATACCTGAAAACTTTAGGATAGTAGTTATAAACAACGAAGGTGGAGGTATTTTTAGAATTCTGCCAGGACATAAAAACACAGATAACTTTGATTATTTTTTCGAAACCAAGCATCATTTAACTGCTAAGCAATTATGTGACATGTATGGTTTTGAATATAATACAGCGTCTTCAGAAAGTGAGCTTTCAGTAGCATTGTCTGATTTTTACAACACTTCAAAAACACCTATATTATTAGAAGTATTTACACCTTCTAGAGATAATGATGCTATACTATTAGATTATTTTAAGTTTGTTAAATAATTTCAACGAAAAAATTGGACGTTTATCGTAATTGTAATATTATTTTTTTTCGCTTAAAAAGAGATATAAAAAAATTGTACCTTTAAGAAGCTAAAATTATTAATCTAAATTTAAAATTATGAGTAAACGTGATGAATTAATCGCAAAGTATGCAACAGACCTAAAAGATAAGTGTGGTGTAACTGCAGATATGGATTTTTTAACTAAAGTAACTATAGGTTGTGGTCCATCAATATATAACAAAGATTCTGCAACTGTTTCTGGTTCTGATGCATCAGAATTAGCGACTGTAAAAAACAATTTTTTAATTAAAAAATTAGGCTTAGCAGATAGCGAAGATTTAGATAAAGCTATAGATTCTGTAATGGAAACTTACGGAAGGTCTAATAAAAATAAATACAGAGCAGTAGTTTATTATTTATTAGCTAAACATTTCAAAAAAGAATCTGTTTATAAATAATATTATAAAAAAATACATAAAAAAAGCGTTACAGTTCTGTAACGTTTTTTTTATATGCTTACATTTGCAAAATGATACAAATAGGACAATTCAATACACTTGAGATTTTAAGAGATACAGAACCTGGATTATTTTTAGGTGATGCAGATAATAATGAGGTTTTATTACCAAATAGATATGTTCCAGAACATTTTGAGATTGGTGATACATTAGAGGTGTTTGTATATTTAGATAATGAAGAGCGTATCATCGCAACAACCACAGAACCATTTATTTTAGATGGTGAGTTTGCTATGTTACGTTGTAATGAAGTTACCAAATTTGGAGCCTTTTTGGATTTTGGATTGGTTAAAGAATTATTCTGTCCTTTTAAAGAACAAGCTTTCCCTATGAAAAAAGGAGGTTGGTACTTGGTACGTTGTTATTTAGATGAGGTTACAGAGCGTTTGGTAGCGTCTAGTAAAACCAATCGATTTTTAGATAATAAAGAGTTAACAGTAGATCAATTTGACCAAGTGGATATTATTGTGTCGCATCCAAGTGATCTAGGTATGAATGTTATTGTAAACAATAGACATACTGGATTAATTTATAAAGACAATATCTTTCAGGATATTAGTGTTGGTGATAAATTAAAAGGGATTGTTAAAAAAATACGACCTGGTAACAAATTGGATATAAGCTTAGGAGAAATTGGCTACAGAAATATTGAACCAAATGCTGATAAGATTATGCAAGAACTTACTGATAACAATGGGTTTTTAGCATTAACAGATAAATCTAATCCTGAAAAAATTAAAACGGTATTACAAATGAGCAAGAAAACCTTTAAAAAGGCTATTGGGACTTTGTATAAACAAAAACTGGTTGATTTAAAAGACGATGGTATTTATCTTAAGAAGCAAGATTAGTATTATGTACTAAATTGTTTTTAATTTTGGCCCATTCTATGGCTTCATATAAGTCTTCAAAACGTTTGATTTCTACTGCAGAGAATACCTTTTCCATTAGAGCATTAAACCAACTTTGTTCGCTTTTTGTGACTACAGCGTAACCATTTAACACGTTATTATTTTTATAAAACTTTAGCCAATCAGATGGTTTGACTGAGTAGTTGTTTACGCGGTTTGAGATATAGCAAACACTAATAGTTGGTCCATAAAATTTATGTACAGCCTGAATCACTTTTTTAGCTTCTTCCCATGAGTAAGTAATGCCTTCATTTATTTCTGATATAACCATGCCATCAAGAAAATAAAAATTACCTTGATCTGTGATGTGAACATCAAGAATAGAATCTGCTAAAGTTGAATCGATAATTGTCATAATATTAATAGCTATAGAGCTAAATTATAAAATAACTGATTGATTAATAATTTGTTACATATTGTTAATCTACTTTTTCGACAAAAAATTGTATAAATAGGTTAAACGACAAAAAAAAAGCCACCTAAAAGAGGTTAGGGCTCTAAAAGGTAGCTATTTAAGCATCTAATTAAAATGCCTTAGGGTATATCAAATGTCACGCTATCATCGGTTGAATTTAATATATAATCATTAATTGTGTCATAAGCTTTTGTAATGTTATCAAAATCTAATACTGGTATTTTGCTAAATTGTTTTTCTAAACTGATGTTGATATCATTAAAGTTAGTATATCCAACTACGCCATAAAGTTTTAAATTAGGCAAATTCTTGCTGTATTTAGGTAAATCTAAAACCTCTATGGAGTACTTGTTTAATCTATTTGAAATAATACCAAATGGTTTTTTAAATGCTTCATAATAATCATAAATACATTTAAAAGCTATTTTGGTGCTATCAAAACTTACATGTTCGCCTTCATTAACTTGTGCAATAATCATGTTTTCGAAGAAAAATAAATCACCCATAGGAAACTTATGTACTTCTTTTATTTGATTATAAATTTCAGAATTTATTATATTCATTATAGAGGGATTATTAATTCTATATCAAAGATAATAAGTGGACCTAAAATCTGAAACCAAATATAGTGTTTTATTTTTCAAATAGACAAAAAGCTAATAAATCAGTCAAAATACATAGTTTTGAATCTTGTTTAAATCGTTTAATACTTATTATTCAGTGGGTTATTTCTTTTTTAGGAATTTTTATGCTGCATTAATCACCATGTATAATTACAATTATTCGGTTTCTTAAAATCAATTTTAATTCTGATAAAAATTTTTATTTGCGTATTTTTATGCTCTTAAAACTTAATGACATCTTATGGAGCAAATTAAATGGATAAAGGCTAAAGAATATGAGGATATAACTTATAGCAAATGCAATGGAGTTGCCAGAATTGCATTTAACAGACCAGATGTAAGAAACGCTTTTAGACCAAAAACGACAAAAGAATTATATGATGCTTTTTATGACGCAGGAGAAGACACATCAATAGGTGTAGTGCTATTGTCTGCAGAAGGTCCATCGTCTAAAGATGGTATTTATAGTTTTTGCTCTGGAGGAGATCAAAAAGCAAGAGGTCATCAAGGTTACGTTGGAGAGGACGGTTATCACAGACTAAATATATTGGAAGTGCAACGTCTAATTAGGTTTATGCCTAAAGCTGTTATTGCAGTTGTGCCAGGTTGGGCTGTTGGTGGTGGACATAGCTTACATGTGGTTTGCGATTTAACTTTAGCAAGTAAAGAACACGCTATTTTTAAACAAACAGATGCAGATGTGACAAGTTTTGATGGTGGTTACGGATCTGCCTATTTGGCTAAAATGGTAGGACAGAAAAAAGCAAGAGAAATTTTCTTTTTAGGTAGAAATTACTCTGCTCAGGAGGCTTATGATATGGGAATGGTAAATGCTGTTATTCCGCATGATGAGCTAGAAAGCACAGCTTATCAATGGGCTCAGGAAATTTTAGAAAAATCGCCAACCTCAATCAAAATGTTAAAATTTGCAATGAATTTAACAGACGATGGTATGGTAGGTCAACAAGTGTTTGCTGGAGAAGCAACACGATTAGCTTACATGACAGACGAAGCTAAGGAAGGTAGAGATGCGTTTTTAGAAAAACGTAAACCTAACTTTCCAAAACAATGGATTCCATAATATATGAAAAACTTAAAAAAGTGGTTGTCGGCAATGCGTTTACGTACTTTGCCTTTATCCATATCAGGTATTATTGTAGCAGCTTGTTTAGCAAAATATAATGGTGTATTTGATTATATAATTTTTGTATTTGCTATACTTACAACACTAAGTTATCAGATTTTATCAAACTTGGCTAACGATTATGGTGATGGTGTAAAAGGTACAGATAATGATCAAAGAATAGGACCTGTAAGAGCTTTACAATCTGGAGCAATTACTAAACAGCAAATGTTTAATGCTATTAAAGTTAATGTTTTAATAAGTATAGCTTTAACTATTGGTCTTATATTTTTTTCGTTTAAGGCGCAACATCTTCTATTAGCTTTTGTGTTTTTTATATTGGCATCTTTATCTATTTATGCAGCGATTAAATATACTGTAGGGAATAACGCTTATGGATATAAAGGTAAAGGAGATATTTTTGTATTTGTATTTTTTGGTTTAGTTAGTGTTTTAGGTTGCTATGTTTTGTTTGCTAAACAAATTGACTATATCGTTATTTTGCCAGCAATAGCAATAGGTTTGTTAAGTACAGCTGTATTAAATCTTAATAACATGAGAGACATCGTGTCTGATGTTACTGCTAACAAAATTACATTAGCAGTTAAATTAGGAGCTGTTAAGGCTAAAAAATATCACTATGTTTTAATTATTACTGCTATTGTGTTATCGGCATTATTTGGTGTATTGTATTACAAATCACCATTTAATCTTATCTATTTTATAGCCTATTTACCATTAATATTGCATCTTAAAACAGTGAAGTCGGTTACTAACCCAAAGGATTTTGATCCAGAGCTTAAAAAATTAGCCTTAACAACGGTATTACTTAGTTTACTATTAGGTATAGGTCAGTTATTATAATTATCTAACCTGACTTTTTATCACAAAACGATGTAAAAGTCTTGGAAAAAAGCGTTTTAAGTAAACACCAAGTATTTCTTTTTTCCCAATATAAGCTTCAAACTTTTCTTGCTTAATAGCTTTAAGCATGCGTGTACTAAACTCAGTAATGGATAATCCATTTTCAGTAGCCTTATCTTGACTGTTTTGTAAAGATCCATCGCCAATTAAAGCATTTTTAGCAATATTGGTATTGACAAAACCAGGACAAATTAAAGTCACCTTTACATTATCTTTTTCATGTTCCATGCGCATTGCATCAAAAAAGCCATGCAAAGCATGCTTTGCTCCACAATATCCAGAACGATAAGGCGAACTAAATTTACCCATCAAACTAGTTACTACTGCATAGTGACCAGATTGGTTTTTAATAAAGTGTGGTAATAAGGCTTTGCTTAAAGCAATGGTTCCTAAATAGTCAATCTCCATTAATTTTTTGTCTACACTAATGTCTGTGTCTATTATTAGCGATCTTTGGCTAATTCCACCATTATTTATTAATAGGTCAACAGATCCAAATAGACTTATAGCTGTAGTTACAATAGGTTTCATGTTTTCGTAATTAGCCAAATCAAAGGGTAAGATAGCAATGTTTTCAGGTTTAGGACATAACTGTTTGATTAGGTTCAAATCGGTTTCTTTTCTGGAAGAAATTATTATTTGACAATCTAATTTGGATAAGGCTAAAACTAACCCTTTTCCAATTCCGCTAGAGGCACCTGTAATCCAAATAACTTTATTTTTAAAGGTCATGTAATCGTAGTTTTTTAGGTGAAATTACGAAAATATTTAAGTATTTTTGAAATCCTTATGAAAGCATCGTATTACAAACATATTTTAGAATTTAAACAACCAAGCGGAACCTCTAGAGGTATATTAAAAACAAAGGAAACTTGGTTTATAATTATCGATAAAGATGGAAAACGTGGTATAGGAGAATGTGGTATTTTAAGAGGTTTAAGTGCAGATGATAGACCTGATTATGAGGCACAACTTAAGTCCACTTGTTTAGATATTAAAAAAGGTTTAGATTATTTGTATGCTAAAAATAATGAGTTTCCTAGTATCCAAATTGGATTAGAAATGGCCTTTAAAAGCTTAGAAAGCACAAATCCTTTTGTTTTATATCCTTCAGATTTTACAAACGGAAATGCTTCGATTGATATAAATGGTTTGATTTGGATGGGTGATCAAGCCTTCATGAAACAACAAATTGAAGATAAAATTGCTTCAGGATTTAGTTGTATTAAATTGAAAATTGGAGCTATAGATTTTCAAACTGAATTGGATATTTTAAAGGGAATCAGGCAAAATTTCAGCGAAAGCGATATAGAGCTACGTGTTGATGCAAATGGCGCTTTTAGTACTACTGAAGCTTTGGAGAAACTTAAGCGTTTATCAGACTTTAATTTACACTCCATTGAGCAACCAATTAAAGCTGGTCAACCAGAAGACATGGCTAAATTGTGTGAGACAACACCTTTAGCGATTGCTTTGGACGAAGAGCTTATTGGTGTTTTTAACGATGGTGATAAAAAACAACTGTTAGAGTATATTAATCCACAATACATTATTTTAAAACCAAGTTTTATAGGTGGATTTAAAGGTAGTGATACTTGGATAAATTTAGCAAAACAACAAAATATTGGCTGGTGGATTACTAGTGCTTTGGAGAGTAATGTGGGATTAAATGCTATTGCACAATATACTTTTAAAAAAGAGAGTGATTTACCTCAAGGTTTAGGTACAGGTAGCCTTTTTACTAATAATATTACGTCGCCTTTAGAGGTGAAAAATGGAACGTTACAATATAATATAAATACTAATTGGGAATTTAATTTTTAAACTATGGATTTTATAAAACAAGCCTTTAATGTTAAGCACGAGTTTTGGCGTTATTTAGTAGGATCTTTAATTATTGCAATTTTTGCAGTTATTGGACAATTCCCCTTTGCTATCGCTGCAATGATTAAATATGTTAGTAATGGTGGCTCTATTGATGCTATGGATGAGCAAGCATTAATGAGCGTTTTAGAGCCTAATTTAAATTTATTTTTATTGTTATTATCCTTTGCTTTTGGATTTTTAGGACTAATTATTGTTGTAAAATATTTACATAATCAAACAGTGAAATCGGTTACGACTGCCAGAAAAAAAATAGATTGGAAACGTGTACTATTTGCTTTTTTGTTTTGGGGAGTGATTACTTCTACGATGATTTTAATAGATTATTTTGCTAGTCCAGAGAGTTATGTATGGAATTTTGAGTTAAATCGTTTTTTAATTTTACTAGTAGTGGCTGTATTATTAATACCAATACAGACCAGTTTAGAAGAGTATATTTTTAGAGGATATTTGATGCAGGGTTTTGGAACGGTTACCACTAATAAAAATTTTGCATATGGATTTATTTTTACTATAATTTCGATGCCTATTATAATTTATTTGAGTACTAAAACAAATATAGAATTTTGGAAAAGAGGAGGTTTTATTGGAATTCTATTAGTTTTAGGAAAAATAATATTTGAAGTATTACAGAAGATTGATTTTTTTGAATCTACTTCGTACATAAAACTAAGTAAAGCATTAAATCGTAATTGGATTCCTTTGATTATAACTTCGGTTATTTTTGGAGGAATGCACGTTTTTAATCCAGAAGTAGGTAAGCTAGGTTATGGTGTGATGGTATATTACATAGGTACAGGATTATTTTTAGGTATTATAACTTTAATGGACGATGGTATGGAGCTTGCATTAGGGTTTCATGCTGCTAATAATTTATTTGGTGCTTTATTAGTGTCTGCAGATTGGACCGTATTACAAACACATTCTGTTTTAAAAGATGTGTCAGAACCTGGACAGGGCTATGGTGATATTTTTATTCCTGTGTTTGTTGTATTCCCTATTTTACTAATAATTTTTGCAAAGGTGTATAAATGGACCAATTGGAAAGAAAAATTATTTGGAACCATAGAAGCACCTGTCACTGAGAATTATAAAGTTTTAGACTAAACTATGACACCAAACTTTGATAAGATACACAATAGATTTAGGCTTAATGGGAAACATTATACTTTTGACGATTTAAAAGAGGTTGCCTATAGTTTTATTAAAGAGGGTTTACCATTTGAGAAAGAAATTGGTGATTTTTTATCCCACTGGTTAGATAACAGTAACTACATTTTAGCTAAAACATCAGGCTCTACAGGTAAGCCAAAAACCATAAAATTGCATAAGCAAGCTATGGTTAATTCTGCTATTGCAACAGGTGATTTTTTTAATATTCAACCTGGTAATTCTGCTTTATTGTGTTTACCTGCTACCTATATTGCAGGTAAAATGATGTTGGTTCGCGCTTTAGTTTTAGGATTAGAAATTGATAGTGTACAGCCCACTACAAACCCTACTTTTGATCCTGAAAAGCATTATGATTTTGTGGCTATGATTCCTGCGCAAGCAGAAAAAACGTTACATAGACTTAGCAATATTAAAACTCTAATTATTGGTGGAGCTCCATTATCTATTCCCTTAAGATTAAAATTAGAAAACTTAAAAACAGGTATTTTTGAGACGTATGGTATGACTGAAACTATTACGCATATTGCACTTAAGCAATTAAAAAGTAGTGGACCACAATACTTTAATATATTACCTAATATTACAATTTCACAAAATGACAAAGCGTGTTTAGTCATAGACGCACCACTTTTAACCAAGGACCAAATTGTAACTAATGATGTGGTTAAATTACACTCTAAAAGCACTTTTGAGTGGTTAGGACGTGCAGATCATGTTATTAACTCTGGAGGTGTTAAATTATTTCCGGAACAGATTGAAGCAAAATTGCAATCAAAAATAAAGTCTCGTTTTTTTATAACTTCAGAAGAAGATAAAACTTTTGGTAGTGTTGCAATATTAGTAATTGAAGCAGAAAATACGTCTTTAGATGCTCATGTGTTTTCTGAATTAAAAGCAATTGAAATGCCTAAAAAAACGTTTGCTATTCCAGCTTTCGCTGAAACAAGTTCTGGTAAAGTTAACAGAAATGAAACACTTAAATTACTTAAAAAGTAGCGTTGCCTAATTCAAAATAGCGCTTCCCTCAATACTGGTTTTATAATCCTTAGTTTGGTTATAGGTTTGTTTTAAACTTTAAAACTACCTTATCATGAAAACAGGATTAAATTTAATAATTGCACTATTTATGGTAGTACAATTACATGCACAACAAAAAACGGTATCTGGTGTTATTACAGATCAAAATGGTTTGCCATTACCATCTGCTACAGTATTACAAATGGGAACAGCTAATGGGACAACATCCGATTTTGATGGTAACTATAGTATTTCTGTTAAAGTTAAAGATGTTTTAGTATTTAGCTATTTAGGTTACAATTCAGAACAAGTTGTGGTAACTGATGCCAATACAATCAATGTTATTTTGCAAGAAAACGGTAGTTTAGATGAAGTCGCAATTACTGTGTTAGGGATTTCACGCTCAACAGACGAAGTAAAAAAATCTGTGACAACCATTCAATCAGAGGAAATTATACAAGCTTCCAATCCAAACGTAGTCAATAGTTTAGCAGGTAAAGTATCTGGTTTAAAAATCAAAACTAAAAATAATGGTGTTAATCAAACTACAAGAATTGTATTAAGAGGTAATAGATCTTTATCAGGTACAAATGAGGCACTTATTGTTATTGATGGTAAAATATCTTCGGCTGAAAAATTAGTCAATTTAGCACCAAAAAAAATTACATCTACTCATGTTGTTAAAGGTGCAGAAGGATCAGCTTTATATGGGTCACAAGGTGCCAATGGTGTAATTATAGTCACGACAGTAGATGGTAATAAAGAAAATGCCAAGATTTCAAAATTTGTACAAACAAATAAAGAATTGCAACATAAATTTTTAAGCGAAAGCTATACTAAAATTCATGAAAATAAATTTAAAATAGCAGCCACAACACCTTTGTCAACCTTTTCTATAGATGTAGATAAGGCTGGTTATAGCAATGTAAGACGTATGATTAACAATGGACAATTAATTCCTGCAAATGCGGTAAAAATTGAAGAAATGGTTAATTATTTTGACTACAATTACCCACAACCAACAGATGAACATCCTTTTTCTATCAATACAGAAGTTGTAAAAACCCCTTGGCATAAGGATACTAAGTTGGTTAAAATTGGTTTACAAGGTAAAATTTATGATAATGAAAACTTACCAGCTGCCAATCTTACTTTTTTAATTGATGTTTCAGGATCAATGGGTAATCAAAACAAGTTACCACTTTTAAAAGAGGCTTTTAAATTATTAGTTAATCAATTAAGACCACAAGACAATGTCGCTATTGTAGTATATGCAGGAGCAGCTGGAGTAGTATTAAAGCCAACATCAGGGAAACATAAAACAAAAATTATAAAAGCTTTAGATCAATTAAATTCTGGTGGATCTACAGCAGGTGGTCAAGGTATTGAGTTAGCTTATAAATTGGCACAAGAAAATTTTAATAAAAAAGGCAATAACCGAGTAATTTTAGCTACTGATGGCGATTTTAATGTTGGCGCATCTAGTAATGATGCTATGGAAAAATTGATTGTTAAAAAAAGAGAATCAGGTGTCTTTTTATCAGTTTTAGGTTTTGGTTATGGAAACTATAAGGATGATAAATTAGAAATTTTAGCAGATAAAGGTAACGGAAATCATGCGTATATCGATACCATGCAAGAAGCAAGACGCATTTTTGAAACCGAATTTGGTGGGACTTTGTTTACCATTGCTAAGGATGTAAAAATACAAGTAGAATTTAATCCTAATCATGTACAAGCTTATCGTTTAATTGGTTATGAAAACAGGTTGTTAGCAGACGAAGATTTTGTTAATGATAGCATTGATGCTGGAGAACTTGGTGCAGGACACACAGTAACCGCTTTATATGAAGTGCTTCCGGTTGGCATAGAAAGTGAGTACGCTAAACAAGCAATAGATTTAAAATACACACAAAATGAAGCTGTTACAAACCAATACAATGATGAGTTGTTTACTGTTAAATTTAGATACAAAAAACCTAATGAAGATAAAAGTATTGAAATGATACATGTGCAAAAAAATGAAACAACAGAAGCTACTGAAGACATGAATTTTGCTAGTGCTGTTGCGTTGTTTGGAATGCAGTTAAGAGAGTCTCAGTTTTATAATAATACTAATACCCAAGATGTAATTGCGTTAGCAAATAAAGGTAGAGGTGAAGATAAGTCTGGATACAGAGCAGAATTTGTTAGATTAATAAGCACTTTTAAGTAATCCTGTTTCTGGTTATTTCTGGATTATTTAAAATAAAAAGGAACACTATTTAGTGTTCCTTTTTTTATGATTACAGTTTTAAAACTTATTCAAACTCATGAAAAAAGCTTAGTAATATTTGTCTGTTTTTTAATAACTCTTTTGCTTTTTTATGATTGTCTTCAAATGTTTCTAAGTTGGTACCTTTACATATTCCGTAGGAATAATGGTATTTAATAATCTCAGTATCAAAATCTGATAATTGATAATCATTATCATGACTACCAGAAAAAAAGTGCTTGTTATCTATACTTTGGTTAAACTCAAAATACCCTAATGATTTTATAAAATATTTTTTTAATTCTCTTAAGCGTAATTTAGGTGTAAAAAAGTCTTCCTTTATAAGTCTAAGAGATAATCTGTAAATTTGATTTTTATTGTTCCAATGCATATAATAGTCGGATTTCTTATAATTACTGATTCTTGATTCGTACTCAAAACCATCATTGTAATAAACAATATAATTAGAGTCTTCGACATGTTTGACTTCTTTTATGGATAAAGAATCAACGTTCTGTAAAGTCTTTTCGGCGAAAGCCATAAATTCTTTTTTAACTTTTTTATCTACAGAATTGGAAAAGAAAATAGCAATGTCTTCTTTCCAATATTTCATGGTAGTTTTTTTGCTAACAGAATCTTTGTAGTGATTAAATGCTATGGTTTTATACACGTCTAAAAATGTAGAGTCTTTATACTGGTAAGGTACGCTAGCGCCAGGTTTTCGGACATAATCCTTTACAATAACCATGGTGTCATTATTTACATAAACAAAGTTTAAAGTGTCCTTTGCAGTTAATGGCGTTTTATATTTAGCCTTAAACTGTTTTAAAGACATCCTGTATTGGACGTTTTTTGGTTGGTGTGGTGTTTGTGCCTGTACTAATTGCACTAAAGTTAGTGATATGATGGCTATAAGTAGTGATTTAGTCATTGGCTAATTGTTTGTAATAGTTTTCTAATGCTGAAAAAACAGTATAGTCTACTTTAAATTTATATAAGTTTTTGTAATGGTATTTAAGTAGCACAATATCAATTGCACCAAGAGTTGAAAAATTGGAGTTGGAAGATGATAATATAGAGGTGTTGTCATAAACACGATAGTCTTTAGACTGTATTAATGAGATAAAAAACACTTTTTTAACGTTATCCAATAATTGTGGATCGTTAATATAGGATGGACTAATTTGTAATACACCAGAATACATTTTATAATTATAATCACCATTCCAATCGTGTATTATTTTAGAAAAAGGATAGGTGTCAATTAGGTCTTTTGGCGTTTCTGCTTTTTGCTTTTCGGTTAAAGCTGACACCTCTTGATTTGCTATTTTGATGTAATAATTAGCTTTGTTTATATCTTTGCTAATAGTTATGTTTAAATTATCTATTTCGGGAATTGATAAAATAAACTGACTTATATTTTTTGTGATTTCCTGCGGAATGTTGTGATCAAAGTAAACAACAATAGGTTCTTTCCATTGGTAAATTATTGCACTACTATCTTGCTTAAAAATTAAACTTTTATATTGTCTTAAAAAGTAATTATTTTTAAATAAATCAAAATCCTTAACAAAACTTAAAGCAGTCGTATCCTTACTTTTTATGGTTTTGTCTCTAGTAACGTTAGTGTGTAAAGGATATTTGACATGAAGTGTATCTACATTTTTTTTAATGGTATAATCCGTTTTTAAAAGGGGTTTAAAATCTGTAGATTGAGAAAAACTGGTAGCAAAAGCAAGTAGCGTAACTAGAAAAACTATTTTTTTATAAATCAAAGTGGTTGTTTTTGTTTTTAAAGTTAGTATTTAAAAACGTGTTTTAAAAATTAAATTTTCATTAATATCATATGCTTTCCAAGTGCCAACTTGTTTGTCTTTTCTATATTTACCCGAAATTTTTAAATTTCCATTTTGATAATACGCTTTGTAGCTACCATGTTTTAATCCATCTTTTAGTTCAACAGAAAAACGTGGGTTTCCGTTAGAGTATTTTTTTGTAAAAATTGGAGCAGTTAAATCAGAAGGATATAATTCTGGAATGTTAAAAACGGTATCTTTATTAATGTTCTCTTCTGTAAGACTAATAGAATTTGTAATAATTGTTTTTGGTTTATCATCCTCAAAAGTATAGCTAGACTTAACTTTTTCAGGCGTTTGATACTCTAGTATTAATTGGCTTTTAAAGTCGTTTTTACTTGGTGTTAATTGTATGCCTATTTGCGGAAAACATATAAAGTAATCTTTATTAGTTTTTAGCTGTTTTTTAGTTGCAATATCTACAAAGTCATAAGCTGTGTTATATAAATTAGGTGTGTTAACGTAAGCAAACACACTAGACCTATTATTAAACCTGTTGTCAAAGTCATTAAAGGCTTTAAAATAGTTTAAGGTCTCTTTGTTTGTGTAAGCATTAATTATACTTTTTAAGGTATTGGGCTCATTACTAAATATTACATAATCGTCAATAATTGTAAAATAAGGTTTTTCAATATTTGAAAATAAATCGCCTAAAATGATTTTGAAAAAACCTTTGATAGACATAAAATTTATGGCGTATCCTTTGTAATTAACTTCTTTAAATTTTACTGGTGTACGTTTTCTAATTTGTTCTAATATAAAATCTAAGTTGTCTTTAGCATCGTCAATCGCTTTTGTTTTTAATATTAATGCGACATCTTTTTTTGAGTCAGATACATTAGAGTGAAGTTGAATTAAAGCAATCTCGTCATCAATCCAACTCATAAAATGGGTTTTGAGATTTATTTTTAAAAAGCTTTCTATTTGAGAAGTACCTTCAGCATAACTTTTAAACTGTTCAGGGTTTTCTTTTTGAATGGTTTCAAAATTAGAATAAAAGTCTTCAAAACTTTTAAAACCGAAGCTTAAATAAATTGCAGTATTATTAGGAACTACGTTTTTAATGGTACGCTTACCTTGTCCTGATTTTTGAAGCGCTTTTAAATACGTTGAAGCTTGGTCATTAGTATTTGTAATACCATTAGCTACAATAGCGTTTTTTTCTAAATCAAAACTAAAACCACTAAATTCTAAACTTTGACTAAGTGTTTTTGTTAAATCTCCAGGTGTATCTGAAAAAACATTAACAAATTCATCTAAATAATCATACTGAAAGTATAAACGAAACATATCGTTATAACCAACATGTTTTTTGACTTCAATAAAATTAAGATTTCTACCAATCTCAGGATTACTATATTGATCAATTGAGGCTTCAACTAAAGTATGCGTATAGGACGCAATCATTTGGTTTTTAATAAAGCTTATATAAAGGGTTTCGTGTTTTTTAACGTCGTAAATCTCCGTGATTTCATTTTCCTTATAATAGCGTTTACTAACTTTATAATTACTATTTATAACAGTATTTAAGTTGTTTTTAATAACATTTAGCTTTGCTATTTTTTGTAAATCGACTACATATAAAAAGCCATATTGTTTTGGAGCATAAACGTGTGCCGAAATTAATATTTCTCTGTTTCCAATACGATTAAAAACCCCTTGCTTTTGCTTAAATATAGTATCTAACTTATTTAAGTTTGTGGCAAGGGTATTAAAATATGTGTTTGTGTTTAAATGTTTCCAAATATCATTTTTACTTATAGCATCCCAATTGTTTATTGGCTTTTGACTTTCTATAATGTAAACTGCATCCTTAGGTACTAAATAAATAGACTGTATGTTATCATTATTATCAAAATAAAATACATAGACTTGGTAAAGTCCAAAGCTGATTATAAAAGTGATAATTAGTAAAAATAAACTACGTTTTTTCATTTACCTATACTTGTAAAACACCCATGTTAAAAGGTTTTTCGATAGGAGCGTGGTTTGCAGCATCAATTCCCATGCTAATCCAAGTTCTTGTATCTAATGGATCTATTACACCATCTGTCCAAATACGTGCTGCAGCATAGTAAGGTGATACTTGGTTATCGTATCTAGCTTTAATTTTATTAAATAACTCGTCTTCTTTTTCTTTAGTAATCGTTTCTCCTTTCTTTTTAAGCGATGCTGTTTCTATTTGTAATAAAACTTTTGCAGCACTATTACCACTCATAACCGCCAGTTCTGCACTTGGCCAAGCAGCAATTAATCTAGGGTCATAGGCTTTTCCGCACATAGCGTAATTACCTGCTCCATAACTATTACCTAAAATTATAGTAAATTTTGGTACAACACTATTACTAACAGCGTTAACCATTTTGGCACCATCTTTTATAATACCAGAGTGCTCACTTTTACTTCCAACCATAAAACCAGTGACATCTTGTAAAAAGACTAATGGGATTTTTTTCTGGTTGCAATTAGCAATAAAACGTGTCGCTTTATCTGCACTATCATTATATATTACACCTCCAAATTGCATTTCTCCTTTGGCGTTTTTAACTAAAGTACGTTGGTTAGCCACTATACCTACAGCCCAACCGTCAATTCTTGCGTAAGCAGTAATAATAGTTTTTCCGTAGTCCTGTTTATATTCATCAAATTCTGAGTTATCAACTAATCGTTTGATAATCTCTTTCATATCATATTGATCTGCTCTAGATTTTGGTAAAATTCCGTAAATGTCTTGTGGATTTTCTTTTGGTTTTTGTGGCTCATTTCGGTTAAAACCAGCTTTGTCATGATCTCCAATTTTGTCTACAATACGTTTAATTTTTTCTAAAGCATCTTTATCGTCTTTAGCTTTATAATCTGTAACACCACTAATTTCGCAATGTGTGTCTGCACCACCAAGTGTTTCGTTATCTATTGTTTCACCAATTGCAGCTTTAACTAGGTAGCTTCCTGCTAGAAAAATACTTCCCGTTTTATCTACAATTATAGCTTCGTCACTCATTATTGGTAAATAAGCACCACCAGCCACACAGCTTCCCATGATTGCAGCAATTTGGGTAATTCCCATACTACTCATGATAGCATTATTTCTAAAAATTCGTCCAAAATGTTCTTTATCTGGAAAAATTTCGTCCTGCATTGGTAAGTATACGCCAGCAGAATCTACCAAGTATATAATTGGTAATTTGTTTTCAATTGCTAATTCTTGAGCACGTAAATTCTTTTTTCCTGTAATAGGAAACCATGCACCAGCTTTTACTGTAGCATCATTGGCAACAACAATGCATTGTTTACCTTTAATGTAACCCATTTTAACTACAACACCTCCAGAAGGACAACCACCATGTTCTGCGTACATATCTTCTCCTGCAAAAGCACCAATTTCGATACTTTTTTTATTGCTATCTAAAAGGTAATTAACACGCTCTCTTGCGGTCATTTTACCTTGTGCATGCAGTTTTTCTATACGTTTTTCTCCACCACCTAACTTGACTTTGGTTAGTTTGGTTTTAAGTTCAGAAAGTAATAATTTGTTATGATCTTCGTTTTTATTGAAGTTAATATCCATTGTAGTTATTTTGTTTGTTGTAAAAATACAAAAGAAAATAGTCTAATAAAACTACAATTTTTTAATTGTACGCTATATTCAATAATTCTGCTTTTAATTACCTAACACTATTTAAGTTAATTTGTTTCGTTTTAAATATTAAACAAGGGTTTAGTTTCCATGTAATATATATATTGTATATTTGTATAAAATAAATTTACAGATGAAAAATATAATAGCATTTGGAGCAAGTAATAGTAAGACTTCAATAAATAAACAATTAGCAACATACGCATCTTCTTTATTAAAAGATACAGAAGTTGAAGTTTTGGATTTAAACGATTTTGATGTACCAACATACAGCGTGGATTTAGAGGGTAAATCCGGAATTCCGGACAATGCGCAACATTTGTTAAATAAAATAATGTCTTCGGATGGTTTAATCATTTCGTTAGCAGAGCATAATGGTGCTTATACTGCAATATTTAAAAGCTTGTTTGATTGGATGTCTAGGATTGATGTCAAATTGTTTAAGCAAAAACCAATGTTATTAATGAGCACGTCTCCAGGAGCAAGAGGAGGACAATCAGTCTTTGAAATTGCAGAAAACAGATTCCCAATTCATGATGCAAACATTGTTGCTAAATTTAGCTTACCATCATTTAATGATAATTTTAAAGAAGACAAAATTGTTGATGCAGACTTGAAAGCATCATTAGTAGAAGCTGTTAATACTTTAGCAGAACGTCTTTAATATTTAAATAATAAATTAAAAGTCATGGGTGATTTTGCCAAAGACATTAATTCTAAGTTTGAAAATAACAGAATAAAAGCCATGCTAAATATTCTGTATACAGCAAATTATATTACTAGTTATCAAAACGACTTTTTTAAAATCTACGGTTTGTCTCCGCAACAATATAATATTTTAAGGATATTAAGAGGAGCAAAGGAGCCAATAAAAGTGCAAACTATAAAGGAGCGCATGGTGGAACGAGCACCAAATTTAACGCGTTTGACCGATAAACTTTGTGATAAAAAACTAATTAATCGTATTGCTTTTCCAGAGGATAGACGTGTAGTTTTAATTGAAATTACTAAAAGTGGATTGGATTTATTGGATAAAATTAAGCCCAACAATCCATCGCATAATTTGATAGACAAACTGACGGAAGAAGAAGCAGGAAGGCTTAGTGATTTGTTAGATAAAATGAGATAATAAATTTTAATTATGAAAACAATACTACATAAAGCATCAGATCGTGGTTTTGCAAATCATGGTTGGTTGCAAGCTAATCACAGTTTTAGTTTTGCACAGTTTTATAATCCCGAAAAAATTCAATTTGGAGCCTTACGTGTTTTAAATGATGATGTTATCGCACCAAGTATGGGCTTTAGTACGCATCCACATGATAATATGGAAATTATCACGATACCTTTAAAAGGTACGCTTAAGCATAAGGATTCTATGGGAAATAAATGGGAAACCATTCAATCTGGGGAAGTACAAATTATGAGTGCTGGTAGTGGATTAATGCATTCAGAAATGAATGCTAAAACAGACGAGTATTTAAGCTTGTTTCAAATATGGATTATACCAAATAAAACAAATGTTACTCCACGTTATGATCAACGTTTTTTTAATGCGGAAGAGCGACAAGGTAAGTTACAGACATTGGTGTCATCTATTGATAATCAGGATGAAGGTTTAAAAATCCACCAAGATGCTAAGTTGTCCAGAATAGATTTAGCCCAAGGTCAAAATTACACTTATAATACCATAAGTAAATCACACGGAACCTATATAATGACTATCTCTGGAGACGTAACTATCCTCAATAATATATTATCTACAAGAGATGCTTTAGGAGTGTCAGATACAGATAGTTTTACAATTAATACTAATAGCAATGCGCAATTACTTTTTATAGAAGTTCCTATGTCTTAGTATATGTATAATTTTATCGAAAAAAGCATCCTAAATAGGATGCTTTTTTTGTATAAATAAACGATATTTGTAATTCAAATTTTACTAAAAATAGATTATGGCAATGAATAAAAATACTGTGTTAGCTTGGGCTACCACAATAATGATAATAGTAGGATTAGCATTAATCGCATTAGGCGCCTTTAGATACGACGATGTAGCAGGTTGGGGTTTTGCAGCTGTTGGTGTCGGTTTTTTTGCTGTGGCTTGGGTGTTTAACGCACTTAAAGGAAGAGTATAATCAAATTAATAATTAAAACATTACAATAAATGTCTGACGATAAAAAAGTAATTTTCTCAATGTCTGGTTTGACCAAGACATTTCAAAGTGCTCAAACACCAGTACTTAAAAATATATACTTAAGCTTCTTTTATGGAGCAAAAATTGGAATTTTAGGTCTAAACGGTTCTGGTAAATCTACATTACTAAAAATTATAGCAGGTGTAGATAAAAATTATCAAGGAGATGTTGTCTTTTCACCTGGTTATTCTGTAGGGTATTTAGAGCAAGAACCTCAATTAGATGATGATAAAACAGTTATGGAAGTGGTACGTGAAGGTGCTGCAGAAACCGTAGCTATTTTAGAAGAATACAATAAAATTAACGATCAATTTGGTTTAGAAGAAGTATATAGCGATCCAGATAAAATGGAAAAGCTTATGAATCGTCAAGCAGAGCTTCAAGATCAAATTGATGCATCTAATGCTTGGGAATTAGACACAAAGTTAGAAATTGCTATGGATGCGTTACGTACGCCAGATGGTGATAAAAAAATAGGTGTATTGTCTGGAGGAGAAAGACGTCGTGTGGCTTTATGTCGTTTATTACTGCAAGAACCAGACGTTTTATTATTAGATGAGCCTACTAACCACTTGGATGCAGAATCTGTACATTGGTTAGAGCACCATTTAGCACAATATAAAGGAACTGTAATTGCTGTAACGCACGATAGATACTTTTTAGATAACGTAGCAGGATGGATTTTAGAATTGGATAGAGGTGAAGGTATTCCATGGAAAGGAAACTACTCGTCATGGTTAGATCAAAAATCTAAACGTATGGCTCAAGAAAGCAAAACAGCATCTAAACGTCAAAAAACTTTAGAGCGTGAGCTAGAATGGGTTAAACAAGGTGCTAAAGGTCGTCAAACAAAACAAAAAGCACGTTTAAAAAATTATGACAAGTTAATGAGTCAAGATCAAAAACAACTTGACGAAAAACTTGAAATTTATATACCAAATGGTCCACGTTTAGGAACTAACGTGATTGATGCGATTGGTGTAAGCAAAGCGTATGATGATAAATTATTATACGAAGATTTAAATTTTAATTTACCTCAAGCAGGTATTGTTGGTGTTATTGGTCCAAACGGAGCAGGTAAAACTACAATTTTTAGAATGATAATGGGTGAAGAAGCGCCTGATAAAGGTGAGTTTAAAGTAGGAGAAACTGCTCAAATTGCTTACGTAGATCAAAAACACTCTAATATTGATCCAGAAAAAACCATTTGGCAAAACTTTAGTGATGAGCAAGAGTTGATCATGATGGGTGGAAAAGAAGTAAATTCTAGAGCTTATTTAAGTCGCTTTAACTTCTCAGGAGGTGAGCAAAACAAAAAAGTAAAACTACTGTCTGGTGGAGAGCGTAACCGTTTACACTTAGCAATGACACTTAAAGAAGAAGGTAACGTATTACTTTTAGATGAGCCTACCAATGATTTAGATGTTAATACATTACGTGCATTAGAAGAAGGACTAGAAAACTTTGCTGGTTGTGCAGTAGTAATCTCTCACGACAGATGGTTTTTAGACCGTATTTGTACGCATATTTTAGCGTTTGAAGGCGACTCTCAAGTCTATTTCTTTGAAGGTGGATTTAGTGAGTATGAAGAGAATAAGAAAAAACGTTTAGGTGGAGATTTAATGCCAAAACGTATCAAGTATAAAAAATTGGTAAGATAAGTTTACTAATTTTTAAGCATAAAAAAAGCAGACTAATTAGTCTGCTTTTTTTATGTTTTCTTTTTATTGATATAAATGACCATCAGTAAAATCTGTATAGTTATTACTATCTTTTTGCGATTTTAATAACGTTTCTATTTTTTTATTCTCCAGATCAAGCGCAATTTCTTTTCTATCTATTTTCATTTGTTTTTTTGTCATTAAAATAAGAATAAAAACAAAAGCAAAACAAAGCATCCAAAAAGTAAGTGTCATCCACAAATCCATGATTATATTTATTTTAATTTAGTATTAAGTGGGTATTCACTTTAATAAATATGATTATTATTAGTTTTGTAATTGAATAAATCTATACTTTCAATTTCGCTGTTTTTAATGTCAAATTGACGTAATGCTTTATTCCATTTTCTTTTTAAAATAAAAGATCTATAAATAGGCAAGAAAAATACTAACGTATATATTAGGATACAAAATATTATTTGAACAGCTAGAATCATGATTATTTAGTTTTAAGTCTTTTAATCTCCTTTTTTAGTTGGTATACTTTATAAATATTTAGAGCAACTAAACTAGTCATTGTAATTAAAGCAATAGCAAGAATTGTAATTAGTTTTTCATTAGGCAGTTTTACGGATGCTTCTGCTATACTTTGTAAAATAAGTAAAAATTTAGACGTCATAAAATGATAATTTGGGGAAATAACAGTTCCAAATATAATAATTATTTTTCAGGATACCATTGTAGTTGTACAACCTCAATATCAGGATTACCTTCATTAACTAACGTTTTAAATTTAGCAACATCACTCAAACCATCTTTTCCTCTGTAGTGAAAAGGATACACTTGTTTAGGTTTAAAATCTAAAACAGCACTTGCAGCACTATCTACAGTCATAGTGTAAGGTAAATTCATACATACAAATGCTTTATCAATATTTTGTAAAGCTCTCATTTCAGTAATATCCTCAGTATCTCCAGAGATGTAAACACGTTCTCGACCAAAAGTTAAAATATAACCATTTCCGCGTCCTTTAGGATGTCTAGAAGTCTCGTCTTCCGGTAAATTATACATTGCAATTGCTTCTAACGGTATATCTTTTACCACAGCAGTTTGTCCATTAGCTATAATTCGCAGCATAGGCTTAAAATCTGCTTCAAATGTATCTGCTACTGCTTGAGGCACAACTAACAAAGCATTGTTTAGTTGCAACTCTTTTAAAGTATCAATACTTAAATGATCACCATGTATATCTGTTATTATAATAATAGTTGGGTCTTTTTGACCTTCAAACGCTTTTTTTCCTCCTGTAGGATCTACATATATGGTCTCGTTACCATAATTTAATACCATTGTTGCGTGACTGATAGGTGTAATTTCTAAAGTTTTACTAACAGTTTCTGTAGTGTCAATGTCAGTTTTTACAATTTCCGTTTTAGGTTCACCTTTACAACTTGTTAATAGTAAGGCTATTGTTAATATAGGTAGTGCTAATTTTTTCATTTTAAAAATTTTATTATAAAGATACTTACTTTTTTATTGGTCAAAATTATTTGTAACATTTTTATAACAATTAATACTTATAATATGAGCAACAAATATTTCCACAACTAATATTTTTTAACGAAATTGCTTACACAAAATTTGTCCAACCTTAAAAACAAGAATATATATGTCTGATGATTTTGATTTATTAGAAACAAACGCTAACGAAAAAACAGAGAAAGTAGATGTCAATTGGGGAAAAGCAATTGATACCATGAAATCCAAATTAGCACAAGAAGACGATCCAGAAAGTCGTCAAAAAATCTTAAACGCAACATTGGACGACGTTGTCGGTATGGCAGAAAAAGATCGTACCACACTTTTAGATGCTATTAAAGACTTAACAGATTACCAAGACGAGGTTGGTATTTTATTTGAGCGTTTTTCATCATTAAATGACAAAGAACAAAAAGTAATCGACGATGCTCAAAAAGCATTAGAACGTTCTAAAATCGAGTTAGAAGACGCACAAAACAAACCTGACACATGGTGGAATAACCTTTGGGGACGTAAAAGCAAAATTAAAGCTGCAGAAAAAGCTTTAGAGGCAGCCGAAAAAGTACGTGCAGGAGCAGATAACAAAGCAAAAGCAATGTTTCAAGAACGTATCGAAAGTGCAGACATACAAACACTATTAAGTGAGTTATCATACAAGTCTCAAGCAGCAGTAACACGTCTTAAAAATCGTGAGGTAGAAATCAAAGAAGTAGAAGATAAGTTACAAGATGCAATCGTAGAAGCGTCTAAAAACCATACCAAAGCTTTAGAGAAAAAAGACGAAACTGAAGCTAAATTAGAAACGCAATACGCATTACTTAAACAATCACGTCAAGCACTAGAAGAAGTTGCAGATAAACAATCTACAGAATACTCTGAAGCGTTATCAAAAGTAACTAAACTAGAGCAAGAAGTAGAAGAGTTAGAAGGACTTAAAAACGCCTATACAACCCTTGCTGCCTCTAAAGATAGTTTTGTACACAAGCATAATTTAACAATCAAAGTATTAACTTCATTACGTAGTAATTTGCAAACACATCGTGCTAAATTAAAGTCAGATACAGAAGAGCGTCTTAAATATTACGACGGTTATGTCGTGGCTTTAAAAGCACGTACAGATCAAGAGTTTGCTGCTATTTTAGAGCATTTAGGAGTTAAAACAGACGAGCATATCGGAGAGACTTTAGCATCAATGCATACCGCAAGTGCAAGAGCACGTCAAGAGATGATGGACAACATTCCAGTGCACGAAAAAGTTATGCAAGGTGTTTATCGCAGTTATGCAGAGGCGTTGCATGAGATTAGAGCAAAAGATGTGGATATCCAAAAGAATTTTGCAGACCGTTACGGAATTGACATGAAAGAGATTTTTGAAGAGTATTATAACTCAGATAATACAACACCTTCAGGAGACGATGCACCAGCAGGAGCACCAAAACCAGAAGCATCAAACAACGATTTATTGTCTTAAAATTAGTTTAGCGTTACCTACTTTAGCTTTTAAGGGCTAAAGTAGGTCAGGCTTTACGTTATATCTTTTGCAAAAAAGCAAAAGGATACCACTTCAATCCTTAACGCGCTTACTCAAACCTTAAAGTGCAAATCAAAAATAAAAGTCAATAGTAAAATGTCAAAACAATTAAGACTAGTAATTGCAATCATAATCATGATAGGTTTTATTTTACTTGGTATTTACATCCTAAAAATCAGTAATACATTTATAGGTCAAATAATAGGTTGGTCTAATATTACCTTTTTTGGAGGTTTTCTAATTTGGGCATTATTTAAGTATCTAACAAATAAAAAAAAGGGTTATCATAATTAAAACATTCAAAGCTTAACAGACTTAAAACGGACTATAACAACTGAATATTGAACATTTAAAATGAGTATAAACCACATTGTCACACCATTAGATTCATCTATATTAGATAGTAAAGATCAATATGTGTTTTATCACAAAAAGGTAGATTTTGCCTTAAAAGAATTAATTGTTGGCGTACAACAAAATGGCTTATGTACTCCACAAGAAATTGTTTTCTTTAAACAATACTGCGACTTACTACTTTACTCCATAGAAGCCATGCGTGTCAAATACATGTACGATGAGGAAGACAACATGAAGGTAGATGTTACAGATTCTGGTTTTCCTAATTATTTAGAGTTTAGATACCTATATAACGACCTGTCTTTACGCGACAACTATTTAAACAAGTTAAAAGATGTGTCAGAACTTCAAGACGAATTTCTGGACCAATTATTACGCAAAAAACAACCTGTTAGACGTGATAAATTATTTCAAGCAGCATCAATAGTATATTACACATCAGTAGAGCAGCAATATATTTTTAACCGTTTTGTACAAGGTAAAATTATAAAAGCACCAGAAGGTAGTAAGGCAACTTATATGACCAGTTGGAGTTTTTACGATGTCTCCTTAAACCGTCCCTTTATTTGCTATATGTACTTTGATTATGATGGTAAAGATCCATTAAAAGAAAAAGAAGACATATATGACACTTTAAAAACAGTGGCAGATCGTAAAATGAATATGGATACTATGGCTTATGGTATTGATAGACGATTAAAAAATGTATTTCCAAAACACATAAAACGTTTGGATATAGGTGCTTTTCATAACGTATTTGCAAAAGACGATAACGATTTAACGCACACCATTCTAGAAGCAATAGGTAAAAAAGAAATTCCTTTAGAAGCTTATGCTTTGTCTTTTAAAGTTCACGAAGTATTTACAGGAGGCCAATTTAAAGAAGGTGGATATTTTAGCAAACAAACACTTCAAAATTGGAGTACACCAATAAAAGAAGGTTACGTATTTGCACCACATCGTATCATCCAATTACTATACAATAAAAATCCAGAGATTATGAATAAGTTGGCAAAACCACCTTTTCAGGTATCAGATTTAAAAATTGATAAAAATTAAAAACAGTTTACAATCGCAGTCTCAGTTTTGTAGTGTTGCGATTTTAAAAAAAAATAAATATTTAAAGTTTAAGAAGCGTAAGCATTTTGAGTAATCACTGTATACTGCGACGACAAACCGAAAACTAAAATTACATGGAACACAACTCAACCTTCCCTATAAAAAAATCAGAATTAGACGTTTTACGTGACGAAGCTTCATCATACTTAAAAAGTATCAGTTGGGAACAAGGATCTCGAGCAAAAAACAAAGATAAAGACGCTAAAGATGAGTCAATATTATTATACCTGTCTAAAGCAAATAATGGATCGTCTGCATCAATCACTTCGGTTTCAAAAACCATTTTAGCATTAAAAAAGCGATTATTACCAGATTCGGTAGCCATACCAATTCTTTTAAATCAAACATTATACGCAGTACAAGAAGGATTAACTTTAGGGATTTGGATAAAAGACAGTTATTATGATGCGTCAGGTTTATCTAGTCTAAACGAGCGTAAATCGGCTTTGGATAATGATGGTAGACGTGAGTATGAAAGTAAGATGCAAACAGCAAGTGCGTTTATGTTATTTGCGACTGCTTATAAAATTTTACACTTGTTAAAACCTCATGCTTCTGACGATTTAAGTGTTATGAAGCAAAAATTTGCTGGTATTCCAGAAGTCTCATTACTATCACCATTAAAAGGTGTCTCTTGTGCGTTATTTTATTATGATAAATATTTAGCACATCCAAATATTATAAAATCAGACAAAGACGTTGCAGATTTTACAGTGGTATATTTTGAAGCTTTGTTAACCGAAATCAGTTTACGCAGAAGCAACTTAGAATATACTGAGACTATCGTTGACAGAACCTATAAATTAGAAAACAGTGATTTTGCTATTTCAGGATGGGAAAACACCTTTCAAGGTACCGCAAAAAGTGTTGAGTTTAATAAAATTCAATTCGAGCAAATTGTAGGTAACAGAGATGCAAAACACTTTGCAAGACGTTTAACGGAACGTATGTTGAGTTACGATTTTGAAGCAAAGAAAAACCCCTTTCAAGAGCTTGGTGGTTTTATGCCAGTTTTTATGGGTTATGGTATTCCTGGAACTGGAAAAAGTATGTTAATTGCTGCAATAGCAACTAGATTAAAAGAACATTGTGACCATTTAGATATTCCGTTTTTATTCCACCCAATGCCAGATACCTTAATTAGTACATTTCAAGGTGGATCTGCTGAGAAGATGGTGGATTGGATGAAACCAATGCAAGATCCTTCAAAATTAATATTTGCTCCAATTGATGATGCTGAAAATAACTTGCAAGAACGTACAGCACAAGGTGTGTCTGCAGGTGTAAAAGAAGTTATTGGTGTCTTTTTAAGATATACAGAAGGTGCTTACGCAGTTAATTATGGTAACAGCTCAATTGGGTTGTTTACTAACCTTCCAGAAATGTTAGATAAAGCAGTTATATCACGTGTCCAAGGTCGTTTTAAAATTGATGGTGCACGTAGTGAACATGATTTTTTAGATCAAGATCATTTATGGTGGAGTAAACTGGATAAGACTATGCCAGAGTTTGTTAACATGCAAGGACCTGCAGATTATAAATATTTACAGGATCAAGGACTAGCAACAAATATGGGAGAAATCTTAAACGTGTCAGATAAACCAACGGAATTACGTGTTTTAGAAGCTTACGATAAAGCAGAAACACAACATAAAACAAACTCGCACCAATTTTATGCGACTTTATATAAAGAGATTCAGAAGATATTTCCATTTTTCTCTTCCAGAGATGTGCGTAATATCCAAAGTGCAGTGTCGCTGCGTTTAACAGATTTTGATTTAGAACAAAGCTGGTTTGATAATCCGGAAACGTATTTCAAAAAAGATTATAATACTAAATTTAATATGTTACAAGAATTAATGAAATCTAACATGAAAGGTCTAAACTTTTCAGAAATTAGAAGACAAGAAGTGGTAAGATATTTAGACAACGTTGCAACTATTGCAGATACGGACTTTAAACGTAAGGTAGACGCTAGAATCAACCAATTAAACATAGAAACTAAAGCAAGAGATTTATTTAGTAATGGCCAATAAATTAAAAAATGTAGTAATAAATACCTTATATAAAGGTTGGGCAACGTTAAACGAGGTGTCGTTTTCATATAAAATGAAAAATGAATCTTGGGTAAATCAAAAGCGCGAATCTTATGATAGAGGTGATGGAGCAACAGTTTTGTTATATAACAAGATTAAGAAAACGGTTATTTTAACAAAACAATTTAGAGTGTCAACGTTTTTAAACGGAAATGACTCTGGTTTTGTTCTAGAGGCTTGTGCTGGGATGTTGGATAATGACCAACCAGAAGCTTGTATTATTAGAGAGATTGAAGAAGAAACTGGATATAAAGTTAACACAGTTACTAAAATATTTAAGGCGTATTCTTCTCCAGGAGCTTTGACTGAGATTTTACATTATTTTACTGCAGAATATACAGATGACATGAAAGTTAGTGATGGAGGTGGTTTGGATAGTGAGCATGAGGATATTGAAGTGTTAGAAATACCATTTACAGAAGCTTTACAAATGATTAAAACAGGTCAACTAGTAGATATAAAAACCATTTGTTTATTGCAGTATGCTCAAATAAATAATGTGTTTGATGCGTAACCGTAACCTTGTGATAAATAATAATAAAAGAAATTAAAAGGTGTAATGAATAAACTTAAACTAGCAAACCTTTACAGAAGTGAGCTTATTCCAATTAGTGGTAAGTTGGTAGACCGTTATAATCTATGCCTTCAAAAATTAGGGTTTACACCAACAAAACTAACCCATTTTTCAATTGATGGGATTGGTTATAGTCCAGAAATTGCAGAAGAAAAAGGAACAACAATGTACCTTAATAATGGCGAAGCTAATCCACATGCCATAATTATTTCACCTTTACAAAAAGGAAAACCTGTGTATTCGCCTTTTCATAGTTTTGATAGAGAGATGATGAAGCAGGTGTTTCAAGTTCATGGTCAAAAAATCAATGACATTACAAGGGATTCTGCTATATGCATAGATTTTGACCAAGATATTGATGCTTTTTATGAACCACTAGATGTGCTTAAATACGATAAGGTTTATATCAAATTTCATTTAATAAATAACTTAGATCAAATACAAAAGCAGCAACAGCAATTAATTGATAGTTTTAAACAAGGTAATAATTTTATTGATGAAGATTTACATGCAAAACTTTTAGAATCAGCCCAAACATATGGCGATTTACGTGGACGCGATTTAAGCTTACATAGTTTACAATATCAAACAGATTCATTTTACACAAAGTCGTTTGGAGGTGTTTATGTTTTGCGTGATTTTATTTCGCCAATTATTGTTTTTGAAAATCTTAAATGGTACAAAGAAGCTATTAAAGACACGATTTACGACATTACTATTTTTCATATTGAGCAGCCAGAATTAATGGACAAATTGCGTAATCATGTTATTATTGAACACGATTTGGAAGAAGCTTTAAACACAGACAGATACCAACGTATTAAAAAAATGGAATTTGCTATGGCGTTAAAAGATACGCAACATCCATTACGTGATATTTTAAATGATGCAGTATTGTTTAAAAGTTACCTAAATAAATTAGATATTGATACCAGAAAACGCATCATGGGTGTGGAGTTGTATTTGGATAAACTTGAAGTTAGTAACCAATACAAAATAGCAGATATAGTAGATTCTAATTTGTTTAATGCATTGCATTTACCACACTCTTCATTAATAGCAAAGCATCAAGATTTAATATGGAAATTATTAATTAATGTGTCTCCAAAAGATGTTTTATTCTTGTATTGGTATGATAAAGAAGAGTTTTATAGACAATATAACTCATGGGATGACTCATTTAAAGATTGGGTTATAGAAACCATAAGTAACAATATTTAAAAATTATAGACTAATTTAGTAAAGGTTGCAATCAAACACCTTTTTATTAATCAAAACACAATTAAAACCATGGGTTTAGAAATTATAATATTTTTTGGAGCAATTCTTTTTGGGATTTTTATTTATTGGACAGAGTCTAAAAGTAATGCAGTGTATCGCTTTTTTAACAAAGTATTTAATAGTAAAGAACTGCAGATGAAACCAGGAAATCCAAAAGGATTTATTTATAAGCAAGCTATTTTGCCTAGAGTATTGTTTGTTGCATTTACATTTTTAATTGCAGCGCTAATCATTCAGTTTTTAACTCCAATAGCTATTTTTAGTACTTATTATGGTATTTCAGCATTTGCTTCTGCTATTTTCGGAACTTTAATAGGAACTTATGTTGCAAACTTTGTACTTAAATCAGGAGAGGTGATTGAGCAGCAATCAGACTCAATAGAAGATGTAGTAAAAGATGGTTTAAATAAAGGAAAAGAGTTTTTAGAAGACTTTAAAAATAAGGATGCTAAAGTTGTAGAAGCAGCTAAAAAAGAAATAAAAGAAACACCTAAAGGACCAGAAAAAAGTGCTAGAGAACGTCTTAAGGATAAAGGACTAATGTAATTTTTAGGAATTAAATAAAAATAAAACACAATTCGGTTTTTAGCTAAAGCTAATCACCTAAATTATAGATATATGATTAAAAAGTATTGGAATCAAGGCGGAAAGCAAAAAGCAGTTGTAATTATTGTAGCAATAATTGTAATTGCATTATTGTTTTTTTTAAGAGACGATTATCAGCCTGTATTGTTATTTATCCGTAAATATATTTTTGTCATTTTATTAAGTGCAATACTATTATTTTTTGGACTTCGTAGCTTCCGAAACTCGGCATCTACAGGAAAACGTCTAGGTATCCTGGCAGGATTATTGGTCTTTTTTGGAGTGCTTTACACAGCTGGTTGGCACTATCAATTATATGATTATATGAAAACATATAACGTATTTAATAATTTAAATAAAGTTGAAATTAACGAACTGCCTTTAACCCAAAACGAACGCATTCAGCCTTTACGAAACATTTTTTCTATGGCTAATGAAAGCGTCGGAGAAACCAAAGATGTCTCATTACCACATTTAGTAAGAGTGGATGACGAGAACAAATGGACTATGGCGATTCAACCTACTGAAAAATATGTGTGGCAAGGGATTAGTGATAATACAGAAGAAGTGTTTTCAGTCTCAAGTACGACACCTTTTCCTCGTTTTTCTAACGAAAACCGAATTTCAACCACATTTTCTATTGGTGAATCTTTAAAATTTAGCAGAAACACATACAATGCAGTAGTACAACGTTTTAATCCTTGGATGCTATTTAATTACGAACCAAGTGACACGTTTTATATGAAAAATGACAACGGTCAATGGGTAGAAGTGGTAAGTTTAATTAAATGGAAAGGTTTTTTCTTCCCTTATCCAACCTTTGGAGGTGTAATGGTAATAGATAGTGGTGCACATGATTTTAGCGATTATATTGAGCGTGTTACGATAGGTAAAGGAACCTTTATAGCACCAGAAGATATGAAGAATCATCCTTATTTAACACGTCAAAACACATTATCAGAAAAAGTATCACGTTTACAAGCCGAATCGCTTAAGTTTTTAGGTGGATTTAGTGATCCATTACCTTGGAACATGGAAACAGCTGTTAAGATACCTAATCTTCCGGATGATCAAAACCAACAACCATTTGTGACGGATTTTGATTTTTCAGACTCAAAATCTGATGCTTATAGTGGTTTGTATCATTGGTTTGGTCTGGAGCCTGTTGGCGATGAGCGTACAAGTTTAACGTTTAGCGTGTTTGTGCCAGCTGATGGAACAAACAAACTATATTATTATGATCATGCCTCAAAAAAACAAGGTTATGCAGGTGTTTCGGCAATGCCTTTAAAGGTTATTGAATCCAGAAAAGAATATGATTGGTCTGTAAATAAACCTGTCGAGTTTAGACCATACATTAAAAATATAGCAGGTCGTAAACGTATGTTCTTTTTAGGGACTATATCTTCAATAAAAGCAGAAGGAGCACAATTTGATGGTTCTGCAACACCAGATTTAGCTTTAATTGATAGCGAATATAGAGATGTTGTTTGGATAGATGCCAAACACCCAAGTCAGTGGGAAAAATCTGTTTACGATCAATTAAATGAAGCTTGGCGAGCAAGTGAAGGTATTGATGATTATTATATGGACGATGAAAAAGCAGTAGAAGCTATAATGAAAGATTTAAACGATCAATTTATAGCTATTGATACTACAGATTTAAAAGGTAACACCATAAAAGAAAAAGAATCTCTAGAGGCTTTACAGCGTAAATATGACTCTATGGTCAAGCAAAGAGAAGCAGACGATATTGCTAAATTAAAACGCAAAATAGACTCGTTGGAAAATAAGTAAAAAACTAATTAATTATGTTAAGCCTGTTTATAATATAGCTATTGTAAACAGGTTTTTTATTGTAAGAAAAAAACGACCAATGGTAATTAAATTGGTACAAATGGAACTTTTTTTAACCTTTTTAAATATATTTTTGCAACTGCAATAATGTAGCTATTATTTCAATTTTTATTTAAATCTAATTAAAAACCCCTTTCCTAAATTTTGCCGAAAATTAATTTTTAAGGCTTAAAAATTCGCTTATGAAACAAATTTACAATTTATTATTTTTAGTGTTTGGTATCTTTACAATCAATGCTCAAACAACTGTTGTGACAACTGGTACAACTAACCCTTATAGATTATCATTGTCTGGTAACGACTTGTACATATCAGAGTTTAATAGTGGTATTGTCTCTAAATTAGATATTACTGCTCCATTACCAACGACTAAATCAAATGTTATTACAGGATTAAATAGACCAATGGGTATTGTTGCAACAGGTAACTTTATTTATGTGGCAGAACATTTTGGTAATAAAATATCTAGAATTGATATTTCTGCACCAACAGCTACAATGTCAACAGTAATTTCTGGTTTAAATAATCCAACAGGATTAGCTATTAAAGGAGACGAACTTTATTATGCAGAAACAGGTAGTAATTCAATCTTTAAAATAAATCTAACAGATGCAGTGCCAACCGCTGTTTTAGTAGCTAACGCATTTAATGCACCTTACGGAATCTTTTTTAAAAATGATATACTGTACATCGCTGAGTTTTCAGGTAATAAAGTGTCCACACTTGATGTAGCTTCAGGAGCAACAACAGGTACAGATTTTATTACTGGCTTTAATTCTCCTATCGATTTGACTATAAACGGAAACACGTTATATGTAGCAGAGTATACAGCAAATAAAGTTTCAAAAGTTGATATTTTAGCAGCAGTACCTACTAAGGAAGATTTAGTGTCTGGAGTACAAACTCCGATTGGTTTAGCAGCTAATACTAGCGAAGTTTATATAGCTGAATTTGATGCAAATAAAATTTCTAAATACAACTTACCGACTTTATCTGTAGATGGGTTTGTTTTAAGCAAATCGTTACAATTATATCCTAATCCTTCTAGTAACTTTATTAAAGTGTCTAATATGGAAAAAGCTTTAAACTACACGGTTTATAATAGTTTAGGACAACAAGTGTTAAAAGGTAAAGTTGAAAAAAATGAAAGTATAGATATTCAGAATTTATCTAGTGACTTATACCTATTTAAATTAGAAGATGGTAATACTTTAAAGTTTGTTAAAAAGTAAACGGTTACTTAATATGTTATAAATTAAAAGCACTAAATTTTTTAGTGCTTTTTTTATTTTTTTAAGTCAAATTCCATTTTTATATCAGCACGTTTATATGGTGTGTTTTTTTCTAACACGACTTCTTTAAAACCAAACTTATGATATAAATAAATGGCATTTTCTAATTTACGATTAGAGTAGAGTAGTAGTCTTTCAAAGTTTTTGGCTTTAGCAAAATTAATACAATGCTCTAGTAGTTGTTGACCAATTTTATGACCTCTTAAACTAGTTGATACAGCCATTTTTGTTAATTCATAACCAGCTTCATTTTTTAAGGGCATGAAGGCATAAGTGCCAACAATTTGATTTTCAAATTTGGCAAAAAATATATAACCACCTTTGTCCATGATGTATTGGTCAGGTTTGCTTAAAACCTCTTCGTCATAAGGTTCAACATAAAAATAGTGTTCTAACCATTCTCTGTTTAGTACGTAAAAATCCTTGGCGTATTTTTTATCAAAAGGGATAATGTTAATAGTAGGTTTCATTTTTACTTTAAAATATAAATTGCAAATAATAACAATAAAATTGAAATTACAGATATAAAAAAGGTCAGGTTAAATATAGATTTGTCTGCTACTTTTTTTCTAAATAAATCAACAATCATCCAAATAGGAATTGCAATACTTAATCCTAAAGCAGGTAAGGTCATAACACTTGATAATGTTGTAAACCAATTTAAATCAACTTGATTAATATGTAAAAAAAGAAGTGTAATTATAAAAACAAAGACTAGTAAAGCTAATGTTAGTCTAATGTATTCTATTTGTAGTTTAGTCATTTTTATTAGAGTTTGAGCGTATAAAATCTGTAATTAAATAGCTAATTAGTTTACCAACTTGTGAGGCCTTTTTATTTTTAGCTACAGCTTCACAGATATGTAAATATTTAACATTGTCAAGTGCAGCAAAATAATGTAAAAATTGTCTTGTTTTTTCTGCTGAAAAGCCACTAGATGTTTGTGCACTACTAGGAGTGTTTATAATAGCATCGCAATCTATTTCAATTCCAAAATGGGTTGTATTTACATGTTTTTTGGCACGTCGTAATTCTTTTTTAAATTTTGAATTTTGTCTGACAGCTAGTGCTTCATAAGTATTAAAATCTAAATGTTTATTATCTTTAAATTGAGTAAATACTTGTGATGATGTGTAATTTTCGTGTAACCCAAATGCAAAATAGCGTTTTAAAAAACCTTCAGCGTAAGCGTAACTAAAACCATTACCACTATGTCTACCTTCTAATGCTCTAAAATCTGTATGTGCATCAAAATTAATACTATTTATGGGTTGTTTTAAAGCTAGACTTGTACCTTTTATCATTCCATAAGCATTATTGTGTCCACCACCAATTGCGATGGGTATTTTACCTGCTTTTACAATATTGGACACTAAATCTACAACGTGTGTATCCATTTGAGCCACTAATTTTCTGGCTTTAGCGATATGCTTAGGATCATCTTGATTTAATTTAGAAAGCTGTTTTTGCTCTTCTGTAAAATCTAAATGGCCTAGGACCAAAACATTTTTGGCATTAGTAAAAGCATTGCTTTGGATATTTAACAAAACTTTAATTGTAGCATCCCAAGCGGTTGAAGTGCCTGATTTACCTAGATTTGCAAACACACCAATAGCTTCTGGTATACCAAAAATAACGTACTTGACGTCCAAAGGTTTAAGAGAATCGTATATATTTGAAACGCTGGTTAACGTGTTAGTATGTTCTCCAAATTTAGTTTCGCCAAGACGAGTATTTAGTAGATTATTTATAATTGAGTTATCAAATAAAACTAATTTATCCATTTACTTTTTATGTAGTTTTGAAAAATTAAAATTACGTTTTTATTATTAAAGAATAACTAGAAAATTAACGATTACCATTTAAAAACAAATAATTATGGCAAATAAAACAGCAAGTACAGGTTTGAAGGTTGCATTAGGTATAGCCTTAGCTTTATTTATCGGAACCGGAATTTATACATCGACTTTGTATAAAGACAAACAACAAACTGAGCAGCAATTAACACAAGAAAAAAATGACGTTTTAAACGACTTAAATACAATGGTTGCTAAATATGATGTCGCTTTAAGCGAAAGTCAAGTGACTAACCAAAATTTAGTAGAAGCTAGAGAGCGTATTCAAAGTTTAATAGACTCGTTAAAAGTATCGGAAAACAATGTTAGTAGTTTATGGAAATACAAAAAGAAGTATTTAGCATTACAAGATGAAATGGATGTTTTATTATCTGAAAACGATAGATTAAAAGTAGAAAATATGCATTTAGCGACTACTTTAGATAGTACTAATGTTAGATATGAAGAAAGTAGAATGTTTAATGATTCTCTAGTTGTACAAAATACAGCGCTTGCTGAAGTAGTAGAAAATGCTGCAGTTTTAACAACAGCAAACTTAAAGGGTTTTGGAGTTATTGAACGTAATAATGGTAAACTTATTCCAACAGAAAGAGCAGGAAGAAGCGATAAAATTAGAGTATGCTACACAGTTGCTAAAAATAAATTAGTACAGTCAGGAGATAAAGAATTGTATGTACAAGTTATAGATCCTAAAAACAATATACTAGGTGTAAATCAACAAATTAAGTTTGGTGAACAAACACTTAATTATAGTATTATAAGTAAGTTTAATTACGAAAATGGAAATCTAGATATCTGTGAATTTATAGTAAATAGTACAGATGATGATTTTGAAAAAGGACGTTATCAAGTAAACGTTTTTAACTCAAACGAATTGGTTTCAAGCTCTGAGTTTACACTTAGATAATAGCTTGAACTAATATTAATTGTTTATTCCATAACAAAAAACCTGAAGGCTAATGCGTTCAGGTTTTTTTATATTTAAAACATAAAGTACTTATGGTTTGCTAGATTATTTCACCATTAATTATTACTGTTTCTATATGGTTATCACCAAAAGCATAGGGTAAATAATTATAGCTTGATATAGGTTTAGTAATTATTATATTAGCTTTTTTTCCTTTGGTAATACTACCATATTGTTTTGATATTCCCATTGCATAAGCACCATTTAGTGTTGCAGCATTAATGGCTTCTTCAGGCGTTAACCTCATTTTTATACATGCAGTACTTACAACAAAATTCATATTTCCAGAAGGTGTTGAGCCAGGATTATAATCTGTTGCTAAAGCTAAAGGTAGTCCAGCATCAATTAATTGTCTTCCTGGTGTGTATGGTATACTTAAAAAGTAAGAGCAAGAAGGTAACGCAACTGGCATTGTATTACTGTCTTTTAAAGCATTAATATCTTCGTTATTTAATTCTTCTAAATGATCAACACTTATAGCATTGTGTTTTACAGCTAAAGCAATACCTCCAAAAGCATTAAATTGATTAACGTGTATTTTAGGAATTAAATTATAGTCTTGTCCAGCCTTAAGTATTTGCGCTGTATCGTCTAAATCAAAATATCCCTTTTCGCAGAATACATCAATATATTGCGCTAAATTTTCTTTAGCAATTTGAGGTAACATGTCATTAATTATCTGGTCTAAATAACCTTGTTTATTATCTTTAAACGCTAATGGTAATGCATGAGCACCTAAAAAGGTAGCTTTAACTTTTATTGGAAAATCTTTTTTAAGTCGTTTTATAACACGCAGCATTTTAATTTCTGCTTCAGGTGTTAAACCATAACCTGATTTTATTTCGATTGCACCTGTACCCAAACTCATAACAGCTTTAAGTCGTGTAACAGATTGGTTATACAGGTCATCTTCACTAGTGTCCTGCAGTGTTTTTGCGCTATTTAAAATACCACCTCCACGATTAGCTATATCTTCATAACTTAAACCATTAATACGATCTACAAACTCTTGAGATCTGTCGCCAGCGTACACAATATGTGTATGCGAGTCACACCAAGTAGGTAAGACCAATTTACCTGACGCATCAATAATTTGGTCCGCATTTATACCTGTAACGTCAGACATCTCTCCATAATCTACGATTGTGTCATTATCAATTAATAGGTAGGCGTTTTTTATAGTTGGTAATTCCTTCATTTGTAAACCAGAAACTTTTAAAATAGTTTCATCTCTTACTTGAAGTAATTCCTTGATATTTGTAATAAGTATGGTCATAATTGGGCAATAATTTAAGTTCAAATATAGATAAAATGCATAGTACTGAATAATTCTTTTTGCATTACTTATTGTATTAATATAAATGCGCTACATCGAAAATTTATAGGCTTCATCATTTAAAATGATACATTTAACCTGTGTGTAAATAATTATTATGGTAGCTGAAAAGCCAATGTATTACAATGAAATTAAATCTTATATAACATCATTTTATCCAATATCCGAAGCGTCTTTTAATTTGGTTTATGAAATTGCTCATATTAAGCAAGTTAAATCGGGAACTGTTTTAGTAAATATAGGAGACGTTCCTAATAAAATATATATGATAAATAAAGGGGTTATGCGCTCCTATGTTAGATTAGAAAATGGGAAAGAGGTAACAAAATCAATTTTTGTACCCAGAATTATTTTAGCGTCATTTCGTGCGTTAATTAATCAAACACCTTCTGAGTGTATTTACGAGTCTTTAACCGACTGCGAAATTTACGAGGTTGACTATTTTAAGTATAAAGCACTTTGTGAAACTAATGCAGAGGTACTTGGTTTTCATGCTAAGTTTTTAGAACAATTATTGTGTCAGCATGATGCTAAACATATTGAGTTACTAACAATGAATGCGAAGCAGCGTTATTTAAAATTAAGAAAAGTTATACCAAATATTGATAATTTGATACCGCAATATCAAATTGCAAAATTTTTAAGTATCACTCCAGTGCAATTAAGTAGGATTAGAGCAAAACTATAGTATTTATTAACATATGTTAATGAATAGAAATTTAATTAGTTATAAACTTGTAATGGTTATTTAAAACCATCCCTATTTATAATTAATAACTAACTAACAAAAAACCGATAAGTAAGCTTATCGGTTTTTTAATTTAAGATATATTGTAATGTACTATTTTAAAGCACCAACCATGTCTTCTGGTTTAACCCACTCGTCATAATCTTCAGCAGTTACATAGCCTAAGTTAACAGCTTCTACTTTTAAAGTTGTTCCGTTTTTATGCGCTGTATTAGCAATTTCAGCAGCTTTATAATATCCAATTTTAGTATTTAAAGCAGTTACTAACATTAATGAGTTATTTAGTAATTCTTTAATAACTTCATGGTTAGGTTCTATTCCTGCAGCACAGTTTACATCAAAACTAACACAAGCATCACCAATTAATTGCGCAGATTGTAAAATATTTGCAGCCATCATTGGTTTAAATACATTCAATTCGTAATGTCCTTGTGTACCACCAACAGTAATAGCAACATCGTTACCCATTACTTGTGCACAAACCATTGTTAACGCTTCGCATTGTGTTGGATTTACTTTTCCTGGCATGATAGAACTTCCTGGTTCATTTGCTGGTATAATAATTTCGCCAATTCCAGATCTTGGTCCTGAAGCCATCATACGTATATCATTAGCAATTTTGTTTAATGATACAGCTAATTGCTTTAAAGCACCATGACTTTCTACAATTGCATCATGTGCTGCTAATGCTTCAAACTTATTAGGAGCAGTTATAAATGGTTGTCCAGTAAATTCTGCTATATATTCTGCTACACGTTTAGAATACCCTTTAGGTGTATTTAAACCTGTTCCAACAGCAGTACCACCTAAAGCTATTTCGCTTAAATGAGGCAAAGTGTTTTCTAAAGCTTTTAATCCATGGTCTAATTGAGAGACATAACCAGAAAATTCTTGACCTAAAGTTAAAGGTGTTGCATCCATTAAATGGGTACGACCTATCTTAACAACGTTTTTAAAAGTTTCTGATTTCTTTTTTAAAGTATCACGTAATTGTTTTACACCTGGAATTGTTGTTTTTACAATCTTAGTATAAGCAGCAATATGCATTCCTGTTGGAAACGTATCATTTGATGATTGCGATTTATTTACATCATCATTAGGTTGGATAGTTTTTTCGCCTTCTCCAACAGTTTTTCCTGCAATTTGGTGTGCTCTATTTGCAATAACCTCATTAACATTCATGTTAGATTGCGTTCCAGAACCAGTTTGCCATATTACTAAAGGAAATTGATCATCATGTTGACCATTTAAAATCTCATCACAAACTTTAGCTATAAGATCTCTTTTTTCAATTGGTAAAACACCAAGTTCGCAGTTGGTATAAGCAGCAGCTTTTTTAAGATACGCAAAACCATATACCACTTCTAAAGGCATAGAGGCTACGTTACCAATTTTAAAATTATTTCTAGAACGTTCTGTTTGTGCACCCCAAAGTTTATCTGCAGGTACTTTAACTTCGCCCATGGTATCTTTTTCTATTCTATATTCCATTATAAAGATTGATTAATTTTAAGATTACGAAATTACGAAAATTGTAGAGTTTAATATCCTCTGTTTATAAAATTTTAATAAAAATAACTTTGGTGAATTATAGTAGAAAAAAGACCAATATTGCTAGTTCTTTTATTGATTAATTTTAGTTATACGACGTGTTTATAATCTTCTAAACCCCAAGTATCCATACTTTTTAAAATAGTCTCTAATGATTGTCCGCGTTTACTAAGTTTATACTCTACTTTAGGAGGAACAACAGGAAAAACGGTACGTATTATTAAGCCATCTTTTTCCAATTCTCTAACCGTTTGAGTAAACATTTTGTTAGAGATGCCTTCAATCTTACGTTGTAACATTCCAGAACGTAAACCACCATCTAATAAGTGAAACAATATTAAGGGTTTCCATTTAGTACCAATCAAACCCATGGTATAATTTAAAGGACATTTCATTATTATAATCTAAATATTAATTATATGTTTCTTATAATCAATAATTTACTCGTTTGGGTAACTATGTTACTTTTAAGTAAGTTATTGCCTATAAGGCAAATATATAGTAATTTTGAAAAAAAATATAAATTATGGAAACAATAAAAAATTATCCAAAATCATTTTCTCATGTAGGCATAACGGTTCCTGATATTAAGGAAGCTGTTAAATTTTATTCTGAAGTTATGGGATGGTATGTAATTATGGAACCGTCTATTGTTAAAAAAGAAAAGGAAACAGCAATAGGGCAGATGTGTATAGATGTTTTTGGAGATGATTGGTCTACTTTTGAAATTGCACATTTAGCTACGTCTGATGGAATAGGAATAGAATTATTTTCTTTTCCAAATGGTGTAAAGGAAGCTCCAGAATTTAATCCTTTTAATACTGGTTTATTTCACTTTTGCGTTCAGGACCCAAATATTGAAGCGTTAGTTGAAAAAATTGTGGCGTATGGAGGAAAACAAAGAATGCCAATTAGAGCGTATTATCCAGAAGACAAACCATTTAAAATGTGCTACGTGGAAGATCCATTTGGTATTGTGTTTGAAGTGTACACACATAGTTACGAATTAACGTACTCATCTGGTGCATACGCTAAGTAAAAATCGACTAATATCTGAAGTAATAAAGGATAATTTATAAGGTTATTAACAACTATGTTAATAATTTTTGACTTTGTATTGTATAAAAAACAAGTTTACTTTATCTTTGCAGTAATAATAAACTAGAAATTAAACACATTATGTTCGAATTTGACCAATATTTAGGCTTTTTAGCATTTTTAACTATCTTAACCATAGGGTTTTGGTTAATGATATTTTTAATAACTTTTGTAGTTCCTTATTGGATTGGAGGAAGTTTAATAGAGCGTTTAAACGAGATTAAAGAAGAGAAAAAAGCTAAGCGTAACGCTTAATTTTAATTAATTATATAAAAAAAGGGAAATTCTAACGAATTTCCCTTTTTTGTTTTTACAATCTATTTTAGATACTAATTACTCAATCAAAAAAAATGTTGCTAATAATTATTAGCAACATTTTTATTTTTGTAAAAGTATTATATACTATCCTTCAAAATCATCGTCTCCACCATAGCTTCCACGTTCTACACGTTTTTTCTTCTGGTTAAATCTGTATGTAAAGGCTAAGTTAAAACTACGCTCTCTCCATTGGTACTCGCTGTAAGCATCAAAAGTTGGAGTAGTAGTGTTTTGTTGGCGTTTTCTACTATTAAATAAATCATTAACGTTAAAGGCTATAGAAGCACTATCTCCAAATAAATCTTTACTAAAAGCCATAGTTGTTGTAAATATACCTTCAGATTTAGTTTGGGCATCTTCACTTGGGCCTCTATAATTTAAGTTAGTTTGCCAATCAATTTCTCCTGGTAATGTATATTTATTATTGATACGTGCAAACCAGCTGTTGTTTGTGTTGTCTAAAGATAATCCGTTTGGAGTTGTTCCTTTTGTGTCGTTTTGAAAAAAGTTGAAGTTACCATTAACTCTCCAATTTCTAGATGGGTTGTAGGTTAGTGTAAACTCAAAACCATATCTGTCTTCTGTTGCTAAATTAATAGGTGTACGTTGTATGATTGGTAACGATTCTCCATTTACTATAGCAGTATCTCCTGTATCAAAACTTACAAAATTAAATACGTCTGTAGCGTGTGCATAATATAATGACGAGTTAAATGTAAATTTTCCAAAACGTTTTAAGTAACCTAAGTCAAATTGACCAGAGTAACTTGGGTTTAAACCAGGATTACCTTGAAAATAATTAGTTACACTTGATCTAGAAGGAAAAGGATTTAAGAAAAATCCACGAGGACGTCTTAAACGTCTTGCGTAACCTAAAGTTAAATTTTCTCTATCACTAAACTCGTAATTAAGATTAACGGTAGGGAATAATCCTGTAAAGTTTCTTTTGTTGTAATCTCCTGTTGTAGGTTGATCAATAGTTAACTGTGTATTTTCTAAACGAAGACCTAATAAAAATGAAAATTTATTAATTTTAGTACCATATTGTGTGTATACAGCATTAAGATATTCTTTAAAGTTTAAAAGGTTAGTAAGATCTGTACTTAATTCAAATTGATTAGTATCTGTATCTAATAACTCTACTTGAAAGTCTGTAGATGTGGTGTTAAAATTACCTCTATAACCTGCTTCAAATTGGCTATTTTCACCCATAGGTAAAACGTAATCTGTTTGCAGTAAAATTTGTTGTTGATCTTCTAGAGTTGCAACACGTTCTGATATTACGTTATCTACTTGTACTAATGAGTTTTCGTTTTCTGAGCTATCTTCATATTGAAAATCAAAAGTTAAAACGTGTCCACTATCGCTATAATTTTTTTGAAAATTTAAAGCGTATTGTATTGTTTTGTCTTCTTCAAACTCTGGATCTAATCTAACGGTTGTAGACAGCAAGTTTCGGTTTATGTCAAATTGTTCTAATAGGTTGGTCGTGCTGTTTTCATCATCACTATCTCTGTACAAAACAGATGTTGTTAATGAAGCAGAATCGTTAACATACCATTCTACACCAAAATTAGTAGTAAGTCCTTTTCTAATACGATCAAAAGTATTTGTTTCGTCTAAAAAATTTCCAGATGATTTGTATTGTGTAGATGTAAACGAGTTTCCTGGAGCTTCTCTATAGCTGTAACCAGTAGTATTAAAGATATTAATATCTCCAGTTCTGTAATTTATGTTTCCATTAATTCCTGCTGAAGGATTGTAACCAACATTAGTGGTGATGGCACCATTTAAACCTTCTAACTTACTTCTTTTTAAGATGATATTAAGTATACCTGCTGTTCCTTCGGATTCATATCTAGCAGAAGGCGAAGTAATAACTTCAACTTTTTCAATAGATTCGGCTGGTAATTGTCTTAATGCATCGGTAGAATTTAATCCAACTAATCCTGATGGTTTACCGTTAATAAGGATACGTACGTTATCATTTCCGCGTAAAGCAACATTACCTTCAACATCAACAGATACTGATGGTACGTTGTCTAAAACGTCACTTACAGTTCCACCACGTACAGTTAAATCTTTTCCTACGTTGTATATTTTTTTATCCAGTCTAATTTCAACAGTTGTCTTTTCAGCAATAATTTCAATTTCATCTAAAGCTTCAGCATCAATGGATAAGTATTGCGTTTTAAAGGTTTGATTATCTGTTATGGATTTGTTTGGTAATACTTCGGTTTTAAAACCAATATACTCAAAACTAACATTGTAGGTTCCTGATTTAATTTCGATTGAATAATTACCAGATGCATCAGTAATACCTCCAGAAAGATCTGCTGGATTAGTTGTGTTTTTAAATACTACTGTGGCATACTCTAAAGGTGCATTGGTATCTTTTTCAAGTATTTTTCCTTTAATAGTTACCATTTTTTGATCATTATTTTGTGCCAACGCAAGATTCAGGCATAAAATTAATACGCAAAATGAAATAATTTTTTTAGTCATAAGTTTGGTTTTCTTAGTATGACCGCAAAAATACCGATAGGTTTAAGTAGGTTTGGTTAAAGGTTTGTTAAATAAAAAACGAGTAATTATAGTGTTGCTTTTTGCTGCGGAATGATATCAAAAATACGTTTTGCAGGTTTGCCTATTACAGCTTTTTCGCCATTTATGACTATTGGTCTTTCAATAAGGTCTTGATACTCAATCATTATATCTATTAAGCTGTCATCATTAAACAAGTGACCATCATCTTCTAAATGTTTAAAGTTTTCTACCCAAATTTTACTTTCTTTTCTAATAAGCTCTTCAGGTTTAATGTTAAGTATGTTAATTATTTTAACAAGTTTAATTTTATCTAATGGCTTATCTTGATATTTTATGACCTCGTGATCGTGTTTATGTGTTTCAAGTATTTTTAAGCAAGCGTTTGAGTCTGAAGACTCAGGATTGTGATATATTACTATCATTGGTTTAAGGGAAATTTTGGTTGCTATTAATAATTTTATACTATAAAATGCTTGAGATTAACTCTGTTGGTCGACCTATAACAGCTTTGTCGTTATTAGTAACTATTGGTCTTTCAATTAATTTAGGGTTATTAATTAAAGCCTCTATTACTTGTTGATCTGTTAAGGTTTTGTTTTTGTAGTTTTCTTTCCAAATAGCTTCGTTTTTTCTAACTAAATCTATTGGTTTTATTTTTAGAAGTGATAAGATTTCCTTTAATTCTTTTTCTGTTAAAGGGGTTTCCAGGTACTTAATAACTTCAAATTTTTTATTAGAATCTTCTAATAATTGTAATCCTTGTCTAGATTTACTACATCTTGGATTATGATAAATTTTAATCATTTTTAAAGGTTTTCGTTATCTACTTCTTGTTGTCCCATCATCATTAAATAGGCTTTTAAAAAGGGCTCGATGTTACCATCTAAAACAGCGTCAACATTACCTGTTTCGTGACCACTTCTAACATCTTTTATTAATTTGTAAGGATGTAACACGTAATTTCGGATTTGACTTCCCCATTCAATTTTCATTTTACCAGCTTCAATATCTTCGCGTTGTGCTAATTGTTTTTGCAATTCAATTTCATATAATTGCGATTTTAGCATTTGCATAGCTCTAGACCTATTATCGTGTTGTGATCTAGTCTCTGAGCAAGAAATTTGTATACCAGAGGGTTTGTGCGTTAATTGTACTTTGGTTTCAACTTTATTAACGTTTTGTCCACCTGCACCACTTGATCTTGCAGTTGTAATTTCTATATCTGCTGGATTTATTTCAATTTCAATAGTATCATCCACTAAAGGATATACATAAACTGAAGCAAAACTAGTATGTCGTTTTGCATTACTATCAAAAGGAGATATGCGCACCAATCTGTGCACTCCATTTTCACCTTTTAACCATCCAAATGCATGGTCTCCTTCAATCTCAAGGGTTACTGTTTTTATTCCTGCAACATCACCTTCTTGAAAATTTAGTTCTTTTACTTTAAAACCATTTTTTTCGGCATACATTAAATACATACGCATTAACATATTAGCCCAATCGCAACTTTCTGTTCCTCCAGCTCCAGCTGTAATTTGTAATACAGCACTTAGACTGTCACCTTCTTCAGATAACATGTTTCTAAATTCTAAATCTTCAATTAAAGTTAGTGCTTTGGTATAGCGATCTTCTACATCTGCCAATGTAGCTTCGTTTTCTTTAAAAAATTCAAAAATAACTTCTAAATCTTCAATTAAAACTTTTGATTGGTTGTAATCATTGATCCACTTTTTCTTTTCTCGGATGGATTTCATTACCAATTCTGCACTTTTAGAATCGTTCCAAAAACTGGGATCAAAAGTTTGCTCTTCTTCATTTTGAAGCGCAATTAGCTTAGCATCAATGTCAAAGATATTGCCTTAACGATGTCAGGCGAGTATTAAGATCTTTTATATTCTCTAAAGTGATCATATATTAATTTTGGTTTACAACAAAAATAGAATTATTACTAACATTTAAAAATATTTGCCAACAATTTTTAATAGTTTTATACTGTAATAAAATATTTAATATGACTATAGATTTAAGAAGCGATACAGTAACTAAACCTAGTCCAGAAATGTTGGAAGCAATGTTATCTGCACAAGTAGGAGATGATGTATATAAGGAAGATGAAACCATAAATGCTCTTGAGGATAAAATTGCTAAGTTATTTGGCAAGTCTCATGCCTTATTTTTTCCTAGTGGTACTATGGCTAATCAAACAGCTATCAAATTACATACTAATCCAGGCGACCAAGTTATTTGCGATAAGTATGCACATATTTATAATTATGAAGGTGGAGGAGCCTCTTTTAATAGTGGTGTATCTTGTAATTTGTTAGATGGTACACAAGGAATGTTTACTGCAAAACAAGTGATTGAAGCCATTAATCCACCCGATTTTTACCATAGTCCGTTAACAACTTTAGTTGAAATTGAAAATACAACCAATAAAGGAGGTGGAGCGTGTTGGGATTTTAATGAAATATTAAAGATAAAACAAGTCTGTAAGGATCATAATTTAGGTTTTCATCTTGATGGAGCAAGGCTTTGGAATGCCTTAGTTGCTAAAAACGAAACGACTTTACAATATGGAGAAGCATTTGATACTATTTCGGTTTGTTTAAGTAAAGGATTAGGGTGTCCAATAGGATCTGTTTTAGTTGGAGATGAAACTATAATGAGCAATGCAATTAGAATTAGAAAAATTTTAGGTGGTGGAATGAGACAAGGTGGTTTTTTAGCTGCAGCAGGATTATATGCTTTAGAAAATAATATTGAAAGATTAGCTGAAGACCATAAAAAAGCAATTGAATTAGAAGTTGCATTAACCAAATCTTCATTTGTTAAAAAGGTAGAACCTGTTGAAACAAACATTGTAATTTTTGAGCTTAATGATAAATATTCAGAAAAAATATTTTTGGAAGCACTTTCTGACAAAAACATTAAGATAATTGGAATGGGAAGCAATAAGTTAAGATTGGTAACGCATTTGAATTATGATGATAATCAGCACGATAGAGTGTTAGAAGTGATAAGTAAATTGTAAAATTTATTTTTTAGTAATTTTTTTGATTTAATATATGTTAAAAAACAATTGTTGTTTAACGCTTTTATTTACTCTTTGGCGAATTTTAACTAAATTTTAAGAATTAAAAGTAATAATAGTTTGATATGTATTTTTTTTGCTTGAAATTAGTGAACAGTCGTTATTAGTTCGGCTATATATTTATCAAATAACCATTTAAATTATTAAAAATGAAAAAAGTATTACTAACATTTTTATCTTTTGTAGTCTGCACCATTGCATTCGCACAAGATTTACCAACAAATCCTGAACCAGGAAAATGTTACAAACGTTGTGTGACTCCAGATGTATGGGTTAACCAAGATGTAACAGTGCAAGTTGCTCCTGCGTACAAGAAGCTAAAAGTTGTTCCTGCTCAATACAGAACAGAGAATGAGGAGTTTGTTGTACAGTCTGCAGGACAAGAATTATCTGTAGTACCTGCACAATACGAAACTCAATCTTTTGAAGTAGTGACGCAAGAAGCTTCTCAGAGATTAGAGAAAGTTGCTGGATCTACAGATACTACTACAGAAGAGATGATGACTCAACCAGGTTATCAAGAATTATCAGTAGTACCTGCAAAATATGCTACAGAAAATTTTCAAATCGTATCTAATGATGCTGCACAATCTTTATCAGTTATTCCAGCTAAGCTAGGATCTGAAAGTTTTGAAGTTGTTGTTCAAGAAGCTAGTCAACGTTTAGAAGTTGTACCAGCTCAATACGAAACAAGAACAGAAACAGTAGTAGTACAAGCTGCTTACACTAAGTTAGAAACTGTACCAGCACAATACGAAACAAGAACAGAAACTGTTGTTGTAAATTCTGGAGGTCAACGTTTAGAAGTTGTTCCTGCTAAATGGACAACTGAAAATGTTGAAGTTGTTGTACAACCTGCATCTTCTAGAGTAGAGATAGTTCCTGCTCAATATGGATCTGAAAGTTTTGAAGTTGTAGTACAAAATGCTAGCCAACGTTTAGAAGTTATACCTGCAAAATGGGGAACTGAAACATTGTCTTATAAGAAACAACAATTTGGTTCTACTTTATCTGTAGTACCTGCTAAGTTTACTTCTGGTTACCAAACTATCGAAGTTAAGCCTGCAACTGCTAAATGGGGAATGAGTGATACTCCAGCTGTTGATTGTCAATCAAACGATCCTAACGATTGTAGATACTGGTGTTATAAAAATATTCCAGCTCAAAACATTACAGTTAACACTACAGAGTTAGCTAATGATGCTCAAGTTATTACTAAGCCAGGATGTGATCAAGGTGAGAACAATGCTGAAGATTGTGGTATGGGTACTTACACTAGACGTGTAGTTCAAACGCCTGCAACAACAAGAGTTATTGATATTCCTGCTGTAACTAAAACAGTTAAAAAGACTGTAATGACAACACCTCCTACAACAAGAGTTATCGATATTCCTGCTATTACTAAAACAATCAAAAAAACAGTTTTAGTATCTCCAGCAACAACAAGAGTTATTGATATTCCTGCTGTAACTAAAGAAGTTAAGAGAACTGTAATGGTAACTCCTCCAACTTCAAAAGTTATTACTATTCCTGCTGTAACTAATGAAGTTAAGAGAACAGTAATGGTAACACCTCCAACAACAAGAGTTATTGAAATTCCTGCTGTAACTAAAACAATGAAACGTACTGTGGTTTTAGAACCAGCTACAACAAGAGTAACAGCTATTCCAGAGGTTACTGCTACTATGAAGCGTACAGTAATGGCTACACCTCCTACAACAAGAGCGACTGATGTACCATCAAAAATGACTACAATCAGAAAAACTGTTATAACTCCAGAATCTACAAGAGTTGTTGATATTCCTTCAACGTCTACTACAATGAAGCGTACAGTAATGGTAACACCTCCAACAACAAGAGTTATTGAAGTGCCTCAAAAAACTGCTACGTACAAGAAAACGGTTTTAGCTAGCGATGCTAGAGTAGAAGAAGTAACTGTTCCTGCGGTTAACAAAACTGTAACTAAAGAAGTACTACAAACTAAAGGTGGATTAACATCTTGGGCTGAAGTAGATTGTAAGTTAGTAGCTTATAACGATCTTAATGTAAACTGGGAATTAGGTTCTGCTACTTTAACAGCAGCTTCAAAAAGAGAAATCGATGCTAAATTATTACCAGTTTTACAAAATGGTGTATCAGTAGAGATTGCTTCTCATACAGATTCAAGAGGTTCTAAAGAGTCTAACAGATCTTTATCAGAAAGAAGAGCTCAAGCTGTAACTAACTACTTAATCTCTAAAGGAATAAATTCTTCAAGAATTGTATCTAATGGATTTGGTGAAACTAGATTAACTAACAGATGTTCTGATGGTGTATCTTGTACAGAAAGAGAGCATTTAGCAAACAGACGTACTCAATTTAGAGTTATCGATGCTGAATAATATTTAGTAAATACTTTTCATAAATAAAAAAAAGGAAGCCAATTTGGCTTCCTTTTTTACTTTGTATAAAATAATTTATTTAAACATATCCATTCCTGGAATGTTAGGCATTCCGTCTTTAGCGACAGCAGCAACTTCAGCTTCATTTACATTAGTAGCTTTAGTAATAGCTTTATTAAGTACTAAAATTAAATAATCTTCCAATTGCTCTTTATCTTCTAATAAAGCATCATCAATTGTAATAGATTTAATTTCGCGATTGGCAGTCAATGTTACTTTAAGTAAATCATCTGTACTTTTTTCGTCAATTAAAACGGTATCCATCCTTTTTTTTGTAGCCTCTACTTTTTCTTGGGTTTCTTTTAATTTACCCATTAAATCTCCAAACATTTTATTTGATTTTAAAGTTAATCCTGCAAATTTATTAATTAAAAGTAAATATTAAGTGCAATTAAATATCAATAAAGTATAATTCAAACTAATTTTAAGTTTTACATTTGTGCTCTTCAGAAAAATAAGATTTAAAATGATGAAAGTTAGCACTAACGTTTCTGCACCTATTGCAAAAAAAATAGAAAAAAAACTTAGTATACATAATGATGTTAGAGTAGATAATTACTTTTGGTTAAACCAAAGAGAGGACCAAGAGGTTTTAGATTATCTAAATGCTGAAAATACTTATACTGAATCTGTTTTAAAACATACAGAAACTTTTCAAAAGTCTTTATTTGAAGAGATGAAGTCACGAGTTAAGGAAGATGACCAAAGTGTACCTTACAAATTAAATGGGTATTGGTATATAACTAGATACGAAATTGGAAAGGATTACCCAATTTACACTAGAAAAAAAGATAATCTTGACGCTGAAGAAGAAATTCTTTTTGATTGTAATAAAATGGCTAAAGGTTATAGCTATTTTAAACTAGGTGGTATATCAATAAGTCCAGATAATACATTAGTAAGCTATTCTATTGATACTGTTAGTAGACGACAATACACATTGTTTATTAAAAACTTAGTTACAAATGAAGTTTTTGAGGATAAAATAGAAAATACCACAGGAAGTTCGACTTGGGCTAATGATAACAAAACACTTTTTTATTCCAAAAAAGACGAAGTTACTTTACGATCGGATAAAATATATAAGCATAAACTAGGTCAAAATAGTGTTGAAGATACTATCGTTTTTCATGAAGAGGATGATACCTTTAATACATTTGTGTATAAAACCAAATCTAAAAAGTATTTAGTAATTGGTAGTTCAAGTACGCAAACTACAGAATATAGGTTTTTAGATGCCAATACACCTGATGGTGAATTTAAAATTTTTCAAAAGCGCGAAAGAAACCTTGAATATTCAATAGCGCACTATCAAGATAATTTTTACATCATTACAAATAAGGATGAAGCAACCAATTTTAAACTTCAAAAAGTAGCCGAAACCAATACAGATAAGGCTAATTGGGAAGATGTTATTCCGCATCGTAAAGATGTTTTGCTAGAAGATATAGAGATTTTTAAAGACTATTTAATTGTAAACGAACGAGAAAATGGTTTAAATCAGTTAAGAATTATTAGTTGGGATGGTAAAGAAGACTATTATTTAGATTTTGAAAGTGAAACATACACAGCAGATATAGGGAATAATCCAGATTTTGATAGCAACTATTTAAGATACTCTTTTAATTCTTTAACAACACCAAGCTCTATAATCGATTATGATTTAAAGACTAAAACAAAAACGGTAAAAAAAGAGCAGCAAGTATTAGATGATTCATTTAATAAAGAAAATTATATATCACAAAGGATTTGGGCAACAGCTAAAGATGGCGTAAAAATACCAATGTCTGTAGTGTATAAAAAAGGAACAAAACTTGACGGAAATAGTCCGTTGTTACAATATGCATATGGCTCATATGGAGCAACAATAGACCCTTATTTCTCTTCAATACGACTTAGCTTGTTAGATAGAGGTTTTATCTATGTAATTGCTCATATTAGAGGTAGCGAGTATTTAGGACGTCCTTGGTACGAAGACGGAAAACTAAAATCCAAATTAAATACATTTACAGATTTTATAGATTGTTCTAAATTTTTAATTGAAAACAAATATACCTCTAGTCAACACCTTTATGCAATGGGTGGAAGTGCAGGAGGATTATTAATGGGAGCAATAATTAATATGAATCCAGAATTATACAATGGTGTTATCGCTGCAGTACCTTTTGTAGATGTTGTAACGACTATGTTAGATGATAGTATACCACTAACTACAGGAGAATATGACGAATGGGGAAATCCAAATGAAGAGGATTATTACAATTACATGAAGTCATATTCACCATATGATAATGTGACACCTCAAGCATATCCAAATATGTTAGTCACTACAGGTTTACACGATTCGCAAGTGCAATATTGGGAACCTGCAAAATGGGTAGCTAAATTAAGAGACTGTAAATTAGATAAAAATATTTTACTACTTAAAACAGACATGGATGCAGGACATGGTGGAGCTTCTGGACGTTTTGAAGCATTAAAAGAAGTCGCTTTAGAATATGTATTTTTATTCGAATTGGAAGGAATCAATAAATAATCAAAAAAAATGCTTATTTTTGCGAGGTTTTGAGTTTCAAAACTCAAAATAAGTAGCTTTTAAATAGCATTTATGGAACAAAACAAACAAGTTTTTGATAGTGTATTAGACCTAATAGGTAATACACCAATGATAAAACTAAAAAAAATTACTTCAGGTTTTAAAGGGAATTATCTAGCAAAAGTTGAAGCCTTTAATCCAGGTCATTCATCAAAAGATAGAATCGCTTTATACATTTTAGAGCAAGCAGAAAAGCAAGGTATACTTAAACCAGGAGATACAATAATTGAAACTACATCAGGTAATACAGGATTTAGTATTGCAATGGTTAGTGTAATTAAAGGTTATGATTGCATCTTGGCAGTTAGTTCAAAATCTTCAGCAGATAAGATTGACATGTTAAAAAACATGGGAGCTAAAGTATATGTTTGTCCTGCAAACGTTAGTGCAGATGATCCAAGAAGTTATTATCAAGTAGCAAAACGATTACACGAAGAAATCAAAGGATCTGTTTATATTAATCAATACTTTAATCAACTAAATATTGATGCACATTACAATTCTACTGGACCAGAAATATGGAACCAAACAGAAGGTAAAATAACGCATTTAGTTGCATGTAGTGGTACAGGAGGGACAATTTCTGGAATAGCTAAGTATTTAAAAGAGCAAAATCCAAACATTAAGGTTATAGGTGTTGATGCTTATGGTTCGGTATTAAAAAAATATCACGAAACTAGAGAGTTTGACGATAAAGAAATTTATCCATACAGAATTGAAGGTTTAGGAAAAAATTTAATTCCTACTGCTACAGATTTTGATACAATAGATGAGTTTATTAAGGTCACAGATGAAGAAAGCGCACATACTGCTAGAGAGTTAGCACAAACCGAAGGGTTGTTTGTAGGCTACACATCTGGTGCTGCAATGCAAGCCTTAAAACAACTTAATGAATCTAACACTTTTAAGGATACAGATAATGTTGTTGTTATTTTTCCTGACCATGGCTCTAGATACATGAGTAAGATTTACAGTGACAAATGGATGAGTGATCAAGGCTTTTTTGATAGTAAAAATGAAGAGGCTGCGCAAAGCATTCAATATATTAAGTAAATAATTAAATAATAGACAGATTAGTTAATCTTAGTTGTATTAAGATTAACTTTTTTTGTTAATAATACATAGGTTATTTGTTATGCACGTATAATAAAAATGCATAATTTTGTAGCATCTAACTAAATTTTAATAGCTTAAGCTAATATATCTAACAATAGTAGCTTAAAAATCGCGTTTTACAATGAAAGATTTATTTGAAAAAATATACAAAGATAAAGGACCACTAGGTAAATGGGCTGCACAAGCAGAAGGTTACTTTGTGTTTCCTAAATTGGAAGGTGAAATTTCTAATCGTATGAAATTTCAAGGAAAAGATGTAATTACATGGAGTATCAATGACTACTTAGGTCTTGCTAACCATCCTGAAGTCCGTAAGGTTGATGCAGAAGCTGCAGCACAATATGGATCTGCTTATCCAATGGGAGCACGTATGATGTCTGGTCACACAGATTTACATGAGCAACTACAAAACGAGCTTGCTGAGTTTGTACATAAAGAAGCAGCTTACTTATTAAACTTTGGTTACCAAGGTATGGTGTCTACCGTAGACGCCTTAGTTGGTAAAGATGATATTATTGTGTATGATGTGGATGCACATGCTTGTATAATTGATGGTGTAAGATTACACCACGGAAAACGATTTACTTATAAGCATAACGATATTGAAAGTTTAGAGAAAAACTTAGGTCGTGCTACTAAAATGGCAGAACAAACTGGAGGAGGAATCTTAGTGATCTCTGAAGGTGTATTTGGTATGAGAGGTGAGCAAGGACGCTTAAAAGAAATTGTTGCTTTAAAGAAAAAATATAACTTTAGACTGTTTGTAGATGATGCACATGGTTTTGGTACCTTAGGTAAAACTGGTGCTGGAGCAGGAGAAGAGCAAGGTGTACAAGATGATATTGATGTGTATTTTGCAACTTTTGCTAAGTCTTTAGCTAGTACAGGTGCATTTATTGCTGCTGATCAAGAAATTATTGATTATCTAAAATATAATTTACGTTCGCAAATGTTTGCTAAATCATTGCAAATGCAATTGGTTGTAGGTGCATTAAAGCGTTTAGATATGTTACGCACAATGCCTGAGTTAAAAGAAAACTTATGGAAAATTGTAGATGCGTTACAATCTGGACTTAAAGACAGAGGTTTTGATATTGGTACAACACAAAGTTGTGTGACTCCAGTGTATTTAAATGGAAGTATTCCAGAAGCTATGGCTTTAGTTAGAGATTTAAGAGAAAACTATGGTATTTTCTGCTCTATTGTTGTGTATCCAGTAATTCCAAAAGGATTAATACTTTTACGTATGATTCCTACTGCAACTCATACATTACAAGATGTGACTGAAACTTTAGATGCTTTTGATGCTATTAGAGAACGTTTAGAAAACGGTACTTACAAGCGTATGTCTGCTGCTTTAATGAAAGCAATGGGAGAGTAACAAAAATAAAATTTAGTTAAAAATCCGATTCATTTGAATCGGATTTTTTTTGTTTTAATAATTAAATGTATCATTATATAATTCATCTTTGATTAAATATAGTTATTTCTTAAAATAATTATTTAAAAAAAGAGCTTATCTATTAATAGTAAGCTCTTGATGATTTATAATTCTTTTTTAAAAGTACAACGTCTTATATATACCTCTGGATCAAAGTGTTTCCAAATTTTATGTATAGCTTCATTATCCTCTAATTCAGGTGTTCTATAACAGGTTTGTATTCCTCTTTCAGTAAACGTGTTGTAATATTCGTTAAAAATAACAGCATGTACACCTTTATTTTGATAATCAGGATGTACACCTATTAAGTAAAACATAACGTCTTTGCTTTCTTTTTTAGCTTTTAATAATTTTAAAAATCCAAATGGTAATAATTTACCTTTCATTTGTTGCAATGCATCCGCAAATCTAGGCATAACTACAGCAAATGCTACCAATTTGTTGTCTTTGTCAATAACAAATTTGATATATTCTGGATTAATAAAACTTATAAACTTCTTTTTAAAATATTCTTTTTGAATATCTGTAATCGCAACAAATGAAGATAGTGAGGCGTAGCTTTCATTAAATAAATCAAACATTTGATCTGCATAAGGCATGACTTCGGATGTTTTTTTTAAGTCTAAAGCTTTAAGCTGATAGCGTCTTTTTATTAATTCTTGTGCTTTGTAGAAAAATTCAGGTTTTACGTTTTTAAAAGGAAAACGACTTTCAGAATATTTTTTCTCAACAGAAAAACCATGTGACTGATAATGGTTGACATAGTAGGCGTGATTATACCAAGTAATCATGTTACCTATCGCATCAAATCCTTCTGTAACAACTCCAACTTTATCTAAGTTAGAAAAACCTACAGGACCTTCCGTATAGTGTAGCTTATTTGCATGACCAATAGTGTAAACCTCTTGTAAAAGCGCCTTACTAACATCTAGATCGTCAATAAAATCAAACCAACCAAAACGCATTTTTTTTATGTTTTGGTCTTTTACTTCTAGCCAATTTATAATTGCAGCGATACGACCAACTACTTTATTGTCTTTATAGGCTAAAAACAGTGTTGCTTCGGCATCATTAAAAATAGGGTTTTTCTTTGCATCAAATGTTGCTAATTCTTGACTAATAATAGGTGGAACCCAATATTTAGAGTCTTTGTATATTTCAAAAGGAAATTTAACAAACGCTTTATAATCTGCTTTTGATACTACTTTTTTGGTTGTAATCATATAAAAAAGAAAGGGTTAGTTTTCGTCATCAAAATTAATCTCTTGAGTTTCTTTTTTTCGTTTACCTGAATCTTCTGGTGTGTCAGAATCATTATCTTTTTTATTCTTATTTTTCTTTCTATTCGCTTTTCTTTCGTATTCTTCAAGTACATCAGTACCATTATCTATATCAGCTTCAGGATCTTTATGGAAATCTAAACGATAAGATGCGCCAAAGTTAAAGCTAAAAACCGAAGGTGTGTCCTTTGTATTAAAAGTAATTGCAGTATCTAACTGAAAATCCTTACTCCATAAATATGCTCCACCAAATCTAAATAAATTGTCTGCATAATAATCACTTTTTATGCCTTGAGTTTCTCCAAATAAAACCCATTGGTCAGTAATGGATTTGGTTAAAGTAACTATGTATTGAAAATCTGAAAAATCTGACCCAATCCTGTCCTTGGCAAAATTCATAACTAAAACCCAACCACTATTAAAGTTGTTTTGTGTTGCAACCATCACTTTAGGTGTAAAACCTCCTTCGTAATTTGGACTTGAAAACGGATTGCTATAAGGCACATAAATATTATCTTTAGCATCATAGTTTACACCAGCATATACAGCTACAGCAGGAATTAAATTACTCCATTTAAATTTTTTGTTAGCATGATAGCTATAAATATTAGGTTTCTCCTCACCACGTTTTTTATATGGATCATACACTAAGTATTTTGCACCTAATGTTAAATATTTAAAATTTGCACGATCAGTTTCTATTGGAAATAAGGTAGATCGATTATCTGTAAATGTATCGTTTTGGTAAGTACCTTCTATATTTAATTCTAGTTCTTCCCAAACTAAACCATAACGCGCTGCAAAGTCAATACCAAAACCTGAAGCTTCATTTTTTAATGGTGTGTGCTCTTCTTTAAGCATGTAAGGTCCAACCTCAAGCTGAGCCACATTTTTTCCGACTGCAAAAGCACTTCTAGATACACCTGGTCTGTTAGAGTTGATTACTTCAGTATATTGCGCATTAGCAGTAAAACTTGCTAATAAGAGTATATACGTTACAATTAATTTTGGGTTAAGCATATATTTTTGTTTAAAGTCAAATATAAGATTTTATATTTTTTTTAAGTATTTAAAACTCAATTTAAAACTCAAGAATTGTATTTTTGTTAAAGTATTGATAATTTAACTTTTATTTCAACATGGCTTTATTAAGAACCATACTTATAATAGCATTAATTTACTACGGATTAAAAATCTTATCTCGTTTGTTTGCACCTGCATTATTTAAATATGCAGCTAAAAAAGCAACCGAGCGTTTTGGAGGTGCGTTTAACCAACAAAGACAAGAGCCAACTCAAAAAGAAGGCGAGATAACTATAGATAAAATGCCTAATAATAAATCTTCAAATAAAAATGTAGGAGAGTATGTAGATTACGAAGAAATTGAGTAATTTTCAACCTCATACTTTTTAAAACTTTTTATGCAATTTTCTTTTAAAAAAATCTTACCTCATCTTTTAGTTTTGGTAGGATTTATTGTTTGCTCTTTAGCCTATTTTAGTCCTGTTTTACAAGGAAAAGTCATTTACCAAAGTGATATTGTTCACTACACAGGAATGGCAAAACAACAAAAGGATTTTAAAACTAATTCTGGAGAAGAAACCTATTGGACTAATAGTGCATTTGGAGGTATGCCAACCTACCAATTAGGAGCAAAATACCCACACAATTATATTAAAAAGTTAGACCTGTCGTTGCGTTTTTTACCACGACCAGCTGATTACTTATTTCTTTATTTTGCTGGATTTTATATATTGCTTTTGGTTTTAAAAGTGGATTGGAAATTAGCAGGATTAGGTGCTTTGGCATTTGGTTTTTCTACCTATCTAATCATAATTTTGGGTGTAGGACATAATAGCAAAGCACATGCAATAGCTTATATGCCATTAGTTTTAAGTGGTATTATTCTAACGTTTAGAGGTAAGTATGTTTACGGTTTTATCCTGACAGCCATAGCTATGGGATTAGAGTTGGTGGCTAACCATTACCAAATGACGTACTATTTAATGTTGTTAGTCTTAGTTTTAGGTATCGCTTATTTGGTAGATGCCTATCGTAAAAAGATGTTGCCTCACTTTTTTAAAGCTGTAGGTGTGTTATTTGCTGCAGTAATCTTGGCAATAGGTTTAAATGCAACTAATATTTTAGCTACACAAGATTATGTTAAGGAGAGTACACGTGGTAAAAGCGAGTTAACTATCAATGCCAATGGGTCCAAGAGAGAAAACACAAACGGTTTAAGTAAAGAATATATTACAGAGTATAGTTATGGTAAACTAGAAACTTTTAACCTATTTGTACCTAGATTTTTAGGTGGTGGAAGCGGAGAAGATGTAGGCGAAGATTCTGCAGTGTATAAATACATTGTTGATCAAGGTGTGCCACCAGCAGACGCTAGAGAATATACTAAAGGTCTACCAACATATTGGGGAAGCCAAACCATAGTAGAAGCACCAGCTTATGTTGGAGCAGTTGTAATATTTTTATTTGTATTAGGCTTGTTTTTAGTTAAAGGTCGTTTAAAATGGTGGTTAGTAGGAGGAACTATACTGTCATTATTATTGTCTTATGGTAAAAATCTAGAATTCTTAACAGATTTATTTATTAACTATGTACCATTATATAATAAGTTTAGAGCAGTCAGCTCAATACAAGTAATTTTAGAATTATGCATTCCTGTTTTAGCTGTTTTTGCTCTAGTTAGGTTGTTTAATAATGTTGTTAAAACCGAAGAAAAACTTAAGGCTTTAAAAAATACAGTAATTATTACAGCAGGTTTAGCAATCCTATTTTTATTAGGAAAAGCTGTTGGAATAATCGATTTTGTTGGTGGTATTGATGGACGTATTAGAGAAGGTAATGGACAAGCGTTTTTGGATGCTTTAAGAGAAGACAGAGCTAGCTTTTTTACACAAGATACGCTTAGAACCTTGTTGTTTGTTCTATTAGCAGCAGGCGTTATCTATTTCTTTTTGAAAAAGAAACTAAACGAAACTAAGGTTATAGTCATTCTTGGATTATTAATTATAGTAGATTTAGTTAGCGTAGATAAACGTTACGTTAATAACGAAGATTTTGTATCTAAGTTACAAATGGAGCGTCCTTATCAAGCCAATAAAGCAGATTTAGAGATACTTAAGGATAATACTAATTATCGCGTGTATGACTTAACGTCTGGAGGAGCTAAAACTAGTTATTTTCATAATGCATTAGGTGGTTATCACGCAGCAAAACCAAAACGCTATCAAGATTTATACGAATTTTATATCTCTAAAAACAATATTAATGTATTAAGTATGCTTAACGCGAAATACATAATTGGTCAAGGAGAAGATGGTAGTCCGTTTCCGTTTGTAAATAACGACGCTAATGGTAATGTTTGGTTTGTAGAAAACACTGAAAAAGTAAGTTCTGCTGATGCAGAAATTTTGGCTCTAGACACATTAAATACTAAAAAAATAGCTATTTATTCTGAAGGTGTTTCTGATAAAACTAATCTTCCTAAGACGTTTGTTGTGGATTCTTTAGCTTCAATAAAAACTTTAGATTATAAGCCTAACTATATTAAATATCAGTCGGATAATGTAAATGATGGTTTTGCTGTGTTTTCAGAAATGTATTATGGTTCTGGATGGAATGCTTATATTGATGGTGTATTAAAACCACATGTTAAAGTAAACTATGCGTTAAGAGGTTTAGAGGTGCCAAAAGGTAAACATATTATTGAATTTAAGTTTGAACCTGATGTTGTTAAAACCGGAAGTACGATCGCGTTAGCTAGTTCTATTTTACTGATATTATTAGTGCTTGGAGGTTTGATTTATGGTGTGAAAAGGATGAATAAGATTAGTAAGGAGTAATCACACGAGGCTCAATTTCCGCGAAAGCGTTACATTATGGATAAAAAAAAGGTGCTAATTATTACGTATTATTGGCCTCCTGCAGGAGGACCAGGTGTACAGCGTTGGTTAAAATTTGTAAAATATTTACCAGATTTTAATATAGAGCCTGTTGTATACTGTCCATCCAATGCTAATTATCCAATTATAGATGCGACTTTGCAAAGTGAAGTTAATCCAAGTGTTACAGTGCTTAAGCAACCAATAAAGGAGCCTTACAAATTGGCACAATTGTTTTCTAAAAAAAGTAAAACGATTAGTAAAGGGATTATTGCTGAAAAAAGCAAACAAAGCCTTATGGAGCGTTTAATGTTGTTTGTTAGAGGTAATTTTTTTATTCCTGATGCCAGAAAAAACTGGGTAAAACCGTCGTACAACTACTTATCTACTTACATTTTAGATTTTAATATTGATACAATTATAACGTCTGGACCACCACATAGTTTACATTTAATTGGTTTAAAATTAAAAGAAAACCATAGTGTCAATTGGATTGCAGATTTTAGAGATCCATGGACTACAATAGGTTATCACAAGCAACTAAAATTAACTAAAGCTTCTAAAAATAAACATAAGGCATTAGAAAAAAAAGTGATTAATAATGCTGACAAAATTATTGTAACTAGCCCAAGTACTAAAACCGAATTTGAGGGTATTACAAGTCAACCTATCCATGTAATTACCAATGGTTATGATAACGAAAAAGTAGTTGTAAATACCTTAGATAAAAAGTTTACATTGTCACATATTGGGTCGTTATTATCTAAACGAAATCCAGAAGTACTTTGGAAAGTGCTTAGCGAATTGATGATTGAGGATACTAGATTTGCACAGGATTTTCAGTTGAATTTAATTGGAGAAGTAGGCAAAGATGTTATACTATCTATAAAAACACATGGTTTAAGTGGTAGTTTAAATTATGTTGGATATGTATCTCACAATAAAGCTATTGAGTTTCAAAAAAAATCACAATTGTTATTGTTGATTGAAATAAACTCGGAAGATACAAAAGCAATTATTCCTGGTAAATTATTTGAGTATATGGTTGCTAATAGACCAATTGTTGCTATTGGACCAAAAGGTGCAGATGTAGCTTCAATTATTACAAAAACTAATACTGGTCAATTTTTTAATTATGATGATTATGATGCTTTAAAAAATAGTATTAAGCAGTATTATAAAGCTTACACTGAAAATAATTTAAAGACTAATCCAATAGGATTACAAGGTTACTCAAGACAACAGTTAACAAAAAAGTTAGCAGATTTGATTAATCAGTCCTAAAATATAAATGGTATAAAATATATGGGAATAGTCGTTAATCAATCTATTAAAAATACTATTATAACTTATTTTGGGTTTGGTATTGGTGCTGTTAACGTTATATTTTTATATACTCAATTTGTTAGCGAAGCTTATTTTGGTTTAATCACTTTTATCTTGTCTACAGCCAGTATTTTAATGCCTTTTATGGCTTTTGGCGTGCATAATACAATTGTTAAGTTTTATTCTTCGTTTAAAACCAGACAATCACAAAATAGCTTTTTAAGTTTAATGTTGCTTTTACCATTACTTCTAATAGTTCCGTTAGGATTAATTACGCATTTTGCTTATGATTTGATTGCCAATTGGCTATCTAAAGAAAATGCTATTATAAAGGACTATACTTGGTTAATATACATTTGTGCAGCAGCTTTTGCCTATTTTGAAGTGTTTTACGCCTGGAGTAAGGTGCAGTTACAAAGCGTATTTGGTAATTTTATGAGTGAGGTGTTTCACCGATTTGTTACCATGTTGCTGCTGTTAAGTCTTTATTTTGGTTACCTAAATGTAGATCAATTAATTTATGGGATTGTTATTACATATATTGTCAGAGCCTTAATTATGAAACTATATGCTTTTAGTCTTAGGATGCCAGTTTTTAAATTAACTAAAATCCCTAATGTTGGAAGTATTTTAAAATATTCTGCTTTAATTATAATCGCAGGCTCTGTGGCTAATATAATATTAGAGATAGATAAGTTTATGCTTGGTCAGTTTCAGGCGCTTAATAATGTTGCCTATTATGGTGTAGCTATTTATATTGCTACGGTTATAGGTGTTCCTGCTAGAGCAATGCATCAAATAGCAAACCCTTTAACCTCTAAGCTTTTAAATGAAGGTCACAAGGCTGAACTTAAAACACTTTATCAAAAAAGTTCTATTAACTTATTTATTATTAGCGGATTTATATTTTTATGTATTATAATAAATATCAATAAGTTATATCTTTTAATTCCGGAAAATTATAGCGAAGGCTTTTTGGTTGTTTTAGTGATTGGTCTTGCTAAACTATCAGACAACCTTATTGGAAATAATAATGCCATACTTTTTAATAGCGATTATTATAGGGTAGTGCTAGTCTTTGGGATTTTTTTAGCTATACTAACCGTAGTTTTAAACCTTGTTTTTATTCCGTTGTATGGAATAAATGGAGCTGCATACGCAAGTTGTATTACTATTTTTACATACAATACTATCAAACTATTGTTTGTGTATAAAAAATTTAAAATTCAACCGTTTACATTGGCTACCATAAAAACAACACTACTAATATTGATTTGTGGTTTAAGTTTGTTTTTTTTGGAATTTAATTTTAATCCCATTATTAGCATTGTCGCTAAAACGTTAATTTTAATTATAATCTATGGATTGACTGTTTTTAAATTTAATTTATCAGAAGATATTTCAAAAATATTAAATCGCTTTATTCCATAAAAAAAACCTACTTAAAGTTGCTTTAGGGCAAACAACCTTAGTAGGAATTCTATTCAATCGACTAGTTAATAGTCTTTTCTAATTTCTAGATCTAGTGCTTCTTCTTGACGAATCAGTATTTTGTCTTGACGATGTACTTCTTGAAGTCGTAGTTCTAGGTTTAGAAGTTGTACGTTTATTAACCTGCGTATTACTTCTATTTGTTCTTGTATTTACTTTAGTATTAGTTCTGGTTCTAGGTTTAGAGGTTGTTGTTTGATTTCCTCTAGTTCTAGGTACACTTGTAGTGTTACCTCTAGTTCTAGGTGTTGCTGTAATCACTTTATTGTCTCTAGTTTTTGTGTTAACCGTATTACCTCTTGTTTTAGGTTTAGTATTTACAGTATTATTTGTTCTAGGTCTAGATGTTGTTGCATTACCTCTTGTTCTTGGTGTTGCAGTTGTAGCCCTATTGTTTCTATTTCGAGGTGTAGTGGTAGCTCTTGGTGCTCTTCCTTCTGTTCTAGAGGCTAAAGCTCTATTTCTTGAAATCGTATTACCTCTTCGACTTGCTACAGCAGTAGTACGTCTGTAATTATTAACGTAAGGTCTGTCGTATCTATATCTAATTGGTGTATAATGTCTTCTATATGGTGTTGTATAAAGTACACAGTAGTTTACTGGCGGAATAACATAATATGCGTGCCAAGGTCTGTAAACATAAGCTCTGTTGTAAATATTTATAAAGCCAGTACTATGAGAATAACGATTGTAGCGGTTGTAGTGTACATATAATCCTCCAACACGACTAATGTAACCTCTGTTATTGTAGTTAATATAAACATTTCCTACTTGATTAACACGACCGTAGTAGTCATAATAAATAGGTGTGTTTTCAACTTGAATAACAGCTCCAAACTCGTCATATTGTACATATGCGCCATAATCATATCCTGTATTAAAGCTAATATTTGTGTTTCTATTATTAATTTCTACACTAACTTGAGGTCCATAACTAGGCATATAAAAGTCAAATTGACCATCTGCATAAATAGAAAACTCAATTCCTGCTTCAGTAAAAATGAAAGAATTACCATAACCTTTGACATAAGAGTTATTAGTCACACCATTATCTATCGTTGTGTTTGTGTCTGCATTAACAGAAAACCCACTAAGGAGAATTGCTGATAATAATAGGAATACTTGTTTCATAATTATTTGTTTTAAGATTGAACACTTACATAAATACAAGCATCGTGCCAAAAACAAAAAACTCAATATTCACAAGGGATTAAGGTTGTTTTTTAATTTATTAAAGGGGATAAAAAAAAAGCCATAAACAAAAGTTTATGGCTTTAAATAATATTAATAAATTAGATTTACTACCTATTTTTTTAGCTGAGTAGGTTGTGTATCGACAGTTTGTCTGTAATACATTGTATCATTATTATTACTAGTTTGGTATTGATAATGATCATTATTAGTTTGACCTATATAATGATTAGAATTACTTCTATTAACTTGACCAATAGTTTTAATTAATTGTCCTTGTCTACTGTAGTATAAACGCATACTTCCAATTTGACTAACTAAACCTTGACGGTTGTAACTAATGTAAACAGATCCTAAACGTTTAATTTGACCACTCCTGTTATAATTTAAAAATACATTACCTATGCGTCTAACTTTACCATCACGATCATGTGTTATTATCATACCTCTATCTCTAGGGTTATTATAAGTTACTTGTGTACCTGGAGCACCATTTGTAACATTTAATGCTCTTCGTTTTGTATTGGTATTAGTGCGTCTGTAATAATAGTCTCCTTGCGTGTGATTTATTGCTGTGTTAAAATCAAAACTTCCGTCAGGAAAAATTAAAAATTCCACACCACGTTCTGTAAACAAGATTGGTTGTGCGTAATAATTTCTGTTTAATACTAAATCTTCACCTTGCGATGCAGATTTAGCTTCTGCTGTTACAGTCGTTAATCCAATTAACATACCTGTAAATAATAGTACTAGTTTTTTCATAGTATTAAGGATTTAGATTGTATCAGTTATTGTTTGAAATTATTATGAAATAAAATTTTGATTTTTGTCTTTATACAAGTAATAAAAATCAAACATAGCCTTAGTTATGTTTTCTTTTTCTTACGAAGTAGAAAGGGAAAAAGGACTTTTTATTATAATCATTTCAAATGATATCTGATATTATGCCTACTAATTAAGCGTTTCGGCATTCGCTATTTTGATTAAGTAGTTTCAATAGCTGTGCCAAAGTTGTTATGCATTGATTTTACTGCATGTACAAGACGTTTTTTTAGTTTATTTTAATTTAATTATATATTGAAAAGTATATAGTTGATTAAAATATTTACTTTTATAAAAACTACTAACTAATGTCCTTAAAGTATACCAAGTGTAAAAATTGTGATAGCGATTTTAAATCAGGATTCCCATTTTGTCCACATTGTGGAATGAAAGATAAAGAGGAATTAACACTTGGAATTTTATTTTACAATACCTTAAATAATTATCTGCTGTGGGATTCTAAATTTTTAAAGAGTTTTATTCCTTTAATGAGTAAACCAGGATTTTTGCCTAAAAGATTTATTGAAGGTAAACGTCTATCTTATTTGCATCCTGCACAATTATATTTATTTGTTACGTTTGTGTTTTTCTTTTTGTTTTCCTTTCAAATGAATAAAGTAGAAGAAGATTTAAATGAAGATTTTAAAGCGCAATCAACTAAAGTTTTAAATGAAATTGAAAGAAAAGAAATGGACTCTATTGAAAGAAGTGAAATTAGAGCCACGTTAAATAGTAATAAGTTGCTGTCTGGAATGACAGATAAACAGATAGATTCTATTGTAAATCAAAAAGAAATTAAATCAAGTAATAACGTTTTGTTTGGGTACGAGAGTCAAAAAATAGACTCATTATTAACTGTTGGAGCGTCAAAGGAATCTATTTACATAGCTATGGGAATGGATGATAATCCAGGATGGTTTGATAGGATGTTATATCCTAGACTTTTAAAGTTTCATCAGGATAGAAAAGCTGGTACGATTTGGATGTCCATGATAAATACAACACCAATAGCATTATTTATTTTATTACCAATTTTTGCTTTCTTTTTGAAATTATTTTTTTGGAAAAAAGGACGATATGCTTACCATTTGGTGTTTTCTTTTTACTTTTTCGCCTTTATTTTTACAGTGTTTAGTATTTTATTAATCAGTAATTTTATTATTGATGTACCTAATTGGATAGACTTTTTAATAGCCTTGTCCACATTTATATATCTAGTAATCGCTGTTAAACAGTTTTATAATCAACGTTTATTTTACAGTATTTTAAAAAGCGGAATTGTGTCTTTAGTTTTTTTAGTAGTGTTAGTACCTATTGCTTTTTTGGTCTTAGGTTTTATTTCGTTTTTGTCTTATTAAATAAAAATAAAATACTAAAACGGTTATAACTTGTCTTTTAAATACTTAGCAGTCACACTGTTTTTAACTTTAATAACGTCTTCTGGAGTACCAAAAGCAACCAAATGACCACCATTTTCTCCACCTTCAGGTCCTAAATCTATAATGTGATCTGCACATTTAATAAGTTCTAAATTATGCTCCACAACAATAATAGAATGTCCTTTTGCTATTAGCGCATAAAAGGATTTTAATAATTTTTGTATGTCATGAAAATGTAAACCAGTAGTAGGCTCGTCAAAAATAAACAACATTTTTTCTTTAGTAATTCCTTTGCCTAAAAAGGTTGCTAACTTTATACGTTGGGCTTCACCACCAGATAGGGTAGAGCTGCTTTGTCCTAAGGCAACATAACCTAAACCTACGTCTTGTAAAGGTTGTAGTTTGTTTTTAATCTTAGAGACTCCGTTTTTATCAAAAAAGTCAATAGCGTCATCGATAGTTAGATTTAAAATATCATCAATATTTTTATCTGCAAAAGTAACTTCTAATACTTCTTTTTTAAAACGCTTCCCTTTACAAGTTTCACATTCTAAATGGACATCAGCCATAAATTGCATTTCGATAGTTACTTCACCTTCTCCCTTACAAGTTTCACAACGTCCACCATCCACATTAAAACTAAAGTGTTTAGCAGCGTAATTGCGTATAGTACTAAGTTTTTGTTTAGCATACAACGCTCTAATATCATCATAGGCTTTAACGTATGTCACAGGATTAGATCTAGAGGATCGTCCAATAGGGTTTTGATCAATAAACTCTATATTTTTTATTATACTATAGTTTCCTTTTAACTCACTAAACTGTCCCGCTTTATCACTAAAGCCAGTTAAGTGTTTTTGTATGGCAGGAAATAATATTTTTTTAACCAAAGTACTTTTTCCACTTCCAGAAACTCCAGTAATAACCGTTAGCATTTCTAATGGAAAAGACACATCTATGTTTTTTAAATTGTTTTCTCTAGCTCCAATAATGTCTATGCTGTACTTGCTAGTTCGACGTGTTTTAGGTACTTCAATTTTTAAAGTTTCGTTTAAATATTGTGCAGTTAATGATGTTGATTTTAAAATATCAGCATACGTACCAACAGCAACAACTTGACCTCCTAAAGTCCCAGCTTCTGGACCAATATCTATTATTTGGTCGGCTTCCTTCATGATATCTTCATCATGCTCTACCACAATTACAGTATTTCCTAAATCACGAAGTTGTTTTAAAACCTGTATTAAACGTTCCGAGTCTTTTGGATGCAAACCAATACTAGGCTCGTCTAAAATATACATGGATCCGACTAAACTACTTCCTAATGAAGTGGCTAGATTAATACGTTGGCTTTCTCCACCAGAAAGTGTGTTGGACTTTCGATTTAAAGTTAAATAATCTAAACCTACATTATGTAAAAAGCTAAGTCTGTTTTTAATTTCTACTAATAGACGTTCTGCAATTTTTGCATCATATTCATTTAATGTTATAGTTTCAAAAAATATTGCTAATTTACTTAGCGGTAATTCTACTAATTCCGTTAAAGTTGCATTACCAACTTTTATATAGTTTGTTTCTGGTCTTAAGCGTTTACCATGACAGACTTTACATTGTGTTTTACCTCTGTATCGAGAGAGCATTACACGATTTTGAATCTTATATGCTTTGCTTTCTAACTCGGCAAAAAAGCTATTTAAACCTTCAAAATATTGGTTTCCTTCCCAAATTAAAGCTTTATGTTCTGGACTTAATTGAAAATATGGCTTATGTATTGGGAAATCAAATTTATGAGAATTGTTTACCAATTGATCTTTGTACCAACTCATGCTGTCACCACGCCAAGGAAAAATAGCGTTTTCATAAACAGAAAGTGCTGTATTTGGTACAACTAAATCATCATCAATACCAATAACATCACCATAACCTTCACATTTTGGACAAGCACCATAAGGATTGTTAAAACTAAATAAATGCACGTTTGGTTCCAGGAACTGTAAACCATCCAATTCAAATTTATTACTAAAATGACGATTGGTGTTATCTGCAAGAGTTTCGATATAACAATTACCTTTTCCTTCAAAAAAGGCAGTTTGTATAGCGTCTGCTAGTCTGTTATAAAAATCCTCATCGTCTTTAGTAACAATTCTGTCTACTACTAAAAATAAATCTTTAATAGACGTTAAGTCCTTAGCATCGTCAATTCTTATTACAGAATCTTTTACTTTTATTCTAGCATACCCTTGTGCATTTAAAGCACTTAATTTGTCTTGTAACTCACGACCTTCCTCCAAAACAATAGGAGCTAATAACAACAGTTTTTGGTTTAAGGCTAAACCTTTTATGTAGTTAATAACGTCTGTAACCGTATCTTTTTTTACTTCTTGACCTGAAATAGGCGAGTAGGTACGTCCAACTCTGGCAAATAGTAGTTTTAAATAATCATAAATCTCGGTTGTTGTTCCAACGGTTGATCTTGGATTGGTACTATTTACTTTTTGCTCGATTGCAATAGCTGGAGCAATACCTTTTATATAATCTACTTTAGGTTTATTTAATCGTCCTAAAAATTGTCTAGCATAACTACTTAAACTTTCTACATAACGTCGTTGACCCTCTGCATACAAAGTGTCAAAAGCTAAACTTGACTTTCCAGATCCTGATAATCCCGTTATAACAACTAATTTGCGTCGCGGAATAACAACATCAATGTTTTTAAGATTGTGCAATTTAGCACCTTTTATTATAATGTTTTCTTTTGGATTTACTTCAGAAAGCGGTGTTGTCATAGTCATTTTACGTCTTGACTACAAAGATAACATAACTTAATCATCTAGTAAAAAAGATTATTGTGCAATAAAATGTTAAAACTTTAGATTTTTTTTGCTTTTTCGGAATGATTGTTGTTATATTTGATGCATATCAATGACCTAACTTAATTTTTGCCTATACTACAACATTACTTTTTTTTTATAAACCCCAAGCCAGAGCCTTTTTTTGGTGTCCAAAAAGTAATGATTATGCAAAAAGTAACAATCACAGATGCTATTCTTGTTAGTAACTATATTAAAGGAGACGAGTCTGCTTTAGAAGTATTGATTACTAGACACAAACAACGTATTTATAGTTTTATTTATTCTAAAGTATTTGATAGAGATATTGCTGAAGATATTTTTCAGGATACCTTTATTAAAGTCATTCGTACTTTAAAACGTGGTAAATATAATGAAGAGGGTAAGTTTTTACCTTGGGTTATGCGTATTGCACATAATTTGGTAATTGATCATTTTAGAAAAAATAACAGAATGCCAAAATTTGATAATTCTGGTGATTTTGATATCTTTTCTGTTATTAGTGATACGTCTTTAAATGCTGAAAAAGTTATGGTTAAAGAGCAAGTTGAGTCAGATGTAAGACGTTTGATAGACGAGTTGCCAGAAGATCAAAAAGAAGTATTAGTAATGCGTATGTATAATGATATGAGTTTTAAAGAAATATCAGAGCGTACAGGTGTTAGTATTAACACTGCATTGGGTCGTATGCGCTATGCATTAATTAATATGAGAAAGGTTATTGAAAAGCACAATATAGTATTGACTAATTAAAATACAATAAAGTATAATTTTGCTCGTTATTTGTTTATACCTTAAACTAATATACATGGCAAAAATTTACTCTGAACATTCTAATACCCCAAAAAAACACGGTTTTAAACTAAAACCTAAAGATGAAACCATAAGTTTTATCTTAAATTATAGCAAGGCTTTAAGTGTTATAAATTATAAAAATTTGAAGTTTGAAGCACTTCAAAACTAAACTTGGAAACGTCCTGATAGTCTCAGGACGTTTTTTTTAAGAGTAATTGTTGGTAGTTATATATAGACAAATATTGTTTACGTAAAGCTTCTAAATATTGTATTATAACTTTTTGATGCTTATAATCTTCTTTAAGGCAATTTTTAAAATCATCATCAAAAACAGTTAAAGCAATGTAATATTTACTAGATTGTCTAGTATGCGCCTCACTTAATAAGGCGTCATTTCCGTTTTGATTTCTCTTGCCATCTATTACAATAGGAATTAAATTTAATGTTTCAGTATCCCTTGCTATTTCATAAAAAGATAAATAGTAGTCTGTATTATTTATTACAATCTTGACATTACTATCAACATTATTATGGTTTAGCTCAAACTTTGTGTTTATATAATTATAAAATTCGTTTGCGTTTTTAGGATCTTCAAAAATAAACGATTGCCATTTTGGTAATGCTTTATTAAATTTTTTACCTGTTGTAATCTTATAACTTTCAATTTTAGGCGCTATTTTGGTTGGTATACAAGAGGTTAGTAGTATAACAAGAATACATATAATGGTCGATCTCATAAAGATTTGTTTTTTAAAAAAGTAACAAGTTTTATGCTAATATTACTTTTTCGCATATTCTTTTAGGACAGACGCTCTCCCAATAGTCTTGGTTATAATATCTTTTTCTAAATCCCAACCTCTGGCAGGAGAATACTCGCGTCCATACCATATTATTTGAAGATGTAAATCATTCCAGGTATGTTCTGGGAATAAACGTTTGGCATCTTTTTCTGTTTGTTGCACACTTTTACCATTAGTTAAATTCCATCGATACATTAATCTATGTATGTGCGTGTCAACCGGAAATGCAGGAACACCAAATGCCTGACTCATAACTACACCTGCAGTTTTGTGACCAACTGCTGGAAAGGTCTCTAAAGCTTCAAAAGACTGTGGTACAACACCATTGTAGTCTTCGACTAGCATTTTTGATAATCCGTATATACCTTTACTTTTCATTGGTGATAAACCACAAGGTCTGATTATTTCTTTAATTTCTTCCACACTCAACTTAATCATATCGTATGGATTATCTGCTTTTGCAAACAATATAGGTGTGATTTGATTGACTCTAACATCAGTACATTGTGCAGATAATAAAACAGCAACTAATAAAGTGTAGGGATCTTTATGATCTAATGGTACAGGGATTTCGGGATATAGCTTATTTAACGTATTTATAACAAAATCTACCTTTTCTTGCTTAGTCATTAATTGTATTTTTGAATGAAACCAAAATTACAACTATGAATACATTAAAACAAGGTGATAAAGTACCAAATTTTACAGTTAATGATCAAGACGGAAACCCTGTGTCATTATCCGATTATAAAGGAAAAAAACTAATTGTTTTCTTTTATCCAAAAGCTAGTACACCTGGTTGTACAGCAGAAGCTTGTAATTTAACCGATAATTATAAAGCCTTACAAGATAAAGGTTATGAGATTTTAGGAGTAAGTGCAGATTCTGAAAAAAGACAGACTAATTTTAAAAATAAATACAGTTTTCCGTTTCCGTTATTAGCAGACGAAGAAAAAGAAGTGATTAATGCTTTTGGTGTTTGGGGTTTAAAAAAGTTTATGGGTAAAGAGTATGATGGTATCCACCGAAAAACGTTTTTAATTAATGAAGATGGAGTAGTAGCCCACGTTATTGATAAGGTTAAAACTAAAGATCATGCAGCTCAAATTTTAGAGTTGTAATATAAACGACACATAATAAAATTAAAAAAGCGACCAATTGGTCGCTTTTTTAATACTTATAAGATTAGATTACTCATCATCATTATCTGTTTCTTCCATAGTGTGATATACGTTTTGTACATCATCATCATCATCTAATTTTTCTAATAATTTTTCTACATCAGCAGCCTGTTCTGGTGTTAAAGCTTTGGTAACTTGTGGTATGCGTTCAAATCCAGAAGATAAGATTTCAATTTCACGTCTTTCAAGTTCTGCTTGGATAGCTCCAAAACTTTCAAAAGGTGCGTAAATTAAAATACCATCGTCATCTGCAAATACTTCTTCTGCACCAAAATCTATAAACTCTAGTTCTAATTCTTCAGGGTCTAAACCTTCAGCAGCAACTCTAAAGTTACAAGTATGGTCAAACATAAATACTACAGATCCTGATGTACCTAAACTACCATCACATTTATTAAAATAACTACGTACGTTAGCTACAGTTCTGGTATTATTATCTGTTGCAGTTTCAACTAAAACAGCAATTCCATGAGGTGCATAACCTTCAAAAATTACTTCTTTAAAATCACCTTGACTTTTGTCACTTGCTTTTTTAATAGCACGCTCCACATTGTCCTTAGGCATGTTTACTGCTTTGGCATTTTGTATAACTGCACGTAAACGTGAGTTACTAGCTGGATCTGGTCCACCTTCTTTTACAGCCATTACAATGTCTTTTCCAATGCGTGTAAAAGCCTTGCTCATTGCAGACCAACGTTTCATTTTACGTGCTTTTCTAAATTCAAAAGCTCTTCCCATGATTATATGTTTTTATAGTTTCGCTGTAGCGAAAACCTAGATTATTTTATTGAATCACAAATTTAAAAAAATATGTGAATAAAGTGGTATTAGTCCTCTTCCTCTTCAACAATATGCTCAATTGCTAAGGCTAATTTAAAATCTTTATCTGTAACTCCACCTGCATCATGTGTTGTTATTGTAATTTTAAGTACATTATATTCGTTAGTCCATTCAGGATGGTGGTTTAATGCTTCGCACTCAAAAGCAATTCTGCTCATTGCGCTAAAACAGTCTTTAAAATTTTCAAATTCAAATTCTGCATGGATTGCATTATCATAATGTTCCCATTCTGGTAGTCTAAGTAGACGTTGTTCTATTTCTGTTTGTGTAAGTAGTGCCATATTTTTTATTTAAAAATAATAAATTAAACTTCTAATTCTGTTAAAATTTCTTGACTTAATAACTGTAAATGTTTAGGTAGCTTATTTTCTTTAGAGAGGACTGCTAAATACCTGTCGTCATTGGTTGTGTACACTTGTTTTAAAAGTGGGTTTTTTATGTTTAGTGACGCGACAATTTCTTTAATAAAATCGTCATGGTGCACTAAATCTTCACTACCTAAATGGAATATGCCTTTTTTATTTCGGTTTATTAAATAATGAATTTGTTGTGTGACCTTTGTATCTGTGGTGACATTCATTATCAAATTAGGAAATACTTCAAAAGGTAATTTTTCTTTTATATGAAATTTAATCTCTTGTATTCTTGGAGATTGCGCTCCAAAAACCATTGGTAGTCTTATGATTGCATAATATTGTTTTGGTAAACGCAATAGCATGTTCTCTATTTTTATTTTAAAATGACCATACATACTATGACTTAATGTTTTGTCATTTTCATAGCTAGGAAATTTGCTATAGGCATCAAAAACATTAGCTGATGATAAAAATATTAATTTACTATTGTTGGCTATAATGTACTCGGTAATATGCTGGTGAGCAATAATTTGTGCCGAAAAATTACCTCGTATCGCAGAAATTACAATGGTAGGTTTTACGATATCTAGGATTTCAAAAATATCATCTTCTTCAATATTGTATTGAAAGTAATGTTGGTTTTTATTAAAGGCGAAATTGTCTCTGCAATAGGTCCCAAAGGTTCTAAAATAGCCACATAGCTCTTTGTATAAAGCTTGTCCGATAAAACCACTGGCACCTAAAATTAGTATGCGATGTTTGTTATTTATCTCTTTCATTAGTAAGGATAACGTTTAGAAAATAGATAAATTGGTCTGAGTTGTAAATTGTTCTAACGCTTGCATTCCAATTAACGAATTACCTTTAGCGTTTAGACCTGGACACCAAGTAGAAATTATAAAATGGTTAGGTAGTAAGGCAACTATACCACCACCAACACCACTTTTACCAGGTAGTCCAACTTCAAAAGCAAACTCACCAGACTCGTCATAAAAACCACAAGTTAGCATGATTGCATTTATACGTTTGGCTTGACTACTTGAAATATGTTGTTTATTATTTATGCATTTACCTTTGTTAGCAAATAAATAAAATGCTTTAGCCAATTGAGAGCAAGTCATTTCTAGAGCACATTGATGGAAGTAAAAATCCATTACATCCTCTACATTATTATTTAAATTATTAAAAGATTTTAAAAGGTTGGCTGCTGCATAATTGTTATATCCCGTTTTACGCTCTGACTCGGCAACTTTATAATTATAATCAATAGTTTGGTCGTTGGCAATATCACGTACAAATTGTAAAAAATCGGCTTTTGGATTTTCAAACTTAGAGCATAAAATATCTGCAACCACTATGGCACCTGCATTTATTAAAGGGTTTCTAGGAATACCATTTTCTAACTCTAATAAAGACAAATGATTAAAAGGGTTTCCAGACGGTTCTACATCCACACGCTTCCATATATCATTGTTTTCAAAAGCAATCGCTTTGGATAAGGATAAAACTTTAGAAATACTTTGTATAGAAAATGGGACGTCTGCATCACCAACCTTAAACGATCGACCGTCCATGTGTTGCATGTAAATGCCAAATTGATTGACATCTTGTTTTGATAATTCTGGTATATATGAAGCAACAACACCCTTAACAACGTTGTCTTTTAGGTTATTATGGATGTTGTTTATTATTGTGTTAAAATCTAACATAAAGTATAATTACACTTTGTAAAACGGAAGTTTTACAACAGTTGCAGGTACTGCATTTTTACGTATTTGTATATTTATTTTACTGTTTACATCTGCAAAAACCGTTGGTACATAGCCTAAACCAATACCTTTATTAAGCATAGGTGACATGGTTCCGGAAGTAACTTCACCAATTTTTTTGCCTTGTCCATCTACAATGTCATAGCCTTGTCTAGGGATTCCTCTTTCGTCTAATTCAAAAGCGACTAATTTACGATCTACACCTTTGCGTTTTTGTGCTTCTAAAGCATCACTGTTAGTAAAGGTTTTAGTAAATTTTGTTACCCAACCTAAACCAGCTTCAATAGGAGAAGTGCTGTCATTTATATCATTTCCGTAAAGGCAGTAACCCATTTCTAAACGTAAAGTATCACGAGCAGCTAAGCCAATTGGTTTTGCACCAGCTTCAGTAACTTTATCCCAGATTTGTTTGACCTCGTCATTTTTACAATAAATTTCAAAACCACCACTACCAGTATATCCAGTTGCAGAAATAATAACATTATCAATTCCAGCAAAATCACCAACTTCAAAATTATAAAACTTAATAGCAGATAAATCATGACTTGATAAAGCTTGCATTTTTGATACAGCATTAGGACCTTGAATAGCTAATAACGAGTAATCCTCTGACAAATCACGCATGTCAGCACCAACTGTGTTTTTAGAGGTAATCCAATTCCAATCTTTTTCAATATTACTAGCATTAACGACTAGTAAATATTGCTCTTCTTTTAATTTGTAAATAATTAAATCGTCAACAATTCCACCATCGTCATTTGGTAAACACGCATATTGTGCTTTACCAATTGTCAATTTAGACGCATCATTACTGCTTACGCTTTGTATTAAATCTAATGCTTTTGGACCAGAAATTAAAAACTCTCCCATATGTGATACGTCAAACACACCACAGTCTTTTCTAACTGCTTCATGTTCTATATTTACACCATCATATTGTACAGGCATGTTGTAACCTGCAAAAGGAACCATTTTTGCGTTTAAGGCTTCGTGAGTTGCTGTTAAAGCTGTATTTTTCATGAAATATATTTTTGTTTTACCGTCAAGCGGAAATTTTTAAAAGTTTGCCTAACAAAAGTATTGAAAATTATTGAGTTGCTTTTAGGTTTAGAAATAATATCAAGTTAAAATTTACTTAGTCTTTTATTAAGATGCAGAATGCTAATCAATTATTTCCATTGTCATTAATCTACCATTAAAAGCAATATCATGTTTTAATATTTTTCTGGTAGTAACATCAATATAGTAAGTGCTAATGGTTTGATTTTTAGAGATGTCGTCTGTTGTTTGCACTTTCCAAACTTTAGTTTCTTGACCATTTAAGTTTAATATTGCCTGTTCAGTTTTTTTAATAGTAGCTGTTATAACACCTGTTGAAGTAGTAGGATTATAGTCAAAAATGGCAATACTATTTTGATAACCTTCCGTTAACGGTAAAAACCTAATAAGTTGTGGGTAAAAATTACTGTCAAAATAAGGCTTGGATGTAGCTTCATTAATTGCTGTTTTAGTATCGGTTTTTTTATCTAAATAATAACCAGTAACCTTAGCGTTAAAATGTAATACCATATCACGTTGCTGATTGTATGACGAGTGGTATATAGGTTTAAAGTTTTTAATAGATACAATTGTGGTGTCTACCCATTTAGTTGTGGCTTGGATCATGTCCACAGTAGTAACGACGTAAAGCTCTTTTTTGTCTTTTTTAATTAGAGTATTTACTTTTCCAATAAGTACTTTAACTGTGTCTTGGACAATATACCAGTTCATATTAGATGATTCTGGTTGGACAAGTGATGTATCTGCTGTATTGTTATTGGGACTTAAAGGTTGATCTTGACTATATCCTAAAAAAGAAGACCCAAAGGTTAATAATAGTAAGTAAAATGCTGTTTTCATAATAGTTTAAGTTGTTTTTTAATTAGTGGTTTAAACAAGGCATTTGTTACATTTTTTTTTAAATCTATTTAAGTTTAAAACAAAAAACATCCCGTAATTTACGGGATGTTTTTATTAAAAATAGTGGTAAACTTAGTTAACTATTATTGTATTACAACAGGAAATACAGCTTGCACATCAGTTTCTCCACCTGCGTTTGTAATGTCTCCATCGCTAACACCTACAGCAGATTTGCTTGGTTCATGACGTAAAGTAATTGTTAGATTTCCATTCATAGCTGTAGCAGCTGTAGTTAAAGTAAACTCTAAACCTAAAGGATTTCCGTTATCATCAAAATCCTCGTAAGTAAAAGTAGCAATGCTATTTGTTACATTATAAAAAAATTGGTGGTCATTACTTTCTTCTTCAATTTCTTCATTTATTTCTTCAGCAGGAGATTCAGTTTCGTTTAACAAAACTAGACTACCATTATATACAGTGTTGGCCACTAAGTCTGATGATACTGTTATTACTGGAGCATTTGGTCCGTCACCATCTAAATCACGTGTTTGCATTGTTACAGTTGTACCTCCACCAACAGGTATAAGTGTAGCAGTTAAGGTTGTAATTACTTCCTCTTCATTAACAGGTTCTGGGTTGTTTGTATTGTCATCGTCGCTTGAACACGCTGTAAATGCTATTGAAATTAAAAATAATAGCGATAATTGTTTAATTGTTTTTAGTGTTAAATTTTTCATTGTTAATGTTTTAAATGTTAATAGTTTAATTTTAATTGTAACATTATATTCCTTCCTACATCATCAGCAAAATAACGTAATCTATTAAGGTTTTCTCGGTAATTTGTATTAAAAATATTTGTAATATTTAGCCCAATATTTAAGTCTGTAGACTTGGACATTTCCAATGTAATATTACTTTGTAAATGCAACAAATGGTAGGCTGGAGGTGTAGTACTAACATCTACCAATTCCATTTGTTCTGTAGTTGGTATAAATACTTCAAAATTATTATTAGGGTAATCATTTTGTCTAAAAACCCACTCACTTTGTAATTCGGTTTTAAGATCTAACCATTTTGGATTAGAATACCCTATGATATTTACAGTTTTAAACGAAGGCATATCAATTAACGCTTGATCTTGGCTAACATCCTTTCCTTTTATGATTGAGGATTTATTATTTAAAAACCAATGGTCATTAAAGCTATAATTAGCAGTAAGATCTAATCCATATAAAGCAGCATTTGTTTGATTGTAACTCCAAACTGGGAAGGCACCACGAATGGTTTGTTCTGTTCCAGTAGGCTCTATAAAAATGTAATCTTTTATATAATTATAAAAAGCTTCAATGTTTAATGATAACTTGTTTTTTTGAAAATTATAGCTACCAGAAATACGATTTGATGTTTCTTGTTTTAAACGTAAATCTCCTAATTCAATTCTAGCTGCCGAGTGATGTAAGCCATCACTAAATAACTCGGATGGGTTAGGAGCACGATTAGATAATCCATAATTAAATATAAAACTATTATATTCATTTAATTGATAAGCAATACCTGCTGATGCTGAAACATTGTGGTAATTAAAAACTGGATTAGTCAGTAATTGTGTACCTAAATCGTCAATCACAATATTTCCAAAATCAGAATCATAGTTACGCTCATTCCAACGACTAGTTAAGTAGTATTTTTTAGCATCAATTTGATTAAAATCATAACGTAAACCAAAATCCATAGATAGGTCATTATTTAATTTTAACTCAGTAACAATAAACGCTCCTAAATCATATTTGTCATAATCCGGAATTAGTCGTCTAACACCTGTATTTGCTGCAAAATTATTTTGATATCCAGCATTTACTCCAAAATTATAAGAAATATTGTTTTTAGAATCCAACGTCACGCTAGTTTTTAAAGTATGTGTTTTTAGAGTTAAATCTATAGCAGGTTTATCTCTATCATCACCAACACGTATATCATACTCAAAACGATGATTGTTTTGGTAATCATACTGTATGTCTACACGTCCAAATTTTTTAAAACGTTTAAAAAATTCAGTTTTAAAAACATGATGTGTAACGTCCTGTTTAGGCGCATTAATATCATAACTAAAATCTTCAATTACTAATGGTTGTGGATTGTTAATCGCATTAACTAAATCTTCAATGTTACCTATATGCGCTGCTCTTAAAATAGCTATTTCATTATCTAAATAACTATAATATACATTAAAGCCTTTTTCAAAAGTTTTAAAACCACCATTAATAGAAAAACCTTTAGTGTTCAAGCCAGTATTGGTTAAACTATAATCTGGTGCTTCCATATCGCCTGAACGTTTTACAGAAGCCTGTGCACCTAAATACCAACCTTTTTTGTACGTTTTTGTTAATGAGGTATTTAAATTATAACCTCTACCATTGGTGTTGCCACTTACTATTGTTTTTCCGTAAAGTGAATCTTTTAAACTGATGTTAGAAGGTTTTAAAACGATTACGCCTCCAATTGCATCACCACCATAAGCTAGTGCATTGGCACCTTTAATAACGTTGATGCTACCAGCAGTGTTTAAATCTATATTTGGTGCATGTTCAATTCCCCATTCTTGATCCTGAAGCCTTACACCATTAGTCATTACAATAATTCTGCTACTATGTAAACCGTTAATTACAGGTTTAACAATACTATTACCAGTATTTATGGAAGATACACCACTAATCTGTTTTAAAGCATCACCTAAATTAAGTGAGCTAAAACGATCAATAACATCGGATTTTAAATGAGTTTCTTGTGCAGTTTTAGTCAGTTTAATGCCAGAAGCACCAGTAACTTTAACCTCATTTAGCTCTTCTATATGATGCTCTAGGTTAATTTCTATAAAGGTATCGTTAACAATGTTAACGTCTATTGTTTTGGTTTCGCATGCAAGATGGCTAACCTCCACAACTATTAGAGAATTACATAGATTATCTATATTAAAACGTCCATTAATGTCCGTAGTGGTATACTTATTAAGGCTTTTAATAAAAATGGTAGCATTTACTATTGGTGTACCATCATGAAAATCATGCACTTCTCCTGAAAAAGTAGCATTGCAATCTTGACTTTGTGCCCAACTGAATACACAGCAGCACAAAACCATTAAATAATATTTCATTGTAAAAAAATTTAGTTTAAATAATAACTTATGTTAAACTAAAAAAGGAGGACCTCGAAGCGAGTACGATAATTGCTGATGATTATACTTAAAGTTATATAATGTATTGTTTATTTTTAAGAAATTATCTTCTATATTTAAAAAAGAAATTTCAAAAAATGTATAATACTGAGTGTTGAGTTTAAACTTGTAAAATTCACATTCTACATCAGTCTCATGCATGTGAGACGTGATGTTATCCAAACACACTTCATGTTTATGGTTTTCAAAAACATGTGTAAACTTTACAGCAGAAGGTAGCATTACAGCAAGTAGTAAAACTATTGCTATATATTTAAATGCTATGTGCTGTTGTTGTTTCAATTAATCTACGAATTTACCTAAACCAAAACGTCTTATCATCTTTTTTTCAAATTCCCAAAAGAATTTGTGTTGACCTGACAGCCACCCAAAAAAGACTAACATTATTTGATAGAAAATTAGCCCAATGATAATATATAAAATCCAATAGACCACAATATTTAAGTTTTCTTTAGTAATTCCTAACCAATATATTATTGGTCTTCCTACAAATAAAGAAGAGCTACCAGTAACCGCAAATACTATAAATATGCGTATCATTTCCCATTTATAAGTGACTTCCCACTTGTTTTCTAGTTTTTTAAACAGAAATAATACAAACTTTAATAATACTGAAGTGGTTAATATAGTACAAGTAATAATTAAGAATATGTTGTTGTCAATCATTTTATTAGCAAGCTTATAGCTAGAATACGCTAGTGCTAAAAATCCTAATACAGGAAATAATAGTTGCCAATTTTGTTGGATTTCCCAACGTTTTTTAAATTTTTCCATTGCAATTTTTATCGTTGCAAAGATATAGAAAAGGCTTTAATTAGGAGGAATACGACCACCTAAAAGATTTTGTTTATATCTGTTTTGAAAATAAACAAAATAATTATACAACTTATAATTTACGTCATAACCATAATCTATGTTAGATTGGTAGTCAATTTGGAGTTCGTATAAGTTTGGGTTGTAGCGTTGTGGCTGTAATGCGCGATTATTCCAGGCCGATACATACATTACATTTTTGTTTTCTAGATATTGTTGTGTGTAATAGCCTTCCGGTTTAGCTATAGTTTGCAACCAAGTATTAAAACCTGGCTCTATAATAATAATATCATATTCTGTTTTGTCACTTGATATGGTAATAGTATCACCAGGTTGAGCCAATGATAAATCTTTGGAGCTAGCAACTTTATTGGTGTTACAGCTAAAAGCTATCATTAATAATAGAGCAAATAAAAGTATGTTTTTCATGCGCTTCTTTTTCCTAAAAATACAAAAAAATAAGTTGATATAAGTCACAAAAAAAAGCCAAACATAGGTTTGGCTTTATATAAATTATAAAATGAAAGGTTTATTTTCCAAAAAGACCACCTAATAAACCAGCAATTCCTCCTTTTTTCTCAGATCCACCAAGTACCATTCCTGCTACATCGTCGATAATGCTACCATCACCATCTGCATCTAATATTTTTTCTAGAAAGCTTTGTTCGTTTTTAGTTTCGTTTCCACCAAGTAAACCACCAAGTAAACCACCTAAGTCATTTGTAGAGCTTACGTTGTTTTGACTTGCTTGTTTTCCTAAAACACCCATTAAAATTGGAGCTGCTACTTTTAATATGTTTGCAACTGATCCAGAATCTAAGCCAGATTTTTGTCCTATTACTTGTTGTACACCATCTCTTTTAGCACCTAATACATGACCTAAAATTTTGTCACCATCATTAACAACTTCTTCATTTACTCCACCTCCAAAAAGGTCTCCTAAATTATCTAATATGCTACCATTGTGCTTTCCTTTAATTGCTCCTAAAAGTCCTTCTGCACCTTCTGGTGTTGAAGCGTTACGTTCCATTGCTTTCATTAATACTGGTAAAGCCATTGTTAAAACGCTTCCTGTTCTGTCTTGGTCTGTTCCTGTTGATCCAGATACACCACTGATAATTGTTTTTCCTAAATCTGAGTTTAATAGGTCTAAAATTCCTGCCATTTTATATAAAAATTAATAGTTAATACGATTTGATAGTTGAAAAGTACAAAAAAAAGCCACATTTTAACAATGTGGCTTTTTATAAATTCCGTTTTAAATAAGTAAACGTTTAAATGTGTTATTTATCCGTTTAAAAGTATATTTTTAATTTGTGTAGCTAACTCTGTACCAATTCTATCTTGTGCTTCATTAGTTGCAGCTCCAATGTGTGGCGTTAAAGAAATTCTACCATTCATTAATAATTGTACTGCTGGAGTAGGTTCGTTTTGAAACGTATCCAAACCTGCAAATGCTAGTTTTCCGCTTTCAAGCGCACTTACTAAATCTACTTCATTAACAACACCACCTCTTGCAGCATTGATTATAGCAGATCCATCTTTCATGACATCAAACTCAGGTTTACCTATAACGTAGTCTTTTTGTGCTGGTACGTGAAGTGTAACAAAGTCTGATTGTTTTAAAACATCCTCCATTGTTTCAGTTTTAATATTAAATGTTACTGATTGTCCATCAAAAAAGTCAACACTAACATCTGCAGCTTCTATAAATTTATCTGCAGCAATAACTTTCATTCCAACACCTAAACCAATTTTTGCAACTTCTTGACCTATACGACCAAATCCAATTACACCAAGCGTTTTTCCTCTTAACTCAACTCCTTTAGCGTAGTTTTTCTTTAATTTTTTAAATTGTGTGTCACCATCTAAAGGCATGTTTCTGTTAGCGTCGTGTAAAAATCTTACTCCACCATATAGGTGAGCAAAAACTAACTCAGCAACAGATTGCGATGATGCTGCTGGTGTATTTATAACGTGTAAGCCTTTTTGTTTGGCATAGTCAACATCTATGTTATCCATCCCGACACCACCACGTCCAATAATTTTAAGATTAGGACAAGCGTCGATTAGATCTTTTCTCGCAGTTGTAGCGCTTCTAACTAGTAAAACACTAATGTCTTTATCGTTTATGTAATTAATTAACTGCTCTTGGGCTACTGTTGTTGTGTTAACTTCAAAACCTGCAGCTTCTAAAGCGTCAATTCCGCTTTGTGAAATTCCGTCGTTTGCTAATATTTTCATTTTCAATAATTTTATGCTTTACTTTCTAATTCACTCATTACTTCAACAAGTACTTTAACGCTATCTAAAGATAAGGCGTTATACATGCTTGCTCTGTAACCTCCAACGCTTCTATGTCCATTTAATCCACTAACGCCAGCTTCTTTCCACATGGTGTCAAAAGTTTCTTTTAAATCTTCATTAACTAATGTAAAGGTCGCGTTCATGTCTGATCTGTCTTCTTTAGCTGCAAAACCTTTAAATAATGGGTTTAAATCAATTTCAGAATACATTAATCTTGCTTTTTTGTCATTCTCTTTTTCGATAGCTTTAATACCACCTAAATCCTTTAACCATTGTAAAGTTAACATAGAAGTGTAGACTGCAAATACAGGAGGTGTATTAAACATACTACTTTTATCTATATGTACTTTATAGTCTAACATTGATGGTATTTTACGCGATACTTTTCCTAAAATATCTTCTTTAACAACAATTAGGGTTGTACCAGCTGGTCCCATGTTTTTTTGAGCTCCTGCGTAAATTAAGTCAAATTGAGAAAAGTCTAATGAGCGTGAAAAAATATCGCTACTCATATCACATACTAAAGGTATTGGTGATTTAGGAAAACTTTTCATTTGTGTTCCAAAAATAGTGTTGTTGGATGTACAATGAAAATAATCATGATCTTCCGGAATATCAAAACCTTTAGGAATATAATTATAGTTAGCGTCTTTAGAGGATGCTACTTCTACAATATCTGCGTAAATTTTAGCTTCTTTAATAGCCTTGTCTGCCCAAGTTCCGGTGTTTAAATAGGAAGCTTTTTTTTCTAATAAATTTTGAGCGACCATTAAAAATTGCATGCTTGCTCCACCTTGTAAAAATAAGGCTTTGTAGCCTTTACCTTCTAGGCCTAATAACTCTAATGCTAAAGCTCTAGCTTGTTCCATCACATCAACAAAGGACTTACTTCTATGCGAGACTTCGATTAGGGATAATCCGTTATCAAAATCTAATAAAGCTTGTGATGCTTTTTGTAATACTTCTTGAGGTAATACGCATGGTCCTGCGCTAAAATTATGTTTTTGCATGGTTACAAATTTAGTTTTCTGGTTATACAGAAATTATCTTATTTTATCAATTAACAAAGGTGCTAATTATTGATTTAAATTAAGTTAAGAATTTAATAATTTATCCTTTAGATTTTTAATAAAAATGCAATTGTGTCAACATCGTCTGCATAATCTGAAAGTTCTGGTTGTTGTGTTTTTCCAAACGAAACTTCTGAATCATCAAAATTATTAGCGACAATACATTGTATTAAATCTTTATCAAGTTGTAATTTTTGTTTTAAAATTTCAATAGAATCATAATACTCATAAAACACAGTAGCTATTGGTGATGCGTAGCTTTGGTCTTCTTTAATCATTAAAAAACCATTTTCTAGCATATCAAATTCGCTCATTATATATACTGCTTTATTATAGTCGTAATTGTTAGCGTATTTGGCTTCGTTAATAATCGGATTCCATTTATACATGGCATTAAAAAAAGCATCAAAATTATAATCTCTAGGGATAAACATTTTAGAAACATTTCTGCAACCTAAACCATAGTATCTAAATATATCATCAGATAAGGCGTCTAACTGTTCTGGAGTTTCAGATCCTGTTAATATTGCAGCCGAGTTTCGGCTTTTTCTAATTATTGAAGGTTTATTTTTAAAATAAAACTCAAAATAGCGAGCTGTGTTATTGCTTCCTGTTGCAATTACTGCGTCAAAGTTTTGTAATTTATCTTCTGTAAAGGTTATTTTTCCTTTTAAATCGGGAGTTACGTGTTCTAAATATTTGGCTAAATAGGGTAGAAGGTGTTTGTCGTTAGAAGATTGTTTAACTAATACGGAACGTCCAGTTAGTAAAACACACAAAAAATCATGAAAACCTACTAACGGAATATTACCAGCCATAATTATGGCAACGGTTTTAGGATTGGTAGTCGTTAAATCGTACTTTTTTAACCAATTTTGAAGCGTTACTTTAGTTAATTGGTCACTCCAACCTTTTAAAGCATATTGAATATTTTGTTGTGTAAACCAACCGTTATGTTCTTTTGCTAACTTAATTTGATGTTTAAAACCATCAAAAAACAATTCGTTATGTAATATGTTTTCTTTTTTCTCAGGAGTTTCTGTAGTAAATTGACTAATAAAATGGCCTAATTGTACAAATGCTTCCGTTATGTGATCTTTGTTACTCATTATTATTTGTATAACACCTTTTTTGGCTTTATTTTTGCACCACAAAGTTAAGTAAACAAAAAAGATTAAAAATACGCTATGGCAATTATTATAACAGACGAATGTATTAACTGTGGAGCTTGTGAACCAGAATGCCCAAATACAGCAATTTATGAAGGTGCTGATGATTGGAGATATAAAGATGGAACAAGTCTTAACGGTAAGTTAGTGTTAACGGATGGTAAAGAAGTTGATGCAGACGAAGCACAAGAGCCTATTAGTGATGAGATTTATTACATTGTACCTGATAAGTGTACAGAATGTGTAGGTTTTCATGAAGAGCCACAATGTGCAGCAGTTTGCCCAGTAGATTGTTGTGTACCTGATGATGATCATGTAGAGAGTAAAGACACTTTATTAGGAAAACAAAAATTTATGCATCCTGATGGATAATATCTGTTAGAAGCATATACTTGATATAAACTAAATTAAACCTAAGCTCTGTCTTAGGTTTTTTTATGCTATTTTTTGAGCCACTACAGCGTAACAATCAAACATATAAGCTGGCTTGTCAATACACTCTAATACCTTAAAATTATTAAGGTGTAGCAGAAGTTTCCACTCATTTTTAATAAATGCTCTTACTTCTGATTTATCCTCTGCTATTAGTGTTTTTTTGTTTTGTTTAATTAGAAAGTATTTAGAATCCCAATCAAACATAAAGTTGTTTGATGTATTTGTGTTTAAATAGCTGTCTCTAGTATACTGATTGTTATTAAATGATGCAGCATGATGTATATGTTTGCCATCTTTTATCATTTTAAAAAACCTGTTAGCATCTATAAAATCAAAACATAATATACCATTGTCATCTAAGTTTAAATAAATAGATTGTAAGGCGTTAGTTACGTCTAGGTTTGATAGTAAGTAGCTAGTCGACCGTCCTGTAATAATAATACTTGCAACAGTGTTATTAAGTTTAAAATCCCTCATGTCACCTTGCTTAAAATGACCCTTTGGCAACTTTGAGGATGATAAATCTACCATATCTTGACTATAGTCCAATCCTTGATAATTAAAGTTGTTGTCTATAAAATGTTTAGCTAAGTTACCTGTTCCAGAACCTATTTCTAATACACTATTTTTATTATATTTTTTAAGTAGTGTGTTGTAAAATAGATACTCATCTGTATAATTTATAAAGGTTTGATACATAGCGTCGTATATTTTTTCAAATCCATTTGAGTATAAACTTTGCATAATTTATTTAGTGTGTTAATTAACTTATTAATGGAATAATACTAATTAAAGATAAAAAAAAATACTGCTCGAAAAGAGCAGCATTTTTTTTATTAAAACTAGTTTGAATATTAAAATTTATAGTTTAAAGATAAATTAAACATTGTTCCTAATTGACTAAAATGATAACCATCATAAGTCATTTGAGAGTAACGTTGGTTAAATGTTATTAAATCTGATTGATTTTGAATCTCAGTTTGACCAGTAGAGGTTATTGATGTATCGTTAATTATAGCTTCACCAGCAGCATTTTCAGCTTTGAAGCTCCATTCTGGAAGTACATTTAAAATGTTATTAATGTTTAAGGCAATAGTCAATTTATCAGAAGCACTGTAATTGATACCTAAATCTGTTACAATTTTAGGTGTAAACTCAGTACGTAAATTATTATCTAATCCTTGTTGTTTAAATGTTGTTTTTCCAAAATAGGTGTTGTTTAACGAAAGTCCGAATTTGTTTATTTCATAGTTAGCACCAAGGATCCATTTTGTTTCTGGTCTAGAAGTAAAAAATAAAGCTTCTTGAGTTGCGTTTACTACAGATTGACCAGCTTGTGCTACTAAAGGTATGTCCTTAACGTCACCATCTCTTTCGTTTTGGAAAGTGTAGTTTCCTGATAAATTTAAATCCAAGTCTCCATTACCAATTTCAATATTTTTTTTGCTTAATACTACATCAATACCAGATGTTCTTGTGTCAATTGCGTTAGAGAAAAAGCTTATATCTGATAAGTTGTTATCCCTTAAAATATCATCTAAAGGTGTTGTACCAATATTATTACCATTAACGTCAAAAGCTGTACCAGTAATTTCTGCACCTAATACAATTCTGTCTTTTACAGAAATATTATAGTAATCTAAAGTAAAGCTAAAATTATTTTCAAGTTTACCACCAAATCCTATTGTAAAGTTGTTAGATGTTTCTGCGTCTAAATTAGGGATTCCTAATAAAGTTGCTTGAGTGGAAACATTATTAGCTAATCCACCTACAACAATTGCTCCACCTGGTTGGAAAGAGTATTGCGATTTTTGTGTGTAAATTTGGTGTAATGTAGGTGCTCTAAACCCAGAAGAAACAGAAGCTCTTGCTGTAAATTGATCGTTTAACTTTAATCTAGAACTAAGTTTGTAAACAAAGGTGTTTCCAAAATCTGAATAATTTTCTGTTCTAATTGTACCACTTAAAAGAAAAGCGTCACTTACGTCATAATCAATTGAAAAGTAACCACCAAAATTGTATCTATTAAATTTACCTGAGTTTTGAGGCGTATTTCCGGCAAAAGAATCTGCTCCACCACCTTCGTAAGATGCAGCACCACCTTCGATTACTTCAAAAGTTTCGTTTCTAAACTCTGTACCAAATCCAATACTTACTTTATCGGATAGTACTCTAGAGATGTCAATGTTACCAACGTTATGTGTAAATCTAGTTCCTCCTGGATCAAAAGATTGTGGACTATTAGCTCTGTATAATTCTACAGCTTCAAACTCTCCTGTTTCAGGATTGTAATTTGCTGCATAAACTTCATTTCCGTTATGAGATTGATTAACTTTATAAGTTTGCGTATTTCCTCCTGTAGTATAACTTAAATCAACATTCCAATCGTTTATTTTAGTTCTTACTCCAACGGTACCATTGTAATCGTTTAATAAACCTTCAAAAGTTGGTACATATCCATCATATCCATTAGTAGTATTTGGATTATTTCCAGGAAAAAAATCTGCTAAATAAGCATTGTCATCATTTAAAGCCCTCCAATATGGTGTTCTGTAATTAGCAAAGCTATTTACTTTTTTATAAACGTAAGCTGCGTTAAAATAAAGTTCTGTGTTTTCAGCTATATCTAACCCACTATTAATTAAGAATTTTGAAGCTGCATTTTCAGGAGAACCATTAATATTTCCTGCATCTGGACGACGAGATAAAAATTCTTGAACAAATCCTAAATCAGCATCAAATCCTAAATCAGCATCAGCTTCTGCTACAGCATTTACTGTTCCTGGTCTATTTGCTAAATTAGTTTTAGAAAAATCTATAGTGTAATTAATAAAACCTTTATCGCCTCCAATTGTAGAACCATTATTTACAGCAATGCCAATCATTTCTCCATCACCTTCACTAGTAATACCACTTCTTAAAGTTGCAGATCCAAAATTTGCATTGTCTTTTAGTATAATATTCATTACACCAGCAATAGCATCAGAACCATATTGAGCAGACGCACCATCTCGTAAAATTTCTACACGTTTAATCGCGTCTGTAGGTATGGCAGAAATATCTGCACCAGTTTCTCCACGACCAGGAGAAGTTTGTGTGTATAATAAAGCACTTAAATTTTTACGCTTTCCGTTAATTAGTATTAAAGTTCTACTAGGACCCATGTTTCTAATTTCATATGGATCTAATAAAGAAGTCGCATCATTAACAGGTGTTTGTACTGTGTTAAAAGATGGTATCCTGTACTGTAGTGCTTTGTCAAAAGTAGCTTGACCAGTGGATGTTAGCTCTTTTGTGCCAACTACGTCAATAGGCAATGCGCTGTCTACATTACTTCTGGGAGCTGTTCTAGAACCAACCAATACAACTTCGTCTAATGCTTCACCACTTGATAATATAACATCTACAGTAGTTTTTCCATTAACAGGTACTTCTTTAGTTTCATAACCTACATAACTAAAAATAATGGTAGCATTGCTGGATACAGTTAATGTATAGTTACCGTCAAAGTCGGTTGTTGTTCCATTGGATGTTCCTTTTTCTACAACGTTAACTGTAGGAATCCCAAAACCGTCATCTCCTTTTACGGTTCCTGATAAATTGGTTTGTGCACTTGCAAAAGCTACTGAAAGTAGTAGTAGATACAATAATTTAAGTTTTTTCATATTAAAAAAAATTTAGGTTAATTAACTACTAAATTATGTTAAAATTTTAACATATAGCTGTTGTATCTTTAAAATTTTAATAATTAATTCATTGTATTTTAATTGTTTATGTTAAAAACATGGATTTTTAATAAACCTTTTAAAGGTGAATTAAATATAATACAACAGTAATTTAGTAAATAAGATAGTACTATATTTGCAGCCTTAATTTGAAATAAATTTCTTTACATGAAAGCAGGAATTGTAGGATTGCCTAACGTTGGTAAATCAACATTATTTAATTGTTTATCAAATGCAAAAGCGCAAAGTGCTAACTTTCCGTTTTGTACTATAGAGCCTAACATAGGTGTAGTAAATGTACCAGACCCAAGATTAGAAAAGTTAGAAAGCTTGGTTAATCCAGAACGTGTATTACCAGCAACTGTTGAGATTGTTGACATCGCAGGATTAGTAAAAGGAGCAAGTAAAGGTGAAGGTTTAGGGAATCAGTTTTTAGGAAACATTAGAGAAACAGATGCTATCTTACATGTTTTACGTTGTTTTGATAATGATAACATTGTGCATGTTGATGGCAATGTAAATCCAATTAGAGATAAGGAAACTATCGATATGGAATTACAGTTAAAGGATCTTGAAACTGTAGATAAAAAACTAGAAAAAGTTAAACGTGCTGCAAAAACAGGTAATAAAGAGGCTCAAAAAGAAGAGGCTGTGTTACTAAAGTTAAAAGCTGGTTTAGAAGCAGGTGTGTCTGTTAGAGCTTTAGAGTTTACAGAGGACGAATTAGAAGAATTTGTTAAGCCATCGCAACTAATAACAGGAAAACCTGTGTTATATGTTTGTAATGTGGATGAGGATAGTGCTGTCTCTGGAAATGCTTACGTAGATTTAGTTAAAGAGGCTGTTAAAGATGAAAATGCTGAAGTATTAGTATTAGCAGTTGGAACAGAAGCAGATATTAATGAGTTGGATGATTATGAAGAGCGTCAAATGTTTTTATCAGATATTGGACTAGAAGAGCCAGGATCTGCAAAATTAATTAGATCTGCTTATAAATTATTAAACCAACAAACTTACTTTACAGCAGGAGTTAAGGAAGTTAGAGCATGGACTATAAATGTTGGGTCTACTGCACCACAGGCTGCAGGAGTGATTCATACAGATTTTGAAAAAGGTTTCATTCGTGCCGAAGTGATTGCTTATGATGATTATGTTACTTATGGTAGCGAGTCAAAAGTTAAAGAGGCTGGTAAAATGAGAGTAGAAGGTAAAGGATACACTGTTAAAGATGGAGATGTAATGCATTTCTTATTTAACGTGTAAGCCTACTTAAAATAAAGTTTTTACAACGCCATAATGATGCATTTCATTATGGCGTTTTGTATTTTTACAGCAAAGTAATTAATATGCCTTTAATACAACTTAAAACAGTTATACATGCGCGTTTAAAACATGTTTTGATTTGTCCAGAGATATAGATTTTCATAAGGATTCATTAAAACACTCAAATGAGAAGGCTGTTGCAGGTAAAACCTCTGGCTTAATAGGTTTAGGAGAATCGGTAACATGGGAAGCTACTCATTTTGGAATCCGTCAGCAACTAACCTCCAAAATAACACATTTTGAATCGCCTAATTACTTTGTTGATCAAATGGTTTCAGGAGCATTTAAAAGTTTTAAGCACGAACATATTTTTAGCACAAAAGGAGAAGATACCATCTTGATTGATATGTTTTATTTTCAGTCGCCTTTTGGTATTTTAGGTAGATTGGCTAACGTGTTATTTTTAACTAGTTATATGAAAAATTTGCTTGAAACTAGAAATCATTATCTAAAAATTAAGGCCGAAATCATACAAAATCAACAATCTTAACACTAATAGTTATACATTGTTAATTACTTTATCTATGCAGTGTTTCATTTTTTAAAGGGTTATATTATATTAGCAACGTATCTCCAAATTGCATCAAAATTTTATGTCAGAACAAACTAAATATACCGAAGATAATATACGATCACTAGACTGGAAAGAGCATATTCGTATGCGTCCAGGAATGTATATTGGAAAGCTTGGTGACGGATCGTCTCCAGATGATGGTATATATATTCTGCTAAAAGAGGTGTTAGACAACTCCATTGATGAGTATGTCATGGGAGCAGGAAAGACCATAGAAATTTCGATACAAGGAAGCAAAGTTATTGTTCGCGATTATGGACGTGGTATTCCTTTAGGAAAAGTAGTGGATGTTGTGTCTAAAATGAACACAGGAGGTAAGTACGACTCAAAAGCCTTTAAAAAATCTGTGGGATTAAATGGTGTCGGTACAAAAGCAGTAAATGCATTATCATCTTATTTTAGAGTAGAGTCTTCTAGAGACGGTAAAAGTGCTTCTGCGGATTTTGCTCAAGGTAATTTAATGGACGAGGAGTTTTTAGAAGAAACAACGCGTCGTAAAGGTACCAAGGTATCCTTTGTTCCTGATGATATTATATTTAAAAACTACAAATACAGAAGTGAATATGTAGTAAAAATGCTTAAAAACTATGTTTACCTAAACCCAGGATTGACCATAGTTTTTAATGGAGAAAAATTTTATTCTGAAAACGGATTAAAAGATTTACTGGCTGAAAAAATTGCTGAATCAGACTTGTTATATCCAATCATTCATTTACGTGGTGATGATATTGAAGTAGCATTAACACATAGTAAAACACAATATAGCGAAGAATATAACAGTTTTGTAAATGGTCAAAATACCACACAAGGAGGTACGCACTTAAATGCCTTTAGAGAAGGTTTGGTAAAAACCATTCGTGACTTTTTTGGAAAACAATATGATGCTTCAGATATACGTAAGTCCGTTGTAAGTGCTGTAGCTATAAAGGTTATGGAACCTGTTTTTGAGAGTCAAACAAAAACAAAACTTGGGTCTACAGACATGGGAGGAGAGTTACCTACTGTTAGAACCTATGTTTCAGATTTTCTTAAAACACATTTAGATAATTATTTACACAAAAATCCAGAAACAGCAGATAAACTACAACGTAAAATTTTACAAGCAGAACGTGAGCGTAAAGAGTTATCTGGAATTAGAAAATTAGCAAAAGACAGAGCTAAAAAAGCGAGTTTGCACAATAAAAAATTACGTGATTGTCGTGTACATTTTGGTGATATTAAAAATGAACGTAACCTAGAAAGTACCTTGTTTATAACAGAGGGAGATTCGGCCTCAGGAAGTATCACAAAATCTAGAGATGTAAATACACAAGCGGTATTTAGCTTAAAGGGTAAACCATTAAACTGTTATGGATTAACAAAGAAGATTGTATACGAAAACGAAGAGTTTAATCTCCTGCAAGCTGCTTTAAATATCGAAGAGTCGCTAGAAGATTTAAGATACAACAACGTCGTTATTGCAACAGATGCCGATGTCGATGGTATGCACATTAGATTATTATTAATCACTTTCTTTTTACAATTTTTTCCAGAAGTCATTAAAGAAGGTCATTTGTATATATTACAAACACCTTTATTTAGAGTTCGTAATAAAAAAGAAACCATTTACTGCTACTCAGAGGATGAACGTAGAGAAGCAATAGAAAAACTAAAACCTAAACCAGAAATCACTCGATTTAAAGGTTTAGGAGAAATTAGTCCAGATGAATTTGTTCACTTTATAGGTGAAGACATTAGATTGGATCCAGTAATGTTAGATGATAATATGTCTATTGAAGAGTTATTGTCATTTTACATGGGTAAAAACACACCAACAAGACAAGAGTTTATTATTGATAATCTTAAAGTTGAACTTGATTTAATTGAGGAGGATAAATAGATGATAGAAGAAAACGACGACCTAGCTAACGACAATTTAGAAAACTTAGATAATCAAGAACCTCAAGAAACCATTACCAGGATTACTGGTATGTATAAAGAATGGTTTTTAGATTACGCATCCTACGTAATTCTGGAACGTGCAGTTCCAGCAATTGAAGACGGATTTAAACCTGTACAACGTCGTATCATGCATTCCATGAAGGATTTGGATGATGGACGTTATAATAAAGTAGCCAATATAGTTGGGCATACCATGCAGTATCATCCACATGGAGATGCAAGTATTGCAGATGCTATGGTACAAATTGGTCAAAAAGATTTATTAATAGATACACAAGGAAACTGGGGAAACATCCTAACAGGAGATCGTGCAGCAGCAGCACGTTATATTGAAGCTCGTATATCAAAATTTGGATTGGATGTCATTTTTAATCCTAAGATAACAGAATGGCAATCGTCTTATGATGGTCGTCGTAAAGAGCCTGTAAATTTACCAGTAATGTTTCCTTTATTGCTAGCACAGGGAGGAGAAGGTATTGCAGTAGGACTTTCTACTAAAATATTACCACATAATTTTATTGAGTTAATTGATGCGTCTGTAAAACATCTACAAGGTAAACGCTTTACATTGTTTCCTGATTTTCCAACAGGAGGTATTGCAGATTGTAGTGACTATAATGATGGATTGCGTGGCGGAAAAGTACGTTGTCGTGCTAAAATTAGTCAGTTAGATAAAAACACATTGGTTGTTAATGAGTTGCCTTTTGGTACTACAACCTCTTCATTAATAGATTCTATATTAAAAGCTAACGACAAAGGAAAAATTAAAATCAAAAAAATTGAAGACAATACAGCTGCAACTGTAGAGATTTTAATTCATTTACCTTCTGGTTTGTCTCCAGATAAAACCATTGATGCCTTATATGCATTTACAGCTTGCGAAAGTTCAATTTCGCCTTTAGGCTGTGTTATTGAAGATAACAAACCACTATTTGTTGGTGTGACAGAAATGTTACGTCGTAGTACAGATAATACTGTAGATTTATTAAGACAAGAGTTAGAAATTAGACTAGGTGAGTTTGAAGAGCAATGGCACTTTGCGAGTCTTGAACGTATTTTTATCGAAAATAGAATCTATCGTGACATTGAAGAAGAAGAAACTTGGGATGGTGTTATTAAGGCTATTGATAAAGGATTACAACCACATATAAAACATCTTAAACGTGCAATTACAGTAGATGATATTACGCGTTTAACAGAAATTAGAATCAAGCGTATATCTAAATTTGATATTGATAAGGCGCAACAAAAAATTGATGCGTTAGAAGCCCAAATAGCTGAGGTTAAACATCATTTAGCAAATTTAATAGACTACGCAATAGCGTATTTTACAAGACTTAAAAAAGAGTATGGTGAAGGTCGTGAGCGTAAAACAGAATTGCGTGCGTTTGAAGATGTGGATGCTACTAAAGTAGTGATTAGAAACACCAAATTATATGTAAATAGAGAAGAAGGTTTTATTGGTACATCACTTAAACGCGACGAGTATGTTTGCGATTGTAGTGATATTGATGACATTATTGCTTTTACTGCAGAAGGTAAAATGATGGTCACAAAAGTAGATAGTAAAACCTTTATAGGTAAAAATATTATACACGTAGCAGTCTTTAAAAAGAAAGACAAGCGTACCATTTATAATTTAATTTATCGTGATGGCACAAAAGGTCCAGCATACGTTAAGCGTTTTGCAGTGACGTCTATTACACGAGATAAAGATTATGATTTAACCAACGGAAACAAAGGGTCTAAAACCTGGTATTTCTCTGCTAATCCAAATGGAGAAGCTGAGGTAGTTTCTATTAGTTTACGTCAGGTTGGTAGTATTAAAAAGTTAAAATGGGATTTAGATTTTGCAGATATTTTAATTAAAGGTCGTGCGTCTAAAGGTAACGTGGTGACTAAACATGCTATTAAATCTGTAGAGTTAAAAGAAAAAGGAATTTCTACTTTAAAGCCAAGAAAAATATGGTTTGACGACACTGTACAGCGTTTAAATGTTGACGGTAGAGGTGAGTTGGTTGGCGAGTTTAGAGGAGAGGATAAACTGTTAATAATAAATCAAAAAGGTATAGTAAAAACGGTTACTCCAGAGGTAACGCTTCATTTTGATGACGATATGATTGTCATGGAAAAATGGTTGCCTAAAAAGCCTGTATCTGCTATTTATTATGATGGCGAAAAGGAGCGATATTATGTTAAGCGATTTTTAATTGAAAATGAAAATAAAGAAGAATCCTTTATTACAGATCATCCTAATTCGCAATTAGAAATTGTATCTACAGACTGGAAACCTGTTGCTGAAATTGTTTTTGCTAAAGAAAGAGGTAAAGATAGAAAGGATAACGAAGAAGTTAATTTGGAGGAGTTTATAGCAATTAAAGGGATTTCTGCTTTAGGAAACCAACTAACTAAAGACAAAGTAAATGCCATTAATTTATTAGAGCCTATTCCTTATGAAGCTCCAGAAGAAACTCCAGCACAAGAAATAGAAGTGAAGGAGGAGGAGAATATTTCTGAAAAAACTGAAAAACAATCAGAGTCTAAAACTGATGAAAAATCTAGCAAAGATGATGATAATCAGGATTATGGCTTAGATGATAAGGGTCAGGTGACTTTGTTTTAATTGTTTCCCCAAACAATAATACAATTTTTGCTTGAGCTATATGGTTCTTCGTTAATTAGTTGAGAATTTGGAATGATCTCTAAAAGTTGTTCTTTTGTATAGGAGTTAAAGGATAAAGGATTAATATTATTAAAAATCATATAACCTCTTTTAGAGTTTAGAATGACTTTATTTAAGTATACGTCTTGGATGTGACCTGGGAGTTCTGAGAAAGCATAATTACTAATAATTAAGTCATAGCTTTCTGTTTTTAATTCATTCATTGTTTTATATCTTGTAGAAGTATTTAAAGCGTATTTATCAAGATAAGTTTGTGTTAACATTAAAACTTTTTTAAGATCTACTAGGGTGTATTCTTCAGTTTTACTAATGCTATTAATTATTCTACATTGACCTCCATAACCAACACCAATTTCACAAATTTTAAAATCATTTAAATCTTTAAATAGTCTTAGTAAATCTTCGTAAACATTAATATAACGTAAAGTTGATGGAGAAATTAAGCCTATATTTTCATAATTAAATCTCCTTGGATTTCCCCAAATATCATTTTGTTTAAAAAGTTCAATGTTTTTTTCTTGAATTAACGACTTGTTATTTCTTGCTATCTTTTCGATATATAAGTGGCCATCCTGCTCTGTGGCATGTTCCAAAATCCTATTGTAGGCATATTCTCTTTTAAAATTATTAAATAATTTAGAATCTAAACTTGCTTTAGCGCAAAAGTCAGGGTAGATTTGATTATCAGAGATGCTTGTTGAAATTTTAATTTCACCATACTTGTATAAACGTATTTTCTTATACAATTTTATAAATGATTTTGGCGCAATTTTTTTTAAAGTTTTTATCATTAAAGTATATTTCTGATTGATCAATTATTTCTATTTGTCTTTGGGCACAATTTAAATTATAATTTGGAATTAAGCTGTTTATATTTGAGTTAAAAATTCTGTTATTATATTTTTTAGAACGTTAACAATATCATAAAATTTAAAATATTAAAAACTGCTTTTAAAGTGTTTACGTAGATACTTATAAACCAATAAATATTTTAAAATTATGAAAACATCAAATTTAGCAAAAAACACAATGTTATCCCTTTTCGTTTCCGCAGCACTAGTATCTTGTAGTGATGATGATAACGACGCAATAGTAATTAACGATGGCGAATCAAATTCAGTTAAGTTATATACTTCTAATAATGCAGATGGTAATATTACAATTTATGATGTTACAGATCAATCTGCTGTAACGTCAAAAACATTAATTACAACTAGTATTGCTGCAGATGGAGTATACTATGATGCAACAAACGATTTTTTATTACAAGCCTCTAGAACAGATTTAGGATTAGAAGGTTATAATAATACAAGCAGTTTGGTTTCTGGAGCCACATTAACAGTAGATGTGGATGGAACCAATGACATGCAAAGTCCAAGAGAAGTTGCTGTTAATGGCAATTTTATTGTGGTTGCAGATAATGCAGATGTGGATGGAGACCCATTAACTCCAGACGGAAGATTATACGTTTACACAAAAGATGGTAACACCATTACATTACGTAACACTATTACAACGTCGTTTAAATTATGGGGAATAACGTTTGATAACAATAACCTATATGCTGTAGTGGATGCTACAAATGAGTTAGCAGTGTTTACGGACTTTTTATCTAACACAACAGATATGTCCTTAACAGCTTCTAAACGTATTGTTGTAGAAGGAATTGTTAGAACACATGGTTTAACTTTTGATGCTAATTCTGATGTTATGATATTAACAGATATTGCAGATGCTACAAATGGTCAAGATGATGGAGGTTTTCATTACATCGAAAATTTTACATCAAAATTTAATGCTGTAGCTAATGGTGGAACTTTAGAAGTATCACAACAAGTTAGAGTATCTGGAGCTTCAACATTATTAGGTAATCCTGTAGATGTTGCTTATGATGCGTCAACACAAACTGTTTACATTGCAGAAGCAGGCAATGGAGGCGGAAGAATTTTAGCTTTCAATAATTTTGAAGCAGGAGGAAACATTACTCCTTTTATTAATAACAGTTTAGCAGCTGCATCAGCAGTATATTTGTCTAAATAATTTAAACTTATTAAATAAAAAAAAGACCATCGTTAGATGGTCTTTTTTTTTATTCCTTTTTTTATTTCTTTTTTGAAATTTTTTGATTTAAAAACTCTATAAATAACGAAAAGGCTATAGCAAAATACAGGTAACCTTTAGGTATAGCTCCAACCGTTTTGTCAAAAAATGTGGTGTGCGATAGGTGACCAGCTTCGGTAATTAACATAAATCCTATTAAGATTAAAAAAGATAATCCTAAAATTTGAATACTTGGATTGGCATCTATAAAACGTCTTATTTTATTAGCAAATACAATCATTATAATAATAGATATCACTACAGCAATAATCATTAAAATCAAATTATGATTATGGTTAGTAGATAACCCATTGGTCATACCAACTGCTGTTAAAATACTATCAATTGAAAATATAAAATCTATAATTAAAATCTGAACAATAGCTTGTTGCAAGGATTTAATCGGTTTGCTTTTTACTTCATCTTCATCATGTGATGGTGTTTCTACTTTCTCTCTAATTTCCGAAGTAGATTTATATATTAAAAATAATCCTCCAAAAAATAAAATTAATGCTTGCCAACTTAATTCCAGATGCATCCAATTAAAATCTATTTTGTAAAAAGGCTCGGACAATCCTACTAAAAAGGATACAAAAAACAACAAGATTATACGTTGTACCATTGCTAGTAGTAGTCCAATGTTTGTTACTTTGTTTCGTTGGTCTTCTGGAAGTTTATTTGCAGCAATAGAAATAAAAACAATATTATCAATCCCTAATATTATTTCTAAGAAAGTTAAAGTTAATAATGCAAAAATAGCATCACTAGAAAGTAGAAAGTCTAACATGTTTTATTTTTTAATATAAGCTATACCTTTTTGTTTATTGGTCTCTCCAACATAAGAATATTCAAAAGTATAAGAAGTATCTGTAGTGACTAAAACTTTAAGATGTACATCTTTACGTTCAGCCATATTTTTAGGATTTATCGTTTTGTAAATGACTTCACAATCATTTACCCATCTTACTAATGTGCTATCAACTTTACCTTCATATGTTTCTATTTGTAAACTATCTGTTCTAGTAAAGGTAGATTTATAAATTACATCTCCAACTTTAACTTCGCTATAAAATTGACCTGTTTTAAAGTCTTTGCAGTTTCGTTCCACTTTGTAGCAGCTAAAAAAGCTAGTTAAAATGATAAGGTATATTAGTTTTAATTTCATCGCATAAGGTTTACAACAAAATTAATTAAAAGTTTGATTATAATATCAAAAATTCAACCTTTCTATAATTCGCGTATTTGAAAATTTTATGTACCTAACTACAAATTCGCAAAATTTGAAAATGGCGACAAAAACTTGAAAAGGTGAACAAATTAAAATTTTTAAGAATTTATGACGTTTGCGTTCATTTTTTTAAAATTCACAAAACAGAAATTTTATTCAAAAGAAAATGAAAAATAAAATAGAGGAGTCTTAATTAAGAATTTTCAAAATTTGAAAAACTTCCATCAGAATAAAAAATTACGATGCGTTCAATAATTTTTCCGTTAGTAGATTTTTGATTTAAATTTTGTAGTAAATCAGAATTTTTAGTTTCTACTGGATTTTCATTTTTTGTATTAGAAAATAAATCTTGATCTTCATTTTTTATAATTGGTGCAATTGGTGTTTGTCTGTTTTTAGTTTCACTTTTTGGAAATTCACCTTTTCCATTCATCAACCAATACAATTCTACTTCCTCAAAAGAGGAGAGAACTTTCAATACAAATTCTAAACTTGGTTTGTTTCGACCTGATAATATATGTGATATGCTAGAGCGTTGCACACCAATTTTTTCGGCAAAAGAAGAGGCGTTCTCACCGTAATAATCCATGACTTTTTGAAGTCTTTTAGAAAAATCTGCATTGTTTATCATAACGATACAAATGTAAACATTTAATCTGAATACGCGATGTTACAAATGTAAATATTATAACTATTTAAGGTTAATTAACATAGGTATCGCGTAAATAATATTAAATAAAAACTTTAAATATAACACTTTAACTATCTGAAAAATAGTATTTTAAAATAGTTTTGTAAGAATTAGAACTAATTGGTTGTTAGCGTTATAGTATTTGCCTTTTAAATCACCATAAATGTTTACATAAGTAAATTACAAATGTAAATTTCATTGGTTACAATTGTAAATAACTATTTGGTTACATTTGTAAACTAATAAAATGACTATGGATAATCAATTATTAAATACCTTATATACTACCTATAAAGCGACTACTTTGTTTGGACGTTATATTCAGTTAAAAGACATTACTCCGCTTATAAATAATCTACCTGAATTTTGTAAAGTAGAAGTTATTGGCCAATCTGTTTTGGGCGAAAGTATTTCTTCTATAACAATTGGTAATGGACCAATTAAAGTGTTAATGTGGTCGCAGATGCACGGAAATGAATCTACGACTACAAAAGCGGTATTTGATATGTTAAACACTTTTAGTGATGCTAGTATGCAGTCTCTTTTAGATGCGTGTACACTAAAAATCATACCTATGTTAAATCCTGATGGCTCTGCAGCTTATACTAGGCTGAACGCTAATGCTGTCGATTTAAATAGGGATGCACAGGATTTATCCCAACCTGAAAGCGTTGTTTTAAACACTTGTTTTAAACGCTTTAAACCCGATTATTGCTTTAATCTTCATGGGCAACGTACAGTGTTTAGTGTTGGTGATACTAATAAGCCTGCTACTTTATCTTTTTTATCTCCATCGCAGGATAAAAATAGAAGTGTTACTACAACTAGGCAAAAAGCTATGCATGTTATAAGTGCTATTAATATGGGTTTACAAGATGATTTACCTAACCAAATTGGGAGGTATGACGACGGTTTTAATATTAATTGTGTTGGTGATGCGTTTCAAAGCTTAAATGCGCCTACAATCTTGTTTGAAGCAGGACATTATAAAGATGATTACAATAGGGAAGTGGTACGAGGTTTTGTTTATAAAGCGCTTTTACTAGCTTTAAATTACATAGTCAGTGAGGATAAACAGCGGTTTGATGTGACACATTATAATGCTATCCCAGAAAACGGAAAGCGATTTTACGACGTAATGATACGTAATGCACAATTTAAAGATCAGATATTAGATATTGGTATTAATTATCAGGAGCGATTGCTTAATAATACAGTAAAGTTTATGCCTAAAGTTGTTGCTATTACAGATTTATCTAAATTTTATGGTCATAAAGAAATAGATGCTAACCACAATAAGGTTCTAAATCATGATAATAAGTTGATATCTATAGATTACGAAAACGATTTCGTTGTTATTAATAATGTGAAATTATCATTAAATCTTTAAAAATTTACAATTTTAATGTATAAAATTCATTAAAAATGTTTTAATTTTGTCTATTATTTAATAAAAACATAAAATGGCAAAGTTTAAACTAGACGAAATTGATCATCAGATTCTTGATATGTTGATAGAAAACACAAGAGTTCCTTTTACAGATATAGCTAAAAAATTATTAATTTCAGCTGGTACAGTTCACGTTAGAGTGAAAAAGATGGAAGATGCAGGAATAATTAAGGGATCGTCATTAACGCTTGATTATCGTAAATTAGGGTATTCATTTATAGCTTACGTAGGTGTGTTTTTACAAAACACTTCTAAAACGTCTTTTGTTTTGGAGCGTATAAACGAAATTCCTTTTGTGACTGTAGCGCATGTTACTACAGGCAAATTTAATATCTTTTGTAAAATTAGAGCAAGAAACACTGAGCATGCAAAGGATGTAATCTTTATGTTAGATGACATAGAAGGTGTTTACAGAACAGAAACAATGATATCTTTAGAAGAAAGCATTAACGATAAAAAACGATTAATGCACAGTATTTTTAACGAATTATAATTCATTAAAAAAACACTTAATAAAATTTAAAACGCTTCAATATTGAGGCGTTTTTTGTTTATTTATACTAAATTTTAAAATTATGACCATATTAGATTTAAACGACACGGAATATATTCCTTATTTTAAAGGGTATATTGATAACGCTAAAGGACTTAAGTTGTTGCCAGGATTGCAATCTAGTTTTGACGAAGCTATGCTTTTTTTTCAGTCTATTGATGAAGATAAATTAAGTTATAGATATGCAGAAGGTAAGTGGACTATCAAAGAGATTATTTGTCATTTAATTGATACTGAGCGTATATTTTGTTACAGAGCATTGCGTTTTGCTAGACAAGATAAAACAGTGTTGTCGGGCTTTGATGAAAATGAATATGTGGAGTATTCTGGTGCAGATGATAGGACTATTAATAGCTTGTTAGAAGAGTATAAAAGTGTTAGACAAGCTAGTATAGCGTTGTATAATAGCTTTAGTCAAACAACGTTGTTATCCAAAGGTGTAGCTGGCTCAGGACATGTATCTGTTAGAGCATTAGGCTTTTTAATAATTGGTCATGAAAAACATCATGTACGTATTATTAAAGAGCGTTATTTATAGCTTTATTCCTCTTCATCAGATAAAATCAAATCGCTGTCAAGTTGTTTTTGGTTAAAATCTACAACAACATGACCATCGCTATTTGTTTCTAAGTTAATTTCGGAATCAAAATTTGTCATCGTGTAATGTAATTTACAGCTAACCTTGACTAAATAGATAGTGTCTTTAGTTTGGACTTCAACAGCTTCAATAGTTTCATTGTGGTGATTGTCAAAGGTGATAATATCTTTATCGCCATAACCATCCGGAAACTTTTGAGTAAGTAAATTTAATACCTCAGGTGTTAATTTTTTATAATCTACAATAACTTTTCGCATACCAATATATTTTAAATTAAACTGGTTAGAATAGTTCTGTAACATAGCAATTAACTAAAATTACAAATTATTTTGATGCAAACGTGTTATTCGTTATAAAATTTAAAAGAATTGATTATCAAGCTATTATCTACTATGCAGTTGATTTTTGGTTGACCGATAGCTTCTAATAACACAAAATTGATATTACCTTTTTCGTTTTTCTTGTCAAACTTCATCAAATCAATAATAGCCTCGAGATCTTCTGTTGGAATTTCTACTTTGCCATATATCTTTATTAAACTGTTTTTAATGTCGGTAACCTTTTCTTCAGGAAAGTCAATTAGTTTTGAAGATAAGTAAACTTCTAAAATCATACCTATTGCTATGGCTTCTCCATGCAGTAAAGCTTTTGTCTCATAGTTTAAATAAAATGACTCAATTGCATGACCTAGCGTATGTCCAAAATTTAAAGATTTTCTAAGGTTTTGCTCGGTTGGATCTTGTTCTACAATTGCTTTTTTAATCAAAACAGAGTCATGAATTAGCTGATCCAAGTCTTCAAGTGTTAATTTAGATAAGGCTGTTAATTTGTTGTAGTACAATTCATTGTGTATTAATCCGTGTTTAAGCATTTCTGCTAAACCAGAACGCATTTCTCTGCTTGATAAAGTAGAAAGGTGGCTAGTGTCGATTAACACCATATTAGGTGTTTTAATGATGCCTATTTGATTTTTTATGTGATCTAAGTCTACTCCATTTTTACCTCCAATTGACGCATCAACCATAGATAAAAGTGTGGTCGGAATATTTACAAATTGTATACCTCTTTGATAAGTACACGCCACAAAACCACCTAAATCCGTAACAACACCTCCTCCTAAATTAATCATTAAAGATTTTCGGTCTGCGCTTAACTCGGATAACGTTTGCCAAACACCCAAACAAGTTTCGATGTTTTTGTGTTTTTCGCCAGCTTCAATTTCAATTATTTCAATAGTCAAATCTGTTGTTAATTCTGATAACAACTTAGGTAAACAAAGGGTTGATGTATTGCTGTCTACTAAAATAAAAATATTTGAAAACGTATTTTCAGAGATATAAGTATTTAATGCAGAGTAGCTATTTTGATTAAATTGTATGCTGTAATCTTGGGTTTTAATAGGAGTCATAAATGCGTAAAAACGTTAATGGGTAAAATTAATAGTTTTTTTAAAAAATAAGACTAATGAGTAGTATATTTGTGCTGTCAAAATTAAAATTATTATGTTGGACAACACTATTTTTGAAAACACTGAAGTTGCATTTAAGCTTAAAAGCAATACTGAGTTAGATCGTGCTTACTTTTTGTTTAAAATGATATCTAATCAACCCTTAGTTAGAATAGGTACAGCAGCTACAAATTTTGCTTTAAAAGCACATTTACCTGTAGAAGGCTTGATTAGAGCGACTGTTTTTGATCATTTTTGTGGTGGAATAAATGAACAAGACTGTTTACCAGTTATTGATAAAATGTATACTGCAGGTGTTTGTTCGGTTTTAGATTATTCTGTTGAAGGTAAAGCTATCGAAAATCAATTTGATTCTGCTAAAGAAAAAATAATGAAGCTTGTCGAGTTTAGCGACAAGAAAGACGCTATGCCAATTGTAGTCTTTAAACCAACAGGTTTAGGACGTTTATTTTTGTTTCAGAAAAAAGGAGAAAGAAAAGCTTTTACTGATGCTGAGCAGCAAGAATGGGATAGAGTAGTAGCTAGATATCACGCCATTTGTAAAATAGCAAAAGAAAGAGATGTTGAAGTTTTGATTGATGGCGAAGAAAGTTGGATGCAAGACGCTGCAGATGATTTAGCGGTAGAAATGATGAAGGTTTATAACACAGATAAACCTATTGTTTATAATACTTTACAAACGTATAGACACGATCGTTTAGCCTTTTTAAAAGTATCACATGAGCGTGCTAAATCTGAAGGTTATACTTTAGGTTATAAGATTGTTAGAGGTGCTTACATGGAGAAAGAGCGTGAACGTGCTAATGATAAAGGTTATGAATCACCGATTTGTAAAGACAAAATCACGACCGACAGAAACTTTAATGATTGCTTATTGTATATTTTAAATAATTTAAATACAATCTCAATATTTATTGGTACTCACAATGAAGAAAGCTCTTTACTAGCCTTAAAACTAATGACAGAATTAGGAATAAGTAAAGATGACAATCGTGTTTGGTTTGGTCAATTATATGGTATGAGCGATCATATTAGCTTTAACCTAGCTGCTCATGGTTATAATGTTGCAAAATACTTGCCTTTTGGACCAGTTAAAGACGTGATGCCATACTTAATTAGACGTGCAGAAGAAAACACGTCTGTTGCTGGACAAACAGGACGAGAACTTACTTTGTTAAAAAAGGAGCGTAAAAGACGAAAATCTAATTAATCTAAAACTTTTATAGTTTGCAAGGTTGCAATGCTATCACAGTTTTCTATATAAAATTCGTAGTTTTTACTGTCTTTAGTTTCACCATAAATAAAATACATACCACAAGGTTCTTTTCTAGGTTCACTTTTAGAAAAATCTACATCTCCTTTTTTTAGGATGTAACTTATTGCAGAGGTGTCAATAGCTTTTGTGTCTAAAAGCGCTTGACTGTCTGCAGAGAAGTGTAGTGTTTTTGTGCGTATATTCTTTAAGACTCTTCCTTCTGGACCATAATTATACTCGCAAGAGACACCTCTTCCGTTTAAGAAAAAAGCTAATAAAACTAAACCAATAGAGAATCCACCTAAATAGTAACCAATTCTGTGTAATATTTTCATTCTAATAAATTGAATTGCAAATTTAGAATATTAATAGGTTTATATCACTATGATTTAAGTCAAACCATTCGCCAACTGCACGACTTGTTAAAATTCCGTGATAAAAATACAATCCATTTTTTAAACCTTTATCAAATCTAATAGCGTGTTCTAAACCTCCATTATCTGCAATTTCTAATAAATAAGGCGTAAAAATATTACTAATAGAAGCAGAAGCGGTTCTAGAGTAGCGAGCAGGAATGTTTGGAACACAATAGTGGATTACGCCATTTTTTATATAAGTTGGGTTATTATGTGTCGTAATTTCGCTAGTTTCAAAACAGCCTCCCATATCAATGCTTACATCAATAATTACGGATCCTTTTTTCATGCTTTCCACCATGGTTTCAGACACAATAATTGGAGCTCTATCTTTTCCTCTTACAGCTCCAATGACTACGTCACAGCGTTTTAAGGCTTTACTTAAATATTTAGGTTGAATTGTGGAGGTGTATAGTGTGCGTCCAAGATTAGCTTGTAAACAACGCAATTTTGTAATAGAATTGTCAAAAACCTTAACATTAGCACCAAGTCCAACAGCACTTCTAGCAGCAAACTCGCCAACGGTTCCAGCACCTAGAATAACCACTTCTACAGGAGGAACACCACTAATATTTCCAAACATTAAACCATTACCATTACTAGAATTACTCAATAACTCCGCAGCAATCAGTACGGAAGCAGTTCCAGCAATTTCGCTTAAAGCTCTAACCGCAGGATATGCACCATCCGCATCACGAATAAATTCAAAAGCTAAAGCAGTGATTCGTTTTGCAGCTAGTTTTTCAAAATACTTTTTAGATTGTGTCTTAATCTGTAAAGCAGAGATTAAGGTGGTTTGAGGATTGATTAACTCTAATTCGTCTAAAGTAGGTGGTTCTACTTTTAAAATCATTGGACAAGAATACACTTTTGCAGTATCTTTTGTGACTTCAGCTCCAGCTTCGCTATAATCTTTATCGCTAAAATTAGAGCCTTTACCAGCTTCAGACTCAATTAAAACACGATGACCATTACTAACAATTGCTGATACAGCGTCAGGAGTAAGGCAAACACGTTTTTCTTGAAATGCGGTTTCTTTAGGAATACCTAAAAATAAACTGCTTTTGTGTTTAAAAATTTCTAAAGTTTCCTCTTGAGGTAATAATTCTGCTTTTGAAAATGGAGACAGTGGTTTAGACATTATTAATGTGGTTTTAAAACTGAAACAAATTACAAATTATTGTAATTAAAGCATTAAAAATAAAGTCTTATTTTTTCCCAAAAGGTTGTAGGCTTTTTAAAAAGCTCTTTTTCTTGTTCTTCTAAGGTTTGATCAGCCTTAGCATTGCTAAATAAATTTTGAACAAAACTATTAATAATATAGTAGGTTTTAAGCATTTTGAAGTAGGGTAGTATGGGGTTTTTTAGGGTAGTATTAAAAATATTGTTTAATCTTTCCCCAAAACGTTTTTGGTTTAAATGTTAATTCGTCTTCTAGGTCTTGTATGGTTTTGTCAACCGTATTTAATCTATTAAATATTCTAGCTCTAACTAAATAGATTGATGGAATAATTATTGCCATAAATGGTAGCATATGAATTAAATTAAATTCATCAAAATAATATGTGTTATTTAAGGCAAAATGTATTAATTGATAACTATACATCATAATTGGTACTAATAATGCATGATACCACCAGTGTCGACAGGTAAAGAACCAAATAAATAGCAGTAGTAATGGAATTAACTTACCTGTTATTGTCCAAACAACAATTTGAACATTTTCGTAAACTGTACTATTAAATTTGTAAAAAAAAGTGTCCCAAACTTGTTGGTCTGGAACACTTTCATAAATGTAAAACAGATAAGGAGTTAAAGCAATGAATGTTGCTATAATCGAACCTGAAATTATTATTTTTCTATTAACCTGCTGGTGGGATTTTGATTTTTCTTCCGTCGATTTCTGTTGTTTGTTGTCCATTTAAATCAATAAGATTTGTTGCTTGTGCAGTGAATAATACACCACCAAAAATAGCTAATGCTATTACGTACTTTTTTGTTTTCATTTTGTTAGGGATTTAATTAATTATACCTCTAAAGTATATAAAATCTCTAATCAAAAATCGGCCAAATGTTAAAATTATGTTAAAATCAAGCTTTTTTTAATTTCTTGTTGTGGTTTAAACCACACTTGGTCAAAAATACACTATTTATTGAAAGAAAAAAGAGATTTTTTTAATCATTATTGGTTAACGTTAGCTCGCGAGTCGTATTTTCTGACAATACAATCTGAATCGTGGTAAACTGGTCTTGTAGCAAGGGTTTTAGTAGATTTGGCCATTCTACAAAAATGTAATGATCTGAGTATATATAAGTTTCTATACCAAAATTGTATAACTCTTCCTCATCCTCAACACGATAAAGGTCAAAATGAAAGATGTTATCATTTAAACCTTTATACTCATTAACTAATGAAAACGTTGGGCTGCTAACTAGGTCGTCGCTACCTAATAAGCTTACAAGTGTTTTTATTAATGTTGTTTTGCCAACACCCATGTCACCTTCAAACAATATTATTTTAGAGGTTGCTGCTTCTAAGACTTGTTTTGCAACTGTTTCTACTTGTTTTATATTATATTGTATAGTCACTTTAAACTTTTTTTTGCAAAAATATATTATTTAGGACTTAATACTACAAAAGGTATAATCATTTCTTCTAGAGATACACCACCATGTTGGTAAGTGTTTCTGTAGTAACTTACATAATGATTGTAGTTATTTGGGTAAGCAAAAAATAAATCGCTTTTTGCAAATATAAATGAGCTATTCATATTAATAGAAGGCAAGTGGATTGTTTTTGGATCTTTAGCAGCTAGAACATCTTTGTTTTCGTAGCTTAAACTACGACCTGTTTTGTAGCGTAAGTTTAAACTTGTGTCTCTGTCTCCAATAACTTTTGATGGGTTTTTAACATTAATGGTTCCGTGATCTGTTGTAATTATAAGTTTAAATCCCATGTGTTGGGCTTGCTGGATCATTTCTAATAAAGGTGAGTTTTTAAACCAACTTTGAGTTAAACTTCTATAAGCTTTATCATTAGAGGCTAATTCTTTGACAACATCCATTTCTGTTTTAGAGTGCGAAAGCATATCTACAAAGTTATAAACCACAACCGTTAAATCGTTTTCTTTAAGACCTTTAAAGTTATCTGCTAGTTTTTTTCCAGACGCAAGATTGGTAATCTTATAATATTCATGTTTAAGGTTAGTAAGTCCTAAACGCTTCATTTGGGCATTTAAAAAGTCAGCTTCATGTAAGTTTTTACCACCTTCATCTGTGTCGTTTTTCCAATATTCTGGATGTAGTTTTTCCATGTCACTTGGCATCAACCCAGAGAAAATAGCATTTCTGGCGTATTGAGTGGCTGTAGGTAAGATGCTATAAAAGGCTTCTTCTTTTTGCTTTTTGTAGTGGTTGTTTACAAAAGGTTCGAACGCTTTCCATTGGTCGTATCTTAAATTATCAACGACTACTAATAAGGTTGGTTGCTCTTTGCTTAGTTCTGGCGCAATTTTTTCTCTAAATAAGGTGTGTGATAATACAGGAGCATCAGTATTAGGCTCAAACCATGAAGGGTAATTTTTATCAATAAATTTTCCAAATTGTGTGTTAGCTTCGTTTTTTTGTGACTCTAAAATTTCAAACATACTAGGGTCTTCAATGTCTTCTAACTGAATTTCCCAATAAATTAGCTTTTTGTAAAGGTCTACCCATTCTTCATAACTATTAACCATGGACATATCCATCGCGATTTTTCTGAATTCTTGTTGGTAATTAGAGGTTGTCTTTTCGGACACCAATCTAGAATGGTCTAAGTTTTTCTTTAAACTAAGTAGTATTTGGTTTGGGTTTACTGGCTTTATAAGGTAATCGGCAATTTTATTACCAATAGCTTCTTCCATAATATATTCTTCTTCACTTTTAGTAATCATCACTACAGGAAGTGTGTCTTGTTTTTCTTTAATTTCGTTTAAAGTTTCTAAACCACTTAATCCAGGCATGTTTTCGTCTAAAAAAACAATATCAAATTTTTTCTCATCTAAAATTTCTAAAGCTTCTGTTCCGCTATTACAAGTGGTTACTTTATAGTTTTTTTGTTCTAAAAAGATGATATGAGGCTTTAATAAATCTATTTCGTCATCAACCCAAAGAATATTTATATTGTTCATGTATATTTGTGTATATTAATTAAATAAAGGATTAAGCTTGAAAGCAAGTAACAAACTTAAAATACTAAACGATCCAATTTACGGATTTATTACTATACCAAATTCTATAATATTTGATTTAATAGAGCATAAATACTTCCAACGACTGCGACGTATCTCTCAAATGGGTTTGTCCTATTTAGTATATCCAGGTGCGCACCATACACGTTTTCATCACGCTATTGGTTGTATGCATTTAATGCAAAAAGCAGTACAAGTACTTCGTTTTAAAGGGGTTGAAATTTCTGAAGACGAAGAAAAAGCGCTTTATATAGCTATTTTATTACACGATATTGGTCATGGACCATTTAGTCATGCAATGGAACATAGTATTGTAAGTGGTGTTTCTCATGAAGAAATATCGTTGTTATTTATGGAAGCTTTAAATATAGAATTTAACGACGATTTAACACTTGCTATTCAGATTTTTAAAGGAGACTATCATAGGACCTTTATGTTACAATTAATCTCTAGTCAAATTGATATGGATCGCGCAGATTACTTAAAACGTGATAGTTTTTATACTGGTGTGTCCGAAGGTAATATTAATAGTGAGCGTTTAATAACAATGCTTAATGTTAAAGATGATCAATTAGTTATTGAAGATAAAGGTATATATAGTGTAGAAAAATTTTTAGTAGCTAGACGCTTAATGTATTGGCAAGTTTACTTACATAAAACAAGCTTAGTCGCAGAGCAGTTATTAATACGAGTGCTAAAACGTGCTAAAGAATTGGTAGCAAAAGGTGTGTATCTAGAAGCAAGTAAACCGTTATCCTTTTTTTTACAAAATGAAATTACTATTGATAAGTTTGATGCAGATTGTCTAGAAACATTTGCTAAATTAGATGATTATGATATTGTTGCAGCAATGAAAAATTGGCAATATCATGATGACTTTGTTTTAAAAAATCTTTGCGAGATGATTATAAATAGACATCTTTTAAAAGTGAAAATAAAGAAAAAACCAATTTCAAAAGACGTTTTAATAGCACATAAAGCTAATTTGCAATCAAAATATAATATTACTGATGCAGATGCAGACTATTTTGTGTTTACAGGACAGATTAGTAATCAAGCATATTCAAGAAAAAAACAAAATATAAATATCTTACATAAAAATGGTAAAGTTGAGGATATAGTTAAGGCTTCAGACCAACTTAGCTTAAAAGCGTTGTCAAAACCAGTGACTAAATATTATATATGCTATCCAAAAGACCAACTTTAGCACATTTTTTCTATTTTTGTTGACAATGAAATTTACCGCAGAACAAATAGCAGGTATTTTAGATGGCGTCGTAGAAGGCAATCCTCAAGTAGAGGTATCTAAATTATCTAAAATAGAAGAAGGTGTAGAAGGCGCTTTGACCTTTTTGGCAAATCCAAAATACACACATTATATATATACTACAAAAGCATCAATTGCTATTGTAGCAAAAGACTTTGTACCTGAGCAAAACGTTAGTTGTACCTTAATTAAGGTGGATGACGCGTATAAGTCATTTTCAAAATTATTAGAGTATTACAATCAAGTAAAGCTAAATAAGTTTGGGATTGAACAGCCAACATCCATATCTGATACAGCTAAAGTTGGAAAGGATATTTACATTGGTGCATTTACAGTAGTAGGTGACAACGTAAAAATTGGAGATAATGTAAAGATTTTTCCTAATTGTTATATAGGAGACAATGTTACAATCGACGATAATACAGTGTTGTTTTCTGGAGCAAAAATTTATTCAGACTGTGTGATTGGTAAAAATTGCGTAATTAATTCTGGAGCTATAATTGGAGCAGATGGATTTGGTTTTGTACCTGATGATCAAGGCGAGTATAGTAAAGTACCACAAATTGGAAACGTTATACTTGAAGATTTTGTTGACATTGGAGCAGCTACAACCATTGACAGAGCTACTTTAGGGTCTACAATAATTAGACGAGGTGTCAAATTAGATAACCAAATCCAAATAGCACACAACGTAGAAATTGGAAAAAACACAGTAATAGCTGCTCAAACAGGTATTGCAGGTTCAACTAAAATTGGCGAAAATTGCCAAATAGGAGGTCAAGTAGGTTTTGCAGGACATTTGACTATTGGAAACAATGTTAAAATACAAGCACAATCAGGAATAGGTAGAAATATTAAAGACAATGAGGTTTTACAAGGTTCGCCAGCATTTAGCTACGTGGATTGGAATAAATCTTATGTATATTTTAAAAATCTTCCAAAATTAGCTAAAACAATAAACGAATTAGAAAAAAAAGGAAATGGGAATAATTAGTACTGACATAAAGCAAAAAACAATACTTAAGGAAGTATCCCTTAAAGGTGTTGGCTTACATACAGGAAAAGAGGTAACATTAACCTTTAAACCTGCACCAGTAAATGCTGGATTTTCTTTTAAAAGAATAGATTTAGAAGGAAACCCTGTTATAGAGGCAGATGCAAACTATGTAACTAACACACAACGTGGGACTTGTTTAGAAAAAAACGGAGTTACCATTCAAACGTGCGAACATGTATTAGCAGCTTTAGTAGGTTTAGATATAGATAATGCTATTTTAGAACTAGATAACTCAGAACCACCAATTATGGATGGATCTTCTAAGTTTTTTGTAGAAGCATTAGAAAAAGCAGGTATTGAAGAACAAGATGCCTTTAGAGAAGTGTATGAGGTAAGCGATGTTATCTCTTACACAGATGAAGAGTCTGGTAGCGAAATTTTAGTAATGCCAGCAAAAGAGTATCAAATTACAACAATGGTTGATTTTGGGACTAAAGTATTAGGGACACAAAATGCAACATTAAATAATATGTCCGATTTTAAAAAGGATATATCAGATTCTAGGACGTTTAGTTTTTTACATGAATTAGAATCATTATTAAAGCATGGATTAATTAAAGGAGGTGATTTAAATAATGCTATCGTTTATGTAGATAAAGAATTGTCAGATTCTACAATGGAAAAATTAAAATCAGCCTTTAATAAAGATGCGATTGCTGTTAAACCAAATGGTATTTTAGATAACTTGACGTTACATTATCCTAATGAAGCAGCAAGACACAAACTGCTAGATGTTATTGGTGATTTAGCTTTAATAGGAACACGCATTAGAGGTAAAGTAATTGCTAATAAACCAGGTCATTTTGTAAACACTCAGTTTGCAAAAAAAATGTCCAAATTAATAAAAAACGAAAGACGTAATAACGTACCAAATATTGATTTAAACCAAACTCCGGTTATGGATGTTAATCAAATTATGGACATGTTACCACATAGACAACCTTTTTTACTACTAGATAAGGTTTTTGAATTATCAGACAATCATGTTATTGGTCTTAAAAATGTGACCATGAACGAGGAGTTTTTTAAAGGTCACTTTCCAGGAGCACCAGTAATGCCAGGCGTTTTAATCGTAGAAGCTATGGCGCAAACAGGTGGTATTTTAGTTTTAAGTACCGTTCCAGACCCAGAAAATTATTTAACTTTTTTCATGAAAATGGATAATGTTAAATTCAAACAAAAAGTAGTGCCAGGTGATACGTTAATATTTAAATGTTCATTAATAACACCAATAAGACGTGGTATTTGCCATATGCAAGGTTATGCTTATGCAAACGGTAAATTATGTGCAGAAGCAGAATTAATGGCACAAATAACAAAAGTAAAATAATACTAAAAAAATGAACCAACCCCTAGCATACGTTCATCCAGGAGCGAAAATCGCAAAAAATGTGGTTATTGAGCCATTTACTACTATAAGCAATAATGTAATTATTGGAGAAGGTACGTGGATTGGTAGTAACGTAACAATTATGGAAGGCGCAAGAATCGGTAAAAATTGTAATATTTTTCCTGGTTCTGTAATTTCTGCGGTACCACAAGACTTAAAATATAATGATGAAGATACACTTACAATCATAGGTGATAATGTTACTATAAGAGAGTGTGTTACAATTAATAGAGGTACAACTGACAGAATGAAAACTGTTGTTGGAGATAACTGTTTAATAATGGCATATTGCCATATTGCTCATGATTGTATCGTAGGTAATAATTGCATATTTTCTAATAATTCAACTTTAGCTGGACATATAAATATAGGTGACTATGTTGTTTTGGCAGGTATGACAGCTGTACACCAATTCTGTTCAGTAGGTAGTCATGCTTTTGTAACAGGAGGATCTTTGGTGCGTAAAGATGTGCCACCTTTTGTAAAAGCAGGTAGAGAGCCACTATCTTACGTAGGAATTAATTCTGTTGGTTTAAGACGTAGAGGTTATACCACTGAAAAAATTAGAGAAATTCAGGACATATTCAGAATTTTATACCAAAAAAATTACAACAACTCGCAAGCTGCTGCTATTATTGAAGCAGAAATGGAAGCAACGACAGAAAGAGATGAAATTCTTCAGTTTATAAAGAATTCTCATCGTGGAATCATGAAAGGGTATTTCAAATCAAATTAAAAATTAAAAATTAAAAAATAAAAATGGCAACGACTTCAGATATTAGAAACGGACTATGTATTAGATATAACAATGATATCTATAAAATCATTGAATTTTTACATGTTAAACCAGGTAAAGGACCAGCTTTTGTTAGAACAAAAATGAAAAGTGTAACTAACGGTAAAGTGTTAGATAATACGTTTTCTGCAGGTCATAAATTAGAAGATGTAAGAGTAGAAACACATAAATTTCAGTATTTATATAATGATGGCGAATTTTATCATTTTATGAATGAAGCGGATTATTCTCAAATTAGATTATTAGAGTCTGCTTTAGATACACCAGATTTAATGAAAGAAGGTGAAGTGGTTACTATTCAAATCAATTCAGAAGACAATATGCCACTTTCTGTAGATATGCCAGCAACCGTAATTTTAGAAGTAACAGCTACTGAGCCGGGAGTTAAAGGTAACACTGCTACTAATGCAACAAAACCTGCAACGGTAGAAACTGGAGCAACTGTTAACGTTCCTTTATTTATTAATGAAGGCGATAAAATTAAAGTTGAAACAGACAAAGGGACTTACAAAGAACGTGTAAAGGAATAGTCTGGAGTTAAATGAAATTTCCAAAGATATATACATTACAAGACATTGCAAAAATTATAGACTGTACGTTTGTAGGAGATGCTAATTTTGAGGTGCTAGGCATGAACGAGATTCATGTAGTAACACCTGGAGATATTGTTTTTGTTGATCACCCAAAATACTATGATAAAGCCTTAAATAGTGCAGCTACCATTGTTTTAATTAACAAAGAGGTGGATTGTCCTAAAGGTAAAGCATTGTTAATTAGTGATGATCCTTTTAGAGATTTTAATAAACTTACGTCATATTTTAAACCATTTACTAGTTCAAATGTAGCGATATCAACATCAGCAAAAATTGGCGTAAATACAGTAATACAACCAAATTGTTTTATAGGTCATAATGTTACTATTGGAGATAATTGTGTAATCCATTCTAACGTAAGTATATACGACGACACGGTTATTGGAAACAATGTTACCATCCATGCTGGAAGTATTTTAGGTGCTAGTGCTTTTTATTATAAAAATAGACCAGAAGGATTTGATCAATTAAAATCTGGAGGTAGAGTAGTAATACAAGATAATGTAGATATTGGTGCATTATGTACTATAGATAAAGGGGTTACAGGAGACACGACCATTGGAGAAGGCTCTAAATTAGATAATCAAATCCAAGTTGGGCATGATACCGTTATTGGTAAAAAATGTTTAATTGCCTCTCAAACAGGTATTGCAGGATGTTGTATTATTGAAGATGAAGTTACACTTTGGGGACAAGTAGGAACAACTAGCGGAATTACAATAGGTAAAAAAGCTAATGTTTTAGGTCAAACAGGTGTGACAAAATCCATAGAAGGCGGAAAATCCTATTTTGGGACGCCAATTGAAGAATCAAGAGTAAAATTAAAAGAGTTGGCATATATTAAGCGAATTCCTGAAATAATTAAACAATTAAAAAACAAATAGATGTCAGCCAGAGCAATTGTAAAAGCCTTTTATAGTTTAGATTTAGCAAAAGCAGATAATGCGATTGAAATGTTTGATAAAAATTGTCAATTGCATTGGAATAGTAGTCAAGGATATACAGCCTTAGATTATAACGGTATTGACCAAAAGCTAAAGGAGGTTAGACAATCATTTGTGTCATTTACTTATAAATTAAGTCATTTACTAAAAGAAAATAATACCATTACAGCTAGATATACAGCCTATGCAGCTACAATTGAAAGACCTGATAAGGTGGAGCCAATAGCTCATTTTATTTCAATCTGGGAAGTAAAGGATGGACTTTTATATAAAGGATACGAAATAAGTCAATTATTTGATGAAAATCCTTCTAGTTTATCATCATATTCGTAAAATAAAATTTAAAATACTTTTAGTAATCGCAATCAAAAACTTACTTTTGCATAGCAAAGAACAATTCAACATAAAATTTCTTAATCAATACAAAACATGAGCGTTTTAGTAAACAAAGATTCAAAAATAATAGTTCAAGGATTTACAGGTAGTGAAGGTACTTTTCACGCAGGTCAAATGATTGAATACGGAACAAATGTAGTAGGTGGTGTAACACCAGGTAAAGGTGGTCAAACTCATTTAGACAGACCAGTTTTTAACACAGTGCAAGAAGCTGTAGATAAAGCAGGAGCAGACACTACAATCATTTTTGTACCACCAGCATTTGCAGCAGACGCAATAATGGAAGCTGCTAACGCAGGAATTAAAGTAATTATTTGTATTACAGAAGGTATTCCTGTAGCAGATATGATTAAAGCAGCAGCTTATATCAAAGACAAAGACTGTAGATTAATTGGACCTAACTGTCCAGGCGTTATCACTCCAGGAGAAGCTAAAGTTGGTATTATGCCAGGTTTTGTTTTCAAAAAAGGAAAAGTTGGTATCGTATCTAAATCTGGTACATTAACGTATGAAGCTGCGGATCAAGTTGTAAAACAAGGATTAGGAATCACTACTGCAATTGGTATTGGTGGAGACCCAATTATTGGAACAACTACAAAAGAAGCGGTTGAGTTATTAATTAATGATCCAGAAACTGAATGTGTTGTTATGATTGGTGAAATTGGTGGTCAATTAGAAGCAGATGCTGCTAACTGGTACAAAGCTTCAGGAAGTAAAAAACCTATCGTTGGTTTTATCGCAGGAGAAACTGCACCAGCAGGACGTACAATGGGTCATGCAGGAGCAATTGTAGGTGGATCTGATGATACAGCTCAAGCTAAAAAAGCAATTATGAGAGAATGTGGTATTCACGTAGTAGATTCTCCAGCTGAAATTGGTAAAAAAGTAGCCGAAGTTATGGCTTAAATTACTTAACACTAATGTGTTAAAATAATCCAAATAAATAAACGTTTAAAGTTCGTTAGCTTAATTTAGCTAACGAACTTTTTTTATTAACATAATCAACCAAAAAATGAAACATTTAAAACTAATTTTAGCTTTAGCTGTAATTACTTTTGTTGCTAGCTGCAAAAAAAGTAATTCGGATACAACCGCAGCTAAAACAGAAACACAAAAGGATGCCAATGGATTTAGTTATCAAAGCGTAGCTAATGACCCGACAGGGTTAAGATTGTATACCTTAGATAATGGTCTAAAAGTATATTTAAGCAAAAACACCGATGAGCCTAAAATCCAAACTTACATTGCAGTAAGAGCTGGTTCTAATTACGATCCCAAAGAATCTACTGGATTAGCACATTATTTAGAGCACATGGTCTTTAAGGGTACCGATCAGATTGGTACAGTTAATTGGGAAACTGAAAAAAAATATCTAGACACTATTTCTAATTTATACGAAAAACATAGAGCTGAAAAAGATCCAGATAATAAACTAGCTATTTATAAAGAGATTGATCGAGTGTCTTTAGAAGCATCAAACTATTCAGTAGCTAATGAGTATGATAAAATGTCAAGCTCTTTAGGTGCTACAGGTACTAACGCTTATACTTGGTTTGAGCAAACAGTGTATACCAATAAAATTCCGGTAAACGAATTAGACAAATTTTTAGCACTAGAAAGCGAGCGTTTTGGACAAGTAGTCTTACGTTTATTTCATACAGAATTAGAAGCTGTTTTTGAAGAGTTTAATAGAGGTCAAGATAATGATGGTCGTAAACGTTATGCAGCTATGCTAGAAGGTTTATTCCCTAATCATCCTTATGGTCAGCAATCTACTATTGGTACTGCAGAGCATTTAAAAAATCCTTCTATGATAGATATTAATAACTATTTTGATAAATATTATGTACCAAATAATATGGCAGTCGTTTTAGTTGGTGATTTAGATTTTGAATCAACCATACAAAAAGTGAATAATACCTTTGGTAAGTTTGAAAGAAAAGAAGTAGAGCATCCTGTACTACCTAAGGAAGAGCCATTAACTGCAATAGTAGAAAACGAGGTGTATGGACCAACTGCAGAAAGTATTTCTATAGCCTACAGAACAGGCGGAGTTAATACTGAAGAAGAAAAACTTGTAACCTTAGCAGATATGATTTTGGCTAATGGTAACGCTGGTTTGATGGATTTAAATTTAAATCAAAAGCAATTAGTGCAATATGCTGGATCTTCAACAACATTTTTAAACGATTATGGTTACCATTCTTTAAGTGGATCACCTAAAGAAGGTCAGTCGTTAGAAGAGTTAAAAGGTTTAATGTTAGATCAAATTAACAAACTTAAAAAAGGTGAATTTGAAGATTGGATGATTGATGCAGTTATCAATGATCTTAAAAAATCTCAATTAAAGCAATTTGAAAGTAGTACAGCTGTAGCAGATGCTTATGTTGATGCTTTTATTCATAACGAACAATGGGAAGACAAAGTCCGTTTTTTAGACGACTTAAAAAAGATTACAAAACAACAATTGGTGGATTTTGCTAATTCATTTTACAAAGATAATTACGTTGTAACGTACAAACGTAAAGGTAATGACGACAAAATCGTAAAAGTACAAAACCCAGGAATTACACCTGTTAATCTTAATAGAGGTGCTAATTCTAAATATATCGAAGACTTTAATAAAATGGAGTCAGAAGCTTTAAAACCTGTCTATGTAGATTATGCTTCAGCTATTAAAACAACTAAAACCGATAGCGGAATTAAAGTATCATATATTGAAAATGAATCTAATGATTTATTTGACTTAAACATCATTTTTGATATGGGAAGTGATAATGACAAAAAATTAGATTTAGCAGTAGGTTATTTAGAGTATTTAGGTACAGATAAATATTCAAATGAAGACTTGAAAAAAGAGTTTTATAAATTAGGAATAGATTATTACGTAAATACAGGTAATGAGCAAACTTTTATTGGTTTAAATGGGTTAAAAGAAAATCTTCCAAAAGGTCTTGAGCTATTAGAAGAATTATTGGATAATGCTGTACCAAACCAGGAAGCATATAGTAAATACGTACAATCTATTGCTAAAGGAAGACAAAATAATAAAACTAATAAAGGTAGTATTTTAAGAAGTGGTTTAATGAATTATGCTAAATATGGCGAAAATTCTAGCTTACGAAACATCATTCCTGTAACAGAATTAAATAGTATTAATCCTCAAGAATTAGTAAATCTAACTAAAGATTTAAAAAACTACAAACAGCGTATGTTTTATTACGGTAAAGATGTAGATAATGCAATTTCAGCTATAAATAAATCTCATAAAGTAAATCAAGATCTTAAAGATTATCCTGAAGCAGTTGCTTTTACAGAAAAAGAAACTGGAGGAAATGTGTATTTTGTAGATTTTGACATGGTACAGTCCGAAATGATGTTTTTAGCAAAAGGAGAACCTTTTAAAGCAGAAAATATGGCTGCATCTACATTATTTAACACCTATTTTGGAGGAGGTTTATCCTCAATAGTTTTTCAGGAAATTAGAGAATCTAAATCATTAGCATATTCTGCATGGTCTAATTATAGTACTGCTAGAGAAAAAGACGATTCTAATTACGTAATGGCATACATTGGTACTCAGGCAAACAAAATGCCACAAGCAGTGGAGGCTATGATGGGATTAATGAATGATATGCCAGAATCTGAAGCTCAGTTTAATGCAGCTAAAGAGTCTACTTTAAAGCAAATAGCAGCACAACGTATCAATAAATCTAGTATTTTCTGGAGTTATGAAAGACTTCAAAAATTAGGAATCTCAGAGGATAACAGAGAGGCTATGTATAATGCAATTAAAGATATGACTTTAGCGGATTTACGCGAGTTTTTTAATAAAAACATAAAAGGAGAAGATTATAACGTTATGGTAATTGGAAACAAAAAAGATGTGGATTTAAAAGCTCTAAATAAATTAGGAAAAGTACAAGAGATGGATGTTGATTATTTATTTAATTACGAAAAACAAGAAGACGTTAAAATGTAATTAAAACAACATAAAGAGGCTGTAAGAAGTCTATAGTTTAAAACCTCATAATTGTATAAATTATGAGGTTTTTTTATACATAACAATTTGTAATTACTATATTTGAATTAGTAAACTAACAATATATTTTCGATTAAATCGAAAAGCAAAAAATAGATCATAAATGAAACTTTTAGAAGGGAAAACAGCAATTATTACAGGTGCTTCCAGAGGTATTGGTAAAGGTATTGCTCAAGTATTTGCTCAGCAAGGTGCAAATGTAGCATTTACTTACAGTTCGTCTGTAGAGGCTGCAAACGAGTTAGAAAAAGAATTAAATGCTTTTGGTGTAAAAGCAAAAGGATATAAAAGTAACGCAGCAAGTTTTGACGAAGCACAGCAATTAGCAGAGGATGTTTTAGCAGAATTTGGTAGCATTGATGTGTTAATAAACAATGCAGGAATTACTAAAGATAACTTGTTAATGAGAATGGGTGAACAAGATTTTGATCAAGTAATTGAAGTTAATCTTAAGTCTGTTTTTAATATGACAAAAGCAGTACAACGTACTATGTTAAAGCAACGTAAAGGATCTATAATTAACATGAGTTCTGTGGTTGGTGTTAAAGGTAACGCTGGACAAACTAACTACGCAGCATCAAAAGCTGGTATTATTGGTTTTTCTAAATCTGTAGCTTTAGAGTTAGGCTCAAGAAATATTAGAAGTAATGTGATAGCACCAGGTTTTATCGAAACTGAAATGACTGCAAAGTTAGATGAAGAAACCGTTAAAGGATGGCGTAATGCTATACCACTTAAGCGTGGTGGTACACCAGAAGATATTGCTAATGTATGTGTGTTTTTAGCATCAGATATGTCTGCCTATGTAACTGGACAAACTATAAATGTTGATGGTGGAATGTTAACTTAAAATAGGGTTAACCACAAACTGTCTTACAATAATTAAACCATGAAAAACATTGTTTTTATATTGACGCTTTTTTTAGTGTCAACTTTAAATGCTTCAGCTCAAGAATGGATTGACTATAAATCCGAAGAGCATGCATTTATTGCTAAATATCCTGTGCAACCTGTACAAACACTTGAAGTGATAGATACGGAAGCAGGACCTTTAGATATGTACATGATTATGCATGTGGCAACTTCAGAAAATAGTACTAATGTTGTTTATTCTGTTATAAAATCAGCATATCCAAAATCTCAATTTGAAGATGTAGCGGATAATTATGAAGATGAAGTCCTTGATGCAGCGGTACAAGGTGCTGTGCAAAATGTTAATGGTACATTAATATTTGAAAATAAAGTAACTCACAATGGTTATCCAGGAAGGAGTTTTAAAATTGAAATTGAAAAGGCATTTATTTATATGAATGCTTATTTAGTAGATAATATAATGTTTATATCTCAAGTAATATGCTTGACAGAAAATGATAATAATAAGGATATCAAACGTTTTATGAACGCTTTTGATATTATTAAAGTAAAAGAAGATTAAGTGTCTACAGATACTATAATATATATCATTTTAGCAGGAATAATCGCTGTATTATTAGCCTTATTTCAGTATTATTATAAAACAAAAAGCGCATCAAAGGATAATGCGCTTTTTGCTTTTTTACGTTTTATCACCTTATTTTCAGTCTTATTATTACTAATAAATCCAAAATTTGAGCAAGTAGAATATTACACTGAAAAACCAAACTTAATATTAGCGGTAGATAATTCAGCATCGTTAAAGCATTTAAATCAAGCAGATAAGGCTAAAACATTCACTAACTATGTTCTAAAAAACACTCAGGTTACTGATAAATTTAATGTAAAATTGTTTGCTTTTGGAGAGGATATAACCGTTGCAGATAGTTTTACTTTTGCAGATCGCCAAACTAATGTTGATAAGGTTTTTAAATCCTTAACCCAAGTATATAAAAACACAGTGTCGCCAACTATAATGGTAACAGATGGTAATCAGACTATTGGTAATGATTATCAATTTTCTGCAAAAAAATATAATCAAGCTATTTACCCAATAATCCTTGGTGATACAGTAGTTTACTCAGATTTGCAGATTAGTAAGCTAAATGCTAATAAATACGCATATTTAAAAAATAACTTTCCTATTGAAGCTATAGTAGTCTATAATGGTAATCAACCAATAACTAGCAAGTTTATAGTCACAAAAGGAAATGCTACCGTTTTTTCCAAACCAATAACTTTAGATAAATCTAATAATAGTCAAGTTTTAAATTTTACTTTACCTGCAAATGATGTTGGAGTGCAAAATTACAAAGCACAAATAATTCCGTTAGATACTGAAAAAAATAAGACCAATAACTACAAAAATTTTGCTGTAGAAGTCATTGATCAAAAATCTAAAATTGCTATTGTAAGTACTATTTTACATCCTGATTTAGGAGCTATAAAAAAAAGTATTGAAAGTAATGAGCAACGTGAAGTTGTGTTTTTAAGACCTAATAAAATTTTAAATCAATTAAATGATTTTCAATTAGTTATACTGTGTCAGCCAAATGCTTTATTTAAGTCTTTGTTTGATGAATTACAAAAGCAAAACAAAAATAAATGGGTTATTATTGGAGCAAAAACAGATTGGCAATTTTTAAATAAAGTGACTGGTAGTTATAATTTAGATTATACCTCGCAAACCGAAGAATATCAACCTTCTTTAAATAAAAATTATAACCCTTTTATAGTTGAAGATATAGATTTTGAAAATCTTCCTCCTTTAAAATCTACTTTTGGTGAGTCTATTTTTAATCAACCGTTTGAAACAATATTATATAAAACAGTATCTGGTATAAAAACAGAACAACCGTTATTAGCCACTTTAGAAACTAATGGAACTAGGGAAGCAGTATTGTTTGGAGAAGATATTTGGAAATGGCGAGCACAAAGTTATATTAACGAAGACAGTTTTTTAAAGTTTGACAATTTTGTTGGTAAATTAGTTCAATATTTGGCATCTAATAAGCGTCGCAATAGATTGAATATTACTTATAATTCATTTTACAACGGAAGTGATAATATTGTTATAAACGCTCAGTTTTTTAATAAAAATTACGAGTTTGATACTGATGCATCCTTGGTGATTTCATTAAAAAACACAAAAACCCAAGCTGTTTTAAATAGACCTTTGATTTTAAAAGGAAATAGTTATCAAGTTAACTTAAACGGATTAGAATCTGGAAACTATAACTTTACGGTAAATTCAGCTTCAGAGAATATTTCAGTTTCTGGTACTTTTAAAATTATTGAGTATAACGTAGAGCAACAATTTTTAAACGCAGATGTAACAAAGTTGCAACAATTAGCTACTAATAGTGGTGGTGAAGCATATTTTATAAATAGTTATGAGGCTTTAATCGATAGTTTATTAATGGATAATCGTTACCAACCCATTCAAAAAAGCAATAAAAGTGTTGTACCTTTGATTGATTGGTCATATTTACTATTTATTATCGCTTTAAGCTTAGCGTTAGAATGGTTTATCAGAAAATTTAAAGGATTAATTTAAAATAAAAAAAATTATGGAAAAATTACCAAAAGGAGCATTTCCTTTTATAATAGCAGCAGTAATAGGATTAATTATTATGGCTAAATCGGTTAAAACAATTGATTCTGGTCATGCAGGAGTATTGTATCAACTTGGAGGTGGAGTAGATCCAGATAGCGAACCACTTGGTGAAGGTATAAATTTTGTAGCACCTTGGAACAGTGTTATCGATTACGAGGTTAGACAACAAGAATTACCAGAAAAAATGTCTGTGTTATCTTCAAACGGTTTGGATATTAAATTAGATGCTTCTGTATTATATCAACCTGATTATAAAAACTTAAGTAAGTTACATAAAGAAAAAGGAAGAGAATATGTAAGCAGAGTATTGCAACCTGCCATACGTAGTGCAGCTAGAAGCGTTGTAGGACGTTATACTCCAGAGCAATTATATTCTAGTAAACGTGATGCTATTCAGGATGAAATTTTTGAAGAAACCAAAAAAATCGTCGAGTCACAATACATACAATTAAATAACATTTTGATTAGAGATGTGACTTTGCCTCCAACTATTAAAGATGCAATTGAGCGTAAACTTAAACAAGAACAAGAATCTTTAGAGTATGAGTTTAGATTAGTTACTGCAGCTAAAGAGGCTGAAAAAGTAATTATCGAAGCTCAAGGTAAAGCTGATGCAAACAAAATTTTAAGTGCGTCATTAACTGATAAAATATTACAAGACAAAGGGATAGAAGCTACTGTAAAGCTTTCAGAATCTAATAATAGCAAAGTAATTGTGATTGGATCAGGAGATAGCGGAATGCCTATTATTTTAGGTAACCAATAAATCAAGTATTAGAATTTTTATAAAAACTTAAAATTATTTTATAATAAATTTGGTTTTTAAAATTAAATTTAACAATCTTTGTACAGAACAAAAAAAGACATGAACTTTATTCAATTACATCATCATCATTTCCATACTAGCACTCAAGCCAGTTAGAAATGTATTGAATAAAATCAAAATATATTTAAAACCGTTTGAGTAAATCAAACGGTTTTTTGTTTTTATACACTTTCCTAAAGATTTACTCAAATTTTCAAAAAAATCTAAAAAATTTAAAAAGAAATAAAATGAGTAAATTAAAAATTGCAATTCAAAAATCAGGAAGATTAAACGAGGATTCGATGCAAATCCTTAAAGATGTTGGTATTTCTATAGATAATGGTAAAGACCAATTAAAAGCTTCAGCAAAAAATTTCCCTTTAGAGATTTTTTATTTACGTAATGGAGACATTCCACAATATTTAAAAGATGGTGTTGTAGATGTTGCTATTATTGGAGAAAACGTTTTAATCGAAAAAGGAAACGATATAACAATTGCTGAAAAACTAGGGTTTTCAAGTTGTAAAGTTTCTGTTGCAGTGCCAAAAGGTGTTAAATATAATTCTGTAAAAGATTTAGAAGGTAAACGCATTGCAACATCTTACCCAAATACAGTTAATCAATTTTTAGAGAAAAACGGAGTTAAAGCCAATTTACACATCATTAATGGGTCTGTAGAGATTGCTCCAAATATTGGATTAGCAGATGCTATTGTAGATATTGTATCTAGCGGAAGCACATTATTTAAAAACGGTTTAAAAGAAGCAGAAGTTATTTTAAAGTCAGAAGCTGTATTGGCAGTATCTCCTCAAATTTCTGATGACAATCAAGCGATACTTGACAAACTACAATTCAGATTACAATCTGTTTTAAAAGCTAGACAATCACGTTACGTACTTTTAAATGCACCAAATAATAAGGTGGACGATATTATAAACATTTTACCAGGAATGAAAAGTCCAACAGTTTTACCATTGGCACAAGAGGGTTGGAGCTCAATCCACTCTGTAATAAACAAAAATGATTTCTGGGAAATTATAGACGAATTAAAATTAAATGGAGCAGAAGGCATCCTAGTTTGTCCAATCGATAATATGGTATTATAATGAAAACTATAAACAACCCAGAAAAAGCAACGTGGTCAGACATTTTAAAACGCCCAACCCAAACGGTAAATGATATCGAAACTACGGTAACTCAAATTTTTGAGGATGTACAACGTAATGGTGATCAAGCAGTCGCTAAGTACACACAATTATTTGATGGTGCAAAATTAGAGTTAAATGTAGTTACAGTTGAAGAAGTTGAAGCAGCAAGTGCTAAAGTTTCAAAGCCATTAAAAGAAGCTATTCAGCAAGCAAAAAGTAATATTGAAGCCTTCCACACCGCACAAAAGACAGAAAAAGTGAGTGTGCAAACCACAGAAGGTGTTAACTGTTGGCAAGAAAAAAGACCCATTCAAAAAGTTGGAATTTACATTCCTGCTGGTACAGCGCCTTTATTTTCAACGGTTTTAATGCTAGCAGTGCCTGCGCAAATTGCAGGTTGCAAAGAGATAGTATTATGTTCTCCGCCAAATAAAGACGGTAAAATTGCAAACGAAATTTTGTATGCAGCACAACTTTGTGGTGTTACTAAAATTATTAAAGTTGGCGGAATCCAAGCTATTGCTGGTTTAACATTTGGTACAGAAACTATCCCTCAGGTTTATAAAATATTTGGACCTGGAAATCAATTTGTAACTGTTGCTAAGCAATTATCAACTAAATATGGTGTTGCTATTGATATGCCTGCAGGTCCAAGTGAGTTGTTAGTCGTTGCAGATGATACAGCAAATGCTAGTTATGTGGCTTCGGATTTATTAAGTCAAGCCGAGCATGGAGCAGATAGCCAAGTCATTTTGGTGTCTACCTCTCAAAAGTTAATTGACGCTGTCGCGGAAGAGATTCAGCTTCAGCTAAAGGTACTTCCAAGACAAGATATTGCACAACAAGCGATAGATAATTCTAAATCTATTTTAGTTGAAACTGATGCCATAGCATTAGATTTAATTAATCAATACGGACCAGAACACTTTATTGTTTGTACGGATAATAATGACTTTTATGTCGACGGAATCGAGAATGCAGGATCAGTGTTTATTGGTAATTACACCCCAGAAAGCGCAGGAGATTATGCGTCCGGAACTAATCACACTTTACCAACTAATGGATTTAGTAAAGCCTATTCTGGTGTGAATTTAGATAGTTTTACAAAAGCGATTACCTTTCAAAATATAACAAAACAGGGATTACTAAATATTGGTAATACTATAGAGTTAATGGCTGAAGCCGAAGGATTACAAGCGCATAAAAACGCGGTGACTATTCGATTAAAGGATTTAAAATAATGCCACGTCATACTGAACTAGTTTCAGTATCACACAAGTATAAATAATGGGACACTGAAATAAATTCAGTGTGACGTGATGGATTAAACAAGATTTAAGAAATAAGATTCATTAATCATGAAATATAAATTGTGAATGATTATTTAAAGATTAAATATTATCGCAACGTCATACTGAACTCGTTTCAGTATCACACAAGAATAAAATAACAGATTACTATCAATACAATTAGTAAAAATAAAAAATGGACAAAAATTTAAACATAAACAACCTTGTTAGAGCTAACATTAAAGCTCTAAAAGCCTATTCTTCTGCAAGAGATGAGTTTAAAGGGACTGCAGATGTTTTTCTTGATGCAAACGAGAATCCATTTGGAGATTTAAACAGATATCCAGATCCACAACAAATAGAAATAAAACAAAAGTTATCTGCTATTAAAAATGTAGAAACTGATCAAATTTTTATTGGTAATGGTAGTGATGAAGTTATAGATTTAGCATTTCGTATTTTTTGCGAACCTGGAAAAGATAAGGTCTTAACCTTTACACCGACCTACGGAATGTATGATGTATCAGCTAATATTAATAATATTGAGGTTATTGAACAACCGTTGATTAACGATTTTCAGATTAATTTAAATCAGCTACAACCGTATTTAGATTTTGAAGATTTAAAAATCATTTTTATCTGTTCGCCTAATAACCCAACAGGAAACAGTTTAAATCCTGAAGATATTGAATATATTTTAGAAAATTTTAATGGTATCGTGATTGTGGACGAGGCTTATATTGACTTTAGTGCGCAAGCGTCATTTATTAAAAACATTGATAAATACGATAATTTAATTGTTAGTCAAACCTTTAGTAAAGCTTGGGGTTTAGCAGGTGTTAGAGTAGGTGTTGCTTATGCAAGCCAAGCTATAATTGCACTTTATAACCGTGTAAAACCACCTTATAATGTTAGTACATTAAACCAAAAAGCGGTTTTAAGTAGTTTAAATAACTTAGAAGAAGTCACTAAAAATATTGATACTATTCTTGAAGAAAGAAAAAAGTTAAAAGACGCTTTAATCAAATTGGATATAGTAAAGAAAATATACACTACAGATGCTAATTTTTTGTTAGTTGAAGTTGATGATGCTAATAAAACGTATCAATACTTAATCGAGGAAAAAGTAATTATTAGAAATAGAAATACACAAGTTAAAAACTGCGTTCGTATAACTGTTGGTACACCAGAAGAAAACAGCAAATTAATCGAAGCATTAAAAAGAGTATAACGCGTTATTCTGAACGTTTTTCAGAATCTCACTACAAAAAATAGCACATGAAAAAAGTATTATTCATAGACAGAGACGGAACATTGGTATTAGAGCCACCCGTAGATTATCAACTAGATAGTTTAGAGAAGCTAGAGTTTTACCCAAAAGTGTTTCAATACATGGCTAAAATAGCTTCAGAATTGGATTACGAGTTGGTAATGGTTACTAATCAGGATGGCTTAGGAACAGATTCTTTTCCGGAAGACACCTTTTGGCCTGCACAAAATAAAGTAATAACTGCTTTTGAAAAGGAAGGCGTTGTGTTTACGGATGTGTATATAGATAAAACATTTCCGCATGAAAATGCAGAAACGCGTAAGCCCAGAACAGGTTTATTAACGCAGTATTTTGATAAAGAAAAGTACGATTTAGAAAATAGTTTTGTTTTAGGAGACCGCATCACTGATATGGAATTAGCTAAAAACCTAGGAGCAAAAGGTATCTTTTTGTCTGAAGATCCAGAATTAGGTGCTGATGAAATTGAAACGTCAAAACAAGCTATTATTGATTGTATCGCATTGACAAGCACAGATTGGGAAGCTATCTACGAGTTTTTAAAATTAGAAGATCGTGTTGAAGAAATTACTAGAAATACTAACGAAACTAAAATTTACATTAAAGTAAATTTAGACGGTTCTGGTAAAAATAATATTGATACTGGTTTATCCTTTTTTGACCATATGTTAGACCAAATTGGTCGGCATGGTGCAATGGATTTAACCATTAAAGTTGAAGGCGATTTAGAAGTTGATGAGCACCACACTATTGAAGATACAATGATTGCTTTAGGTGAGTTATTTAATAAAGCGTTGGGTAATAAATTGGGCATAGAGCGTTATGGTTTTTGTTTACCAATGGATGACTGTTTAGCGCAGGTAGCAGTTGATTTTGGTGGTAGAAACTGGTTAGAGTGGGACGCTGATTTTAAGCGTGAAAAAATTGGAGACATGCCAACTGAAATGTTTTTCCACCTGTTTAAGTCGTTTACAGATGGTGCAAAATGTAATTTGAATATTAAAGCAGAAGGTATAAATGAGCACCACAAAATAGAAGGTATTTTTAAAGCATTTGCAAAAGCTATGAAAATGGCAGTAAAACGCGATTCTAACAAAATGTTTTTACCATCAACAAAAGGGATGTTATAATGAAACTAGTAATTATAGATTACGGAGCAGGAAATATAAAAAGCATACAATTTGCTTTTAAACGCTTGGGGTATGACGCTATATTGTCCAATAATCCAGCAGAAATCAAAGCAGCAGATAAAGTGATTTTTCCCGGAGTTGGAGAGGCTAGCTCTGCAATGGCTATGCTAAAAGCAAGTGGTTTGGACGTATTGATTCCGATGTTAACGCAACCTGTATTAGGAATTTGCTTAGGCATGCAATTAATGTGTAAATCGTCTGAAGAAGGCAATACAGAAGGTTTAGGTATTTTTGATGTAGCTGTTAAGCGTTTTGACAACTCGGTTAAAGTACCACAAATGGGTTGGAATACTATTACAGATTTAAAGTCGGACTTGTTTAAAGATGTAAAAAATCAAGAGTTTATGTATTCCGTACATAGTTTTTATGCCGAAAATTGTAAAGAAAGTATCGCAACTACTACTTATAGTATAGATTTTGCTTCGGCTTTACAACATAATAATTTTTATGGGGTACAATTTCACCTTGAAAAAAGTAGTACTGCAGGAGAACAAATATTAAAGAATTTTATCGAGCTATAATTCTTCGTGTTGTCACCTTGAGCGTAGTCGAAAGGTTTTAATTTAAAATAAATAGTAACAAAAAAAATAATTTCCACTTTTGTGGGCAAGAGATATGAGAATAATACCAGCAATTGACATTATAGAAGGAAAGTGTGTACGTTTGACTAAAGGAAATTACAATACCACAAAAATCTATAACGAAAATCCATTAGAAGTCGCTAAACAATTTGAAGATGCAGGAATAGAATATTTGCATATGGTTGACTTAGAAGGTGCAAAAGCATCTCATGTAGTAAACTATAAAGTGTTAGAGCAGGTAGCCTCTAAAACCAATCTTAAAATCGATTTTGGAGGTGGTTTAAAGTCCGATAATGATATTATAACAGCATTTAACTCTGGAGCTAAACAAATTACAGGAGGAAGTATAGCTGTTAAAAATAGAGATGCTTTTGAAGGTTGGATACGCAAGTATGGTTCTCAGAAAATTATTCTTGGTGCGGATTGTAATAACCAGAAAATTGCAATTAGCGGTTGGTTGGAAGAGAGTAGCTTGGAGGTGATTCCGTTTATAAAAGATTATCAAAAGCAGGGCATTCAATATGTAGTTTGTACAGATATTTCTAAAGATGGGATGTTAGAAGGTCCTTCTTTAGAGTTGTATAAAAATATTATTGAACAATGTAGTAATGACAGTTCTGGTCAGTCCGTTAAGTTGATAGCTTCAGGAGGAGTAACAACTATTGAAGACTTAGAAAAGCTAGCAGAGATTGGATGTGAAGGTGTTATTATTGGAAAAGCACTGTACGAAAATAGAATTACTTTAAAAGAATTAGAACGCTTTTTATAATAGTGATTAGAATGCTATCGTAGCATTGAAAATTAGAATTTTAACGTCACACTGAGCGCAGTCGAAGTGTCTCTAAAATAAAATATAGTAGTATAATAATTAATAATAAACCTTGATTTCGAGGACCTAAATATGCTTACAAAACGAATCATACCATGTTTAGACATTAAAGACGGAAGAACCGTTAAAGGTGTCAATTTTGTAAACCTACGTGATGCAGGAGATCCTGTAGAATTAGCGAAGCAATATGCCTTAAAAGGAGCTGACGAATTAGTCTTTTTAGATATTTCGGCAACATTAGAAGGTCGAAAAACCATGATTGATATGGTCTTAAAAGTAGCAGAACATGTTAATATTCCGTTTACGGTTGGAGGTGGTATTTCTTCAATAGCAGATGTTGATGTGTTATTAAAATCTGGCGCTGATAAAGTGTCTATCAATTCTTCAGCAGTAAAAAGACCAGAATTAGTTAACGAATTGGCCAATAAATTTGGGAGTCAATGTGTTGTGGTTGCTATTGATGCAAAGCAAATTGATGGCGAATGGATTGTACATTTGGCTGGTGGAAGTATTCCAACCGAATTAAATTTGTTTGATTGGGCTAAAGAAGTTGAAACTAGAGGTGCAGGAGAGATTTTGTTTACATCTATGAATAATGATGGAACAAAAGCTGGTTTTGCAAATGAAGCGTTAGCGAGATTATCTGAAACTTTAAATATTCCAATAATAGCTTCAGGAGGCGCAGGGACAGTACAACATTTTGTAGACACCTTTAAAGTTGGGAAGTCTGACGCTGCTTTGGCAGCAAGTGTGTTTCATTTTGGTGAAATTGCAATTCAAGATTTAAAAGAAGAATTAAGAGAAAATAATATCGAAGTTAGATTGTAACACACGTCATACTTAAAGCAAACAAAACATAACGTCACTTCGAGTGATTTGTGAAGCATGAGCAAATTGTATCGAGAAGCAAAAAAAAAAGGTTCTCGATACAAAATT